>CALWGE010000013.1 GCA_944378225.1 uncultured Merdimonas sp.
AGACGGGACTCGAACCCGCGGTCTCGACCTTGGCAAGGTCGCGCGTTACCAACTACGCCACTATCGCATATTCTGTTGTTTTTCTGTGTTGCTGTTGTGTATCAGCGACATGTTGTATATTACACGAAAAGGAATGGAATGTCAACACTTTTTTTAAAAAAATTTAAAAAATTTTTCACAGACTTTTTCATCTTGTAAAAAGGGGTGGAATTTCCTATAATGAGAAGAAACTGAGAGCAGGGCAGCTTCTCATGACGGGAAGGGGCAAGGATGGAGAGGAAAGGGAGGCAAAAAGAGCATGAGTTACGCGGATCAGGTTTTTATCAATATGTGCAGAGATATTATTGAGAATGGTACGAGTACAGAGGGGGAAAAGGTTCGTCCAAAATGGCCGGACGGGAGCTTTGCCTATACGATTAAGCGTTTCGGAGTAGTAAACCGGTATGATATTTCGAAGGAATTCCCGGCGCTGACTTTGCGCAAAACCGGATTAAAAAGCTGTATGGACGAAATTTTGTGGATTTATCAGAAAAAATCAAATAATATCCATGATCTGAACAGTCATATCTGGGATGAATGGGCTGATGAGAGCGGGTCCATCGGTAAGGCCTACGGGTATCAGATTGGAGTTAAGAGTCATTACAAAGAAGGAGACATGGATCAGATGGACAGAGTCCTGTTTGATCTGAAGGAAAATCCCTACAGCCGAAGAATCATGACGAATACTTATGTGTTTGCAGATCTAAGTGAGATGCATCTGTATCCCTGTGCGTACGGAGTGACGTATAATGTGACGAAACGGCCCGGGGAGGACAGGCTGGTTCTTAACATGGTTCTGAATCAGCGTTCCCAGGATGTGCTGGCGGCAAATAACTGGAATGTGTGTCAGTATGCAATTCTTCTGATGATGGTGGCACAGGTCAGCGGCATGGTACCCGGAGAACTGGTGCATGTGATCGCGGATGCCCACATCTATGACCGGCATGTGGATATTGTGAATGAACTGATTTCACGTCCGGCTTATCCGGCGCCGAAGGTGTCTCTGAATCCGGATATAACTGATTTTTATGCGTTTACCACACAGGATCTGATCGTGGAAGATTATGTGACAGGTCCGCAGATTAAAGATATCCCCATAGCAGTGTAAGCAGAGGGGAAAAAGCTTGGGAAAGGTGGAAAAGAAAGATGAATCTGATTGTTAATGTGGATAAAAACTGGGCGATTGGCTATAAAGGCAAGCTGCTGGTGAGCATTCCGGAAGATATGAAATTCTTTCGGTCTGAGACCATGGGAAAAGTAGTTGTTCTGGGAAGAAAAACTCTGGATACATTTCCGGGCGGTCTGCCTCTGAAAAACAGAACAAATATTATCCTGACACGTAATCCGGAATTTACGGCAAAGGATGCTGTAATCTGCCATTCCGTGGAAGAAACGCTGGAAGTTCTGAAGCAGTATCCTTCAGAAGATATCTATATTATTGGAGGAGATGCCATTTACAGGGAATTTCTTCCCTATTGCGATGTGGCTCATGTGACACGCATGGATCACGCTTATGAGGCAGATGCCTGGTTCCCGAATCTGGAGAATGATCCGGAGTGGGAACTGACAGGTCAGAGCGAGGAAAAGACATATTTTGATCTGGAGTTTACATTCTGCCGTTACGAACGGAAAAATAAGAAATAAGAGATCAGCCGGACGGCTGAAAATTCGTTCGTGATTGGCATGGAAAGCCCTGATTTCTGATTGCGCAATGAAAAAAAGTGATCTATAATGTAAAAAATGTTCCGCCCCCATCGCAGGGCCAGTGGACGCTGCGGCAGGACGGCTGATTAGGAGGAGACTGGTTATGGAAAAGAAAAATATTGACTGGGGAAATCTTAGCTTTGGCTACATTGCCACAGACAAGAGGTATGTATCCAACTACAAGAACGGAGCATGGGATGATGGTGTTCTGACGGATGATGCCAATGTGGTGATCAATGAGTGCGCCGGTGTGCTTCAGTATGCCCAGACTGTTTTTGAAGGTCTGAAGGCTTATACGACGGAAGACGGACATATTGTAACCTTCCGTCCTGATCTGAACGCAGAGCGTCTGGAGCAGTCAGCGATGCGTCTGGAGATGCCTGTATTTCCGAAAGAGCGTTTTATTGATGCTGTAACGCAGGTAGTAAAGGCAAATGCTGCGTATGTTCCTCCTTACGGAACGGGGGCAACTCTTTATCTGCGTCCTTATATGTTCGGAAGTAATCCTGTAATTGGCGTGAAGCCGGCAGATGAATATCAGTTCCGTGTATTCTGTACACCGGTAGGTCCTTACTTCAAGGGCGGTGTAAAGCCGATTACCATTTGTGTATCAGACTTTGACCGCGCGGCACCTCACGGAACAGGTCATATTAAGGCAGGCCTGAACTATGCCATGAGCCTGCATGCCATTATGGAAGCTCACCGGAACGGATTTGATGAAAATATGTATCTGGATGCGGCTACCAGAACGAAGGTAGAGGAGACAGGAGGAGCAAACTTCCTCTTTGTGACGAAGGATCATAAGGTTGTTACACCTAAATCCGACAGCATTCTTCCGTCCATTACCCGTCGTTCTCTTGTTTATGTGGCAAAAGAATATCTGGGACTGGAAGTGGAGGAAAGAGAAGTCTTCTTCGATGAGATAAAGGATTTTGCAGAGTGTGGTCTGTGCGGAACGGCTGCAGTTATCTCACCGGTAGGACGGATTGTGGATCATGGAAAAGAAATCTGTATGCCCAGCGGTATGGAGGAGATGGGACCGGTTACCCGGAAGCTGTACGAGACTCTGACCGGTATCCAGATGGGACGGATTGAAGCTCCGGAAGGATGGATTCACGTAGTAGAGTAGTTCTGGAAATGGTTTTATTCACTGTCCAGGAGGGAAATCTGGCGGAATGCGAAAGAGAGGGGGCTGTGTCCGCGGCAGGAAAGCCGGGACGCGGCCCTTTCCTTCCTGATATCTGCCTTCGGCTCTTGCGGGCAGAAAGAGAAACACGTATAATAAAAACGAAACGGATTGGACGGATTTTCGGAGGAACAGCATGGCAAACAGAGGAAGGAAAAGGAGAGTACTCTCCTATCTGCTCAGTTATGATACCAACCTGATTGTAGCGGTCATTTTTCTGATCGTGTTCGGCCTGATTATGCTGTACAGCGCCAGCTATTACACGGCCAGTATGCGTCAGTCATTTAATTATGATTCAGCATATTTTTTGAAAAGCCAGCTTAAATACAGTATATTTGGCCTGATACTGATGCTGATTACAGCAAACATCAATTACCGGACCTGGAGATACTTTGCAGTCATAGGCCTTATTGGTTCTGCAGTTCTGATTCTGCTTCTGCTGGTTCCCGGGCTGGGGGTCAATGTAAAAGGAGCAACGCGGTGGCTTCGGATTCCCGGGCTGGGACAGTTTCAGGTGGCGGAACCTGTAAAGGTAGCCATGATTATTTTTTCGGCAGCTCTGATCAGCAAATATGCGTCGGCACTCAAAGATCTGAAAACTTTTATGAAGGTATTGCTTCCCACGGCAGTGATTTCCGTGATGATTCTGAAGATAAGTGAAAATATGAGTACGGCGGTCATTGTATTCGGAATCAGTTTTCTGATGGCTTTTATGGTGTATCCCAAATACTATCCTTTTGTAATTATGGGAGCCATTGGGGCGATTTTTGTGGGAGTGGTCATTTATTACTCTCTGAATCATGCAGATGCTGATTCTGCTTTCCGTATCGGAAGAATTCAGGCCTGGCTGGAGCCGTATTCAGAAGAATATGCGGACAAGTCTTACCAGCCGTTACAGGCTCTGTATGCCATCGGATCCGGAGGCCTGTTCGGAAAAGGGCTGGGGAACAGCATTCAGAAGCTGGGCGGTATCCCGGAGCCCTATAATGATATGATTTTTGCCGTAGTCTGCGAGGAACTGGGAGTTTTCGGCGCAGGCATTGTGATACTGATGTTTATGTATCTGCTTTACCGTCTGTACAGTGTGGCCCAGCAGGCTGAGGATCTGTTCGGAAGGCTGCTTGCTATCGGAGTCTTTTCCCATGTGGCGCTGCAGGTTATTCTGAATCTGATGGTAGTGACAAGTATGATACCCACAACGGGTGTAACCCTTCCGTTTTTCAGCTCAGGAGGAACAGCAACCGTTTTTCTTCTGATAGAGATCGGTATGGTATTAAATGTGGAAAAAGTAAGCCGCTTTCAGAAAGAGCGGGAACAGAGGGAGGCAAGACTGGCATGAGAGAACACACAAAAGAAATCCGGATTGGAGACAGAGTAATAGGCGGTGGAAATCCGGTACTGATTCAGTCCATGACGAATACAAAGACAGAGGACGTGCAGTCCACAGTGGCTCAGATTCAGGCTCTGACAGCGGCAGGCTGCGATATTATCCGCTGCGCTGTACCGACTATGGAGGCGGCGGAGGCACTTTCAGAGATAAAAAAGCAGATTACAATCCCTCTGGTGGCAGATATTCATTTTGACTATCGGCTGGCGATCGCGGCCATGGAACACGGGGCAGATAAAATCCGCATTAATCCGGGCAATATCGGCAGCCGTGAACGGGTGCAGGCTGTGGTAGATGTGGCAAAAGAGAGAAAAATTCCCATTCGTGTAGGAGTAAACAGCGGTTCTCTGGAAAAGGAACTTGTGGAAAAGTATCACGGTGTGACGGCTGAGGGAATTGTGGAAAGCGCTCTGGACAAAGTACATCTGATAGAGGATATGGGATATGATCAGCTGGTGATCAGCATTAAATCTTCCGATGTGATGATGTGCGCCAGAGCCCATGAGCTGATTGCGGACAGAACGGATTATCCTCTCCATGTGGGAATTACAGAGGCAGGAACTCTGTATTCCGGAAATATCAAGTCGGCTGTAGGTCTGGGAATCATTCTTTACCAGGGAATCGGTGATACAATACGTGTTTCCCTGACAGGAGATCCACTGGAGGAAGTCCGGTCTGCAAAGCGGATTCTTAAGACCCTGGGACTTCGGAAAGGCGGCATTGAAGTGGTTTCCTGTCCTACCTGCGGACGGACGCAGATTGATCTGATAGGTCTTGCCAACCGGGTAGAGCATATGGTAGAGGATATTCCACTGGATATTAAGGTGGCTGTTATGGGCTGTGTGGTAAACGGACCGGGAGAAGCGAAAGAAGCAGATATTGGAATCGCCGGCGGCGTAGGCACAGGGCTTCTGATCAAAAAGGGTGAGATTGTGAAAAAACTTCCGGAAGAAGAACTTCTGGAAGCGCTGCGTTATGAACTGCTTCACTGGAACGAGGAGTAAGTGGTATGACAAGAATGTTCGCGGAGGTATTTCCGCCTCTTCCGATCGAGCAGAGCCTTCAGGATCTGCTTGGGCAGGTGAGAGTGGAAAAGGTAACCTCTAACCGGGCAAAAAATTTCATAAGAGTATATCTTGTGAGCGGAAAGCTGATCCATAAGGAGCAGCTTTTTCAGCTTGAGAAGGTATTAAAACGTCAGCTGTTCGGTCATGCGGATGTGGAACTGAAAATTCTGGAGCGCTATGAGCTTTCCGGACAGTATACGCCTGAAAAGCTGCTGGAACTGTACAGGGACAGTATTCTCTATGAGCTGAAAGCTTACAGCATTCTGGAATATAATCTGTTCCGCGGAGCAAAAATCTCCTTCCCGGAAGAGCATATTATGAAAATGGAACTGCGCAGGACGACGCTGGGAGAAGAGGCAGCTGATGAGCTGATTCGGATTCTCTATAAAATCTTTACAGAACGCTGCGGCATGGAGCTGCACATTCACACAGAGTTTACAGAGCAGGAAGAAGATAGAAAAAAGCGTTCCGGCCGGGCGGATATAGACAGACAGGCAGCTATGCTTGTGGAAAATATGCTTCAGATTAAGCTTGCGCAGGAAACGGGAACAGAAGGTCAGGAAACGGGACAGGCAGGAGAGTCCGGCAGCGCAGCTGGCACAAAGGGGCAGATAAAGGGAGACGGTTCAAAACAGGGAGGAAGCCAGAAGAAAGAAGCGGCACAGAAGAGCGGCGGAAAGAATATTCATGGAGGCTTTGGCCGGAGCGAGTACGCTTACGGCAGGCATCTGAAGAGTTCCAATTCACGCTTTAAAACAGGAAAGAGCAGTAATCCGGATGTACTGTATGGCAGGGATTTTGACGATTCGGAACTGATTGATATTGCCCAGCTGGTAAATGAGATGGGAGATGTGACAATTCATGGGCAGATTACGGGCTGGGATGAAAGAGAAATACGCGGCGGCAGAACGATTGTTACTCTGACAGTGACAGACTATACGGATACCATTCGGGTCAAGCTGTTTGTCAAGGAAGAGGAAGAACTGAAAAGTCTGCGGGAGAAGGTTACAAAAGGAGCGTTTGTGCGCATCCGGGGTCTGTCTTCGCAGGATCATTTTGACAATGAACTTACAATCGGATCTGTAACGGGGATAAAGAAAGCATCGGATTTTCGCACGCCGCGCATGGATCACAGTGAGATCAAGCGGGTAGAGCTTCACTGCCATACGAAAATGAGCGACATGGACGGTGTGTCTGATGTAAAAGACATCATTAAAAGGGCAAAATCCTGGGGACATACGGCAATTGCAGTCACTGATCATGGTGTGGTGCAGGCTTATCCGGATGCCAGTCACAGCCTGGATAAAGGCGATTCCTTTAAAGTCATCTATGGTATGGAAGGATATCTGGTTGATGACATGAAGGATATTGTGGAAGATGCCAGAGGTCAGAGTCTGGATGACGCCTATGTGGTTTTTGATATTGAAACCACCGGCTTCAGCGCGGAAAATGATCGCATTATTGAAATTGGCGCTGTCCGCGTGGAAAAAGGGGAGATTACAGACAGATTCAGCGTTTTTGTAAATCCACAGACCCCAATCCCGTTTGAAATTGAAAAACTGACAGGAATCAGTGATGAAATGGTTATGGGAGAGCCTGCAATCGAGGAGATTCTGCCCCGGTTTCTGAAATTCTGTGAAGGCGCCGTTCTGGTGGCGCATAATGCAGGCTTTGATATGAGCTTTATACGGAAAAACAGTGAGAGACAGGGGCTTCCCTGCAGTTTTACAGTGGTGGATACAGTGGCCCTGGCCAGAATCCTTCTGCCTCAGCTGAATCGTTACAAGCTGGATACAGTCGCGAAAGCACTGAATGTTTCTCTGGAAAATCACCACCGGGCTGTGGACGACGCGGGATGTACGGCAGAGATTTTCGTGAAATTTGTACAGATGCTGAAAGAAAGGGATATTTCAGATCTGAACGGAGTCAATCAGATGAGCGCTCTGGATAAGGAGGCTATCAGGAAGCTGCCCAGTCACCATGTGATTCTTCTTGCAAAGAATGAAATCGGACGGGTGAATCTTTACCGTATGGTGTCCTGGTCTCATCTGGATTACTATTCCAGAATGCCAAGGATTCCAAAGAGCGTACTGCAGAAGCACAGGGAAGGTCTTATCATCGGATCTGCCTGTGAGGCCGGCGAGCTCTATCAGGCCCTGGTGCGTTCTGCTCCGGAGGAGGAAATTGCGAGACTGGTAAATTTTTATGATTACCTGGAAATTCAGCCGCTGGGGAATAATGAATTCATGCTGCGCGGGGAACGTCCCACCTTTGAGTCAAAAGAGGATCTTATCCGTCTTAACAAAAAAATAGTATCCCTGGGAGAACAGTTTGGAAAACCTGTGGTGGCAACCTGTGATGTACATTTTCTGAATCCGGAGGATGAGGTTTACCGCCGTATCATAATGGCGGGAAAAGGATTTAAGGATGCGGATGATCAGGCGCCCCTTTATCTGCGGACCACAGAGGAGATGCTGGCGGAATTCGAATATCTGGGAAGTGAAAAAGCCTGGGAAGTGGTAGTTGGCAATACAAATAAAATTGCAGATATGATAGAGAAGATTTCTCCGGTTCGCCCGGATAAGTGTCCTCCTGTCATTGAAAATTCAGATCAGACACTGCGTGATATCTGTTATGAAAGGGCACATTCCATTTATGGAGAAAAGCTGCCGGAAGTGGTAACGCAGCGGCTGGAGAAGGAGCTGCATTCCATTATTTCCAACGGTTTTGCGGTTATGTATATCATTGCCCAGAAACTTGTATGGAAATCCAATGATGATGGCTATCTGGTAGGTTCCAGAGGTTCCGTAGGTTCCTCTTTTGTGGCGACTATGGCCGGAATTACAGAGGTAAATCCCCTTCCGCCACATTATTACTGTACCGCCTGCCATTACAGCGATTTCGAGTCAGAGGATGTGAGAAAATATGCAGGCGCTGCCGGCTGCGATATGCCTGACAAAAACTGTCCGGTCTGCGGAGCTCCTCTTAAGAAGGAAGGTTTTGATATTCCGTTTGAGACTTTCCTGGGATTTAAAGGAGATAAGGAGCCTGATATTGACCTGAACTTTTCCGGAGATTATCAGTCAAAAGCTCATAAATACACAGAAGTAATTTTCGGAAAGGGACAGACCTTCCGGGCCGGAACCATAGGTACGCTGGCTGATAAAACAGCTTTCGGATATGTAAAAAACTATTATGAAGAGAGAGGTCAGCATAAGCGTAACTGTGAGATTGAGCGGATTGTACAGGGCTGTGTAGGAGTACGACGCTCTACGGGACAGCATCCCGGAGGTATTGTAGTACTTCCTCATGGCGAAGAGATACATTCCTTTACGCCCATACAGCATCCGGCCAACGATATGACGACGGACATTATTACGACACATTTTGACTACCATTCCATCGATCATAACCTTTTGAAGCTGGATATTCTCGGACACGATGATCCGACCATGATTCGTATGCTGGAGGACCTGACAGGAATTGACGCCAAGACAATTCCGCTGGATGACCAGAAGGTCATGTCATTGTTTAAAAGTACGGAAGCTCTGGGCATAAGTCCGGAGGACATCGACGGCTGTCCTCTGGGATGTCTGGGAATTCCGGAATTTGGTACAGACTTTGTTATCCAGATGGTAGTGGATGCAAAGCCGCAGTCATTTTCAGATCTGATTCGTATATCCGGTCTGTCTCATGGTACGGATGTATGGCTGAATAACGCGCAGCGCTTTATCAAAGAAGGAAAGGCAACGATTTCCACGGCGATCTGTACCCGCGACGATATCATGCTTTATCTGATTCAGATGGGCGTGGAACCCAGTCTTTCATTTACTATCATGGAGAGTGTACGTAAAGGCAAGGGTCTGAAGCCGGAATGGATTGAAGCCATGAAGGCAGAGGGAGTGGAGGACTGGTACATAGAATCCTGTACGCTGATTAAGTACATGTTCCCGAAAGCGCACGCCGCGGCATACGTTATGATGGCCTGGCGTATAGCTTATTGTAAAATCAATTATCCGCTGGCGTATTATGCGGCTTATTTCAGTATCCGTGCTTCAGCGTTCAGCTATGAGCTGATGTGTCAGGGCAAGGAGCGCCTGGCCTACTATATGGCAGATTACAAGAGACGGAGCGATTCTTTATCCAAGAAGGAGCAGGATACGCTGAAGGATATGCACATTGTGCAGGAAATGTATGCCCGCGGCTTCGAATTCTGGCCCATCGATATTTACAGGGCGAAGGCTCATCACTTTCAGATTATTGACGGAAAGCTGATGCCGGCCTTGAGTACTATCGAAGGTCTGGGTGACAAGGCGGCGGATCAGTTGTTTGAAGCAGCCAAGGACGGACCTTTCCTGTCCAAGGACGATCTGCGGACCCGGAGCAAACTTTCCAAGACAGTTGTGGAGCTGATGAGTGACCTGGGGCTTCTCGGCGATATGCCTCAGTCCAATCAGCTGTCATTGTTTGACCTTGTATAAGCCGGTCTGCTGTTCTGAAACAGCACCGGAGAAATGGAGACATGATATGCAGCCAGAAAAAAATATATTTTTAATCGGATTTATGGGGGCGGGGAAAAGTACGGTTGCCCGGTATCTGCACAGGCATTACGGAATGGAATGGCTGGAAATGGATAAGGAAATTGAGAAGAGAGAGGGGATGCCGATCTCCGAAATTTTTCGCCTTAAAGGAGAGCCGTATTTCCGGGAAAGGGAGACAGAGCTGCTTCTGTCACTGGTGGGCAGGAAGAATATGGTGGTTTCCTGCGGCGGAGGTGTTCCGCTTCGCCATCAGAATGTGGAAGCCATGAAAAAAAGCGGCGTTGTGGTTTTTCTTACAGCCCGTCCGGAGACAATTCTGGAAAGAGTGAAGGATAATCACGATCGACCGCTTCTGGAAGGACATAAGGATGTGGAATATATCTCACAATTGCTGGAACAGCGCAGGGAGAAATATGAAGCGGCGGCAGATGTTCTGACAGCGACAGACGGTCGGGATACAGAAGAGATTGGAAATGAGGTTTACACATTTTTAGGGAAATAGGCTAAAAAATTCCCCAAATTTATTAAATCATTGGCAAAGTTAGTGATGGACAACTAAGATGCTTTGGGGTATTATAAGGAAGGTGGTGTAAAAGGGTATAGAGTATGCTCGGATGGAGCCCGCGCATACGCAGGAGGATAAGGTATTGAGAAAAAAATCACATATCTCACTTGCGCAGTATATTGTAAGAAATATGGAGATGCCGGTGATGGTAGATCATCGGAAGGCATTCTATCTGGGAAGCATTCTTCCGGACTGTAAGCCTTCGTTTCTGACTCAGCGTCACGAATTCGAGGGAACTTTCGAAATGGTGAAGGAAAGAATTCTGGATTTATCCATGGATGCAGAGCTTATTTTGAGTAATGCCCGGGCTTTTATGAGGAGACTGGGTGAGGTGATTCACTACATCGCAGATTATTTCACATATCCTCATAATCAGATCTATGAGGGCTCACTGAAAGATCACTGCATTTACGAAAAAGAACTGAAGTTTCAGCTTCGGGAATACGTACGCAGCGGTGAGGCGTTCCGAAACAGGATAGACGCAAAAAAATTTGATACGCCGGAGTCACTCTGCACTTTTATCCGCAGCGCTCATGGGGAATATCTGAAGAGAGAACACGGTGTGAAGGAAGATTGTGAGTTTATTGTCCGTATCTGCCATCAGGTAGTACAGGGGATCATGAGTCTGGTGAATCAGGCCATGGGAATTAAGATGGCGAAAAAACTGTGTCTGGCCTGAGAAGCGCAGGAGATTCCGGAATTGTCGGATAATGGATGGAAAAAAGAATACTTGGAAAGATACGTGTGGGACTGCCGGAGTAAAACGGCAGTCTTTTTTGATTACAGGACAGAAAAACCGCCTTTCTCTGCTGCTTCAGATTCAGAGAAAGGCGGTTTTGGAATGCTTCAAACTGATGCAGGTTTCAGTTGCCTGCTATTTCAGAAGAGAGGAAGGAACATAACCTTCCAGCTCTGTTCCGTTCTGTGTGAAAGCAATTTTCGTCCACTGCTGTCCGTCTTCACCGGTTACCCGTTTGATAATGGATACTTTTGTTCCATTTTCCAGTGTGGCACGGATATCTGCATAGGGAGAAGCATAGGTTCTCACCTGAGCCACAGCGGAGGAAGAATTGCCTGAAGATGAACTGCCGGAGGAAGAGCTGCCTGAAGTACTGCCTACGTTCAGCAGGTCACTGCGGATATATCCGGTCAGTGAGGCGCCGCCGGAACTGTAAGAAATTTTATACCATTTTCTTCCATCGTCAGGACCGTTCTGTTCTCCTATAATAGTGACATTAGTCCCCTGAGACAGTTTGGAACGTATATCTCCGTTTGTGGAAGCCCATGTACGAATATTGGCTACCGCAGGGCGTATGGTGGCCGGGGTATTCATGGATGAACTTCCGGAAGATGAACCGGAGGAGCTTCCGCTGCTGCCTGAACTGGATTCGGAGAGCAGATCACTGCGAATATAACCGCTCATCTGATATCCATTGAGAGAATAGGATACCTTGTACCAGAGCTTTCCATCGTCGCCTGTTTTTGAGGAAATCAGGCTGACAGTAGTTCCGTTTTCCAGACGGGAACGGATATCGGCATTAGTGGATGCGTATGTTCTCACGCGCACTACACTGCCGTTTACATAGCGGGTTCCGGATACGTCAGTGGAACCGGAAGAGCTTCCGCCGGGATTGGACTCTACCAGCAGATCCCCGCGAATATAGCCCTGAACCTCAGAACCGTTCTGTGTAAAAGATACCTTGTACCAGGTACGTCCGTCATCCGAACCTGTCTTTGAAGAAAGCAGGGTCACTGTGGAGCCTTTGGAAAGGCGGGAACGGATATCCGCGTTTGTGGAAGCGTAAGAGCGGACGATGGCCACACTGGGCTTCACATAACGTGTTCCTGATGCAGAACCCTGAGAAGAACCTGAGGAAGAAGAGGAAGAGCCGGAGGAACCGGATACATTAAGCAGATCGGCCCGGACAAAGCCTTCCTTTGCATCGCCGTTATAGGAGAAAAACACATCGTACCATTTCAGCCCATCGTCACCGGTAGTATCTGAGATAATGGTTACCTTGGTGCCCTGGGTGAGCTTGCAGACGATGGATGAATTGGTGGATGGTGAGGAACGGACATTCAGAATCGGATTTTTGACCGTTCCGGTAGGGCGCGCTGCCTCTGTGCGGAAAGCCGGCCCAAGCAGCAGGAGACAAAGTGCGAGCAGCAGTACAGCAACGATCCCTTTCTGCTGTTTTCTGGTGTACAGTACAGATCTCATGTAAAAATCCTCCCTTAAAAGGTATCATTGCCGCCTGGTCCGCATCGGGGAACCAGACAGCTTTTATCTTGTACCCAGTATACCTGCCGGATGTGGAAAAAGCAAGAAAACCGGCAGAGTATTAAGAAAATCATAAAAAATACAGAGAAAATTTCTAAGACTGGGTGTCAGCCAGTCTGAGGCCGGAAATATCGGAATCGATTACCAGAGAGTAATTGGTATAATACACTACAAATCCAGGTTTGGCACCGCCTGGTTTTTTTACATGTTTTTTTTCTACATAATCGATTTCTACTTTGTCTCCGCCGCGGTTTCTGGAGTAATAGGCGGCAAGCCGGCCAGCTTCTTCAAAGGCCCGATCAGGCAGTTCGCGTCCTTCACTTTTGAGAATTACATGGGAACCCGGAACTCCTTTGGCATGGAACCACCAGTCATTGCCTGAGGCAAACTGAAAAGTAAGTTCATCATTCTGAAAATTGTTTTTGCCTACATAGAGGTCAAAACCGTCACTGGATATATAATGATAGGGTTTTGAGGAAAGCCTGGGCTTTTTCCCGTTTCCTTTTGTATTTCTGCGGCGTATATAGCCGGATTCTGCCAGTTCTTCCCGCACAGGAGCCAGATCCTCTTCAGTAAGAGCCATATCAAGGGCAGTCTGTATGGATTCCAGATGCAGAATCTCATCCCGGGTTTCTTCCAGAAGCGTGGTAACAGCTTCATAAGTTCTTTTTAATTTTCCATACTTGTCGAAGTAATGTTTTGCATTTTCCTGCGTAGTTAAATCAGGGTCAAGAGGAATTGTAATCTCTTCATTCGTATAATAATTCAGAGCCTGCATGGAACGTGCTCCTTCCGGGACACCGTATCCGTATGTGTGCAGAAGTTCTCCCCAGAGTCTGTATTTATCCCGTTTTTCTGTATCACGCAGCTGTTTCTGCTGCAGATCATATTTTTTGCGGCTGCGTTCCAGAGCTGTCTGTACAATGCGGCGGAGATCCGCAGATTTCTGATGAATGCGTGTCAGAGTATTTTTTTCTGCATAGTAGGTTTCAAGAAGGGCAGAGATGCTGTCAAAAGACCTGCTCTCCAGATCCTCATACATAGAAAGGGGAAAAGCGGAAAATTCGGCGGGTTCTTTTCCATTATAATATACCTGCGGAGTAAACTGTTCTTCTCTGACAGTTTCCAGGAGACGCATCAGCTGATGTTCCAGCATGGCGCGTTCCTTTTCATCAAGAGCGGACGCCGGACGTCCGGAATCCAGATAAGAACGGTGACAGAGCTCCTCAGCCATTACCGGTGAAAATCCGGTCAGCGTTGTATAAATCGCTTTCCCCAGAGGGGCAGGCTTATCACAGACAGAAGCCACCATATCTGCCGGGGAAGCAACGAGAGGATCGAGTTTGTCCTGAGTATGAGGGATAAAATAAGTACGTCCGGGAAGCACCTCCCGTACGGAACTGACAGCCAGGGAAACATGTTTGATGCTGTCCAGAATTGTTCCGTCCTCACGACAGAAAATCAGGTTACTGTGTTTTCCCATCAGCTCCGCAATCAGGTATTTGCGGCAAAGATCGCCCATCTCATCCAGATGCTCGATTTCAAACCGCAGAATACGTTCCAGCGACGGCTGTGTCACAGACACAATACGTCCGCCTCCCAGATGTTTCCGAAGAAGCATGCAGAAGACCGGCGCCGTCATCGGCGCCGGTTTGTTCTGAGCGGTCAGGTATACCAGAGGCAGGCTGGCTGAGGCTGAAAGCAGCAGTCGGTACTGAGCCGAATTGTTTTTTATGGTAAACAGAAGCTCGTCTGCTTCAGACTGAACAATTTTGGTAATGCGTCCGCCTGTCAGGCAGTCAGAGAGCTCCTTTCTGAGACATGAAACTGTAATTCCGTCAAAGGCCATGATAATCTTTCCTTTCTCTTTCTTTCTCTTTGTCATGAGAGCAAGGGATATTTCTTTCAGTATACTTGACACGTCCCCGAAATTCAACTACAATAAAATCCAAATGATCTGTGCAGAGGCTGTTACGTCAGAGTCTTACAGTTTTGTGCAGAAGAAAACAGGAAAAGAAAAGAGAATGCCGATATGGTAAAAAGCATGACAGGATTCGGTCGCTGTGAGGTATCTGAAGGCGATCGGAAGATGACGGTAGAGATGAAGTCCGTCAATCACAGATATCTGGATGTATCCGTAAAGATGCCCAAAAAACTGAATTATTTTGAATCAGCCATCCGGGGTCTTCTGAAATCTTATATTCAGAGAGGCAAGGTGGATGTCTTTATTACCTATGAGGACTTGTCTGAAAGTACCGTTTCACTGCGTTATAATCATGCTCTGGCAGCTGAATATCTCAAATATCTGAAGCAGATGGCAGAAGAGTTCGGCCTGGAGCAGGACGTGAAGGTGGGCGCGCTGTCCCGTTATCCGGAGGTCCTTGTAATGGAGGAACTCCAGGATGATGAAGAAAAGTTGTGGGAGCTGCTGGAAAAAGCGGTAAGAGGCGCATGTGAACAGCTGGTGGAGACACGCTCTGCAGAAGGAGAAAATCTGAAGAAGGATTTGCTTCAGAAACTGGAAGAGCTTATGGAACACACAGAATTTGTGGAGAAGCGTTCGCCTCAGATTGTGACGGAATACCGGGAAAAGCTTACGGATAAAGTCAGGGAGCTTCTGGCAGACACCCAGATAGAGGAAAGCCGTATTGCCGCGGAAGTAACAATTTATGCGGACAAGATTTGCGTGGACGAAGAGATTGTGCGGCTTAAGAGTCATATCCAGAGTACGAAAGCAATATTGGAAAAAGAAGAAGGAGCCGGCCGGAAACTGGATTTCATCGCACAGGAGATGAACCGGGAGGCTAATACCATTTTATCGAAATCCAACGATCTGGAAGTATCCGATCATGCGATTGAACTGAAAACAGGTATCGAAAAGGTTCGTGAACAGATTCAGAACATTGAATAAGGGGAAAAGAATGGAGAAAAAAGGAATTCTGGTGGTAGTATCCGGTTTTTCCGGTTCCGGAAAAGGAACTGTAATGAAAGAACTGATCAGCCGCTACGATAATTATGCGCTTTCTATCTCTGCAACCACAAGAAGCCCCAGAGAGGGGGAAGAGCACGGAAGAGAGTATTTTTTCAAAACACGGGAAGAGTTTGAAAAGATGATCGCGGAAGACGCTCTGATTGAATATGCCTGCTATGTAAATAATTACTACGGAACTCCCAGAGATTATGTGGAAGAACAGCTGGGACTTGGCAGGGATGTTATCCTGGAAATTGAAATACAGGGAGCTCTTCAGATTAAGAAACGATATCCTGACACATTGCTTCTGTTTATTTCTCCGCCTGATGCGCAGACGCTTAAAAACCGTCTGGTGGGCCGGGGAACAGAGAGCATGGACGTAATAGAGAGCCGGCTGTCACGTGCGGTGGAAGAGGCAGAAGGAATAGAAAATTATGATTATTTTATCATTAATGACGACCTGAATGCCTGCGTGGAAGAAGTGAATGAGCTTATTCGCGGTGAACACAGACGCGTGTCGAGGAGTCTGGAGCTTATCAATGAGATACGGGCGGATCTTAAGAAATTTCAGTGAAATTTTTTGAAGAACCGTATTCATAAATCAGAGTTCATAAAAAGAAATAAATCACAGAAAGGATCAGGTGAAACTATGTTACATCCGTCATACACAGATTTAATGAAAGTAGTAAACAGTGAGGTAGAGGAGGGAGAAACTCCTGTAGTAAACAGCCGTTATTCCATTGTACTGGCTACTGCAAAGCGCGCCCGTCAGATTATCGCAGGAGATACGCCTATGGTAGACGCGGACGGCAAAAAGCCGCTGTCTGTCGCAATCCAGGAACTGGAGAACGGAAAGATTAAAATTCTTTCCGAAGAAGAGGCTGCGGCCTGGGAGGCCCTGGAAGCCCAGGCAGCCGCAGAGGCAGCTAAGAAGGCCGAGGAAGTAAAGGCAGAAGAAGCGGCACAGCCGGAAGCCGAAGAGGAGACGGCAGAAGAAGAATAGGATAAAGGCAGATTTTTGAGGGGACACGTCTGGCAGATAAGCTCAGCTGTGTCCCCTGTTTTTATATTTCGCCGGGAAGATTCGTACCTAAAAGTACAAATAAGTTGCACAATTCAGTAATCCCATTGACAGTCCGAAAAGGGTTTTGTTAAGATAAATTTATAAAATAAAAGGGAGAGGCACTGTCTGAAAGAGGCAGGGCCTGGCGGGTCCGGTTACGGTCGCGCTTTATCAGGAGGGAACTAAGATGAGGATTATCAGAGTAAAAGATTACGAGGAAATGAGCAGAAGAGCAGCAGCAGTTCTGGCGGCTCAGGTAACTGTGAAGCCTGATTGTGTACTGGGACTGGCTACAGGCTCTACGCCGATTGGAACCTATGATTGTCTGGCACAGTGGTGCAAGGAAGGCGTTCTGGACTTTTCCAAGGTTTCTACGGTGAATCTGGATGAGTACCGGGGACTGGATCATTCCAACGATCAGAGCTACTACTATTTTATGAACAAAAATCTTTTCAGCAGAATTAATATTGATCCGGAACATACCCATGTACCGGATGGAATGGAGCCGGATCCGGAAAAAGAGAGCAGAAGATATGAGGAACTGATTCGTTCCCTTGGCGGAATCGATATTCAGCTTCTGGGTCTGGGCCATGACGGTCATATCGGCTTTAATGAGCCCAACAGCTTTTTTGATAAATGTACGCATTGCGTAGATCTGACAGAGATGACCATTGAAGCAAATAAGCGTTTCTTTGCATCTGCTGACGAAGTGCCGAGACAGGCTTATACAATGGGAATCGGAACTATTATGCACGCAAGAAAGCTCCTGATGATAGTCAGCGGAGCTGACAAGGCAGATATCGCGGCTGCAGCTTTCTGTGGTGAGGTGAAGCCGGAGGTTCCGGCATCCATTATTCAGTTCCATCCGGATGTGACCATCATTGGCGATGAGGCTGCTCTGTCCAAAATCCCTGAATAAGAATGCCGGTTCAGGCCTATTTCTCGTCGGACCGGACAAAGAAGCGGAACAGATAAAGACCGCTTAAGCCGACCAGGGTATACACGATTCTGGAAAGCAGACTCATATTTCCGAAGAGAAAGTTTACCAGATCGAAACGAAGGATGCCGATGAGCCCCCAGTTGAGTGTGCCGATAATGGCTATGGTAAGGGCCGTACAGTCTAAGAATTTCATAAAAGGTATCTCCTTTCCACCAGGGACCGTATGTTACGGTCCCTGTGTGTTTTTTCAGTAATAGACTGCACAGAAAAATGAAAATTATACAAAACTGTTTGTTTTGGGATCATAGAGAAAATCGATGGATGCCAGAGTGGATTCAACAGAACTGCGGTCTACGTCCAGCGACTGACAGAGTTCGTCAAGAGAGGGATAATTATCCCGGAGCTGCATGTTAATCCAGCTTAAAAGCATAAATGGATCTTTGGGTATCATATGATTTTACCTCCTGTCAGTCTTGTATGATAAGACATTGCTGCGGAACTTGCAAGCAGGAATTTTTTCTGATACACTGGGATTAACGGCTGCCGGTTGGGGCAGCTGAAAGCGACGGTAAAGGAGAAAGAAAATGGAGAAGCATGAAAATGAAAAGGAGCAGCACAAAGAAGTCCAGAAGCTGACGCTGGCTGTTCTGGCAGTGATGACGGTCATCATTCTGGGGTATGTGGTGTATGGACTTACAACACAGTCTATGAATATGCTGGTATTCAGTGTGCTTCTGGGAGGCTTTGTAGTCATATATCTGGTTCTGTCTGATGTTGTGGAACCTTACCGCCTCGGAATGCTGGAAGATCTTGCGCCGGAACGCCGGACAGGGTTTCTGAAAGTTCTTCTTATGGATCTTCTGGGAGGAGGCGCTCTGATTTACTGGATTGCCGGACTGGGTTCTGAATCAGGGAACGATATTCTGATTCCTTTCCTGATTTATTTCCTTACTGCACAGCTCAAACGAAAATATCGGGCCGAGTTTGAAGGGACTGCAGGAGAAGAAGACGAAGAAGAGGAAACGGCGGAAGAGACCGAAGACAAAGAAGTTTAAGAAGAGAAAACTTCAGGACAGGGAAGCCGGAAACTGCGCATAAGAATCAAAAGCAGGGAAAAAGCGGGTTCAAAGCCCCGCTTTTTCTGCATATATTGAAAGAAAGAATTTCAAAAGCGGAGATTGGCGTGGAAAACAGAAACAGAACCGGAATCCCTGGATGGAAGAGAGGTCTGCTGACAGCTGTTGTGGGAATCGGAATGGTTCTGGCTGCAGGGGCATACCGGGAACAATCCACAGAACAGGAACAGGCAGAAACTCTGGCGGGATATGACGCGGCAGAGAGTGTTTCGGGAGAGAAAAAGAAAATAGCTCTGACTTTCGATGACGGTCCGCATCCAGTTTATACGGAACAGCTTCTTGACGGGCTGTCAGAGCGGAATGTGAAAGCAACGTTTTTCCTGTTGGGATGCAATATTGAGGGCAATGAAGAAATTGTCCGGCGTATTGCGGAGGAAGGGCATCTGTTAGGAAATCACACTTTTTATCACGTAGATATTACAAAACTGTCCCGGGAAGAAGCCTGTGCAGAGATTCTGGATACCAGCAGTAAAATTACAGAAATTACAGATCAGCCCGTGGAGTATGTAAGACCACCTTTTGGAAACTGGAATCAGGATCTGGAATGTGAGGTTATGATGATTCCTGTTTTCTGGACTGTGGATACTCTGGACTGGAGCACCAGAAACGCAGACCGGCTGGTGGAAGAAGTGGTGTCAGAGGTTGAGGAAAATGACATTATTCTGATGCATGATTCCTATGACAGCACAGTAAGGGCAGCTCTTCGCATCATAGATCTTCTGCAGGCACAGGGGTATGAATTTGTAACCGTCGATGAGCTGATTCTGGAATAGAAACTGAGGAGCACAGTATGGATTTATTTGATTATATGCGGGAGAGCCGGATGGAGCAGGAAGCTCCTCTGGCCTCACGGCTGCGTCCACGGACGCTGGAAGAGATCGTAGGCCAGAAACACATTCTGGGAAAGGACAGACTTCTGTATCGGGCAATCCGGGCGGACAAGCTGAGTTCTCTGATTTTTTACGGACCTCCGGGAACCGGGAAAACGACAATCGCCCGGGTGATTGCCAATACGACAAAGGCGGATTTTACCCAGCTGAATGCGACAGTAGCAGGGAAAAAGGACATGGAGGCTGTGACAGCCAGAGCAAAGGATAATCTGGGCATGTATGGGCGGAAAACAATCCTGTTTGTAGATGAGATTCATCGTTTTAACAAAGGACAGCAGGATTATCTGCTTCCGTTCGTGGAGGACGGTACGCTGATTCTGATTGGCGCGACTACAGAAAATCCTTATTTTGAAGTAAACGGAGCGCTTCTGTCCCGATCTGTAATATTTGAACTGAAACCTCTGAGCAAAGAAGATATTCTGGAGCTGATTCACAGAGCAGTTACGGATACTGAACGGGGGATGGGGGCTTATCAGCCGGAAATCACAGAAGAAGCGGCAGATTTTCTTGCAGATATTTCAGGAGGAGATGCCCGTTCGGCACTGAACGCCATAGAACTGGGAGTACTGACCACAGAAAAAAGCGGAGATGGAAAAATCCATCTGACACTGGATGTTATGTCAGAATGTATCCAGAAACGGACAGTACAGTATGACAGGACGGGAGATAATCATTACGACACGATTTCAGCGTTCATTAAGAGTATGCGGGGTTCCGATCCGGATGCGGCTGTATATTATCTTGCAAAAATGATTTACGCAGGGGAAGATGAACGTTTTATTGCCCGCAGAATTATGATTTGCGCTTCTGAAGACGTGGGAAATGCAGATCCGATGGCTCTGACTGTGGCTGTGTCTGCTGCGCAGGCGGTGGAGCGCATCGGATTTCCGGAAGCTCAGATTATTCTGGCACAGGCGGCATCTTATGTTGCATGCGCCCCTAAGAGCAATTCAGCCGTCATGGCCATCAGCAAGGCCATGGAATCGGTGAAAAACCGGCGAACCAGTGTGCCTGCGCATCTTCAGGATGCACATTATGGGGGAGCAGGTAAGCTGGGGCATGGGACAGGATACAAATATGCGCATAATTATCCCAACCATTATGTGGAACAGCAGTATCTTCCGACAGAGATTCTGGGAGAGAAATTCTACGAGCCTTCGGATAATGGATATGAACATCAGATTCGTGAGTATTTTCGCAAGATAAAAGGGGAAGAGGCCTGATAAAGGCTTCTTCCCCTGATAAACACAGATAATGACCCAATGAACAGTATGTTCTGCAGTGCCGTTTAAAGGCTTTATACTGTCTCCGGATCCGGATACTCTGTTCCAAAGGTATCTGCAGTGACGGACTTCATAACCTGAGGAGTCATGGGACGATCCCGGAAATCCGTGGGAGTCTGGGCGATTTTATCTACAATTTCCATGCCTTCGATTACCTTGCCGAAAGCAGCATAAGCGCCGTCCAGATGCGGAGAGGTCTTATGCATGATAAAGAACTGGGAGCCGGCAGAATCCGGATGCATGGCACGGGCCATGGAGAGAACACCGGGAGTGTGCTTCAGGTCATTGTCAAACCCATTCTGTGCAAATTCTCCGCGGATGCAGTAGCCGGGACCTCCCATGCCGTTGCCGTCAGGACAGCCGCCCTGGATCATAAAGCCTGCAATAACCCTGTGAAAAACGAGACCGTTATAGAAGCCTTTTTTCACAAGACTCAGAAAGTTATTGACTGTATTGGGGGCGATGTCAGGGTAGAGTTCCGCCCGGATAATATCCCCGTTTTCCATTTCAAATGTAACTATTGGATTTGCCATAATCATTCTCCTTTTTGTACACATGTCGTTTTGGAGACATGCAGATTCATCACTCTATATAGTAACGGAAAAGAAGGAGGACGTAAAGGAGTTTTTAAAAAATGCTGAAAGGGCTTGTGATAGCTGTTTCTGAAGCACAGCTTCTGGAGAAAGAGCTGAACAGACAACAGTTTCCGTGGGTGGAAATTCCTAAAACGGACGGGAAAGTATTTCGGGACAGGGATGATTTTCGGAGAGCGACAGAACAGCTTGCTGCACAGAAAGAAGAGCTTTTATGTCTGGTAGAAACAGATCAGGAGGAGCAGACGGCCCGCTCGATGGGGCTGATTTGTATTGGCTATATCGATCCTGAGCAGGAAAGAGGCCAGCGTCTGTCAGGCTGTCGCGTCCTTCTGGAGGGGCTTGAGGAAATAGATCTGCAGTTCCTGCAGAATGTTCATACCAGAGCGCTGGGGCTTCCGGTGACGGTAGCAGAGACACAGCGTCTTCTGATTCGGGAAATGACCATTGCTGATTTGGATGATATTCATACACTTTATCAGGAAGGAGAATTTACGGGATTTCAGCGTCATGATCAAATAAGCCGGCAGGAAGAAGAGGAAAGGATCAAAGCTTATATCACTTATATGTATGGACTGTACCAGTTTGGTATGTGGGTGGTAATAGAAAAGGAAAGCGGATTGCTGATTGGGCGTGTGGGTTTTGGTATTGCAGACTATCTGGATTTTTCAGAGATTGATATGGGATACCTTATTAAAAAAGAGCACCGCTGCCGTGGATATGCAGAGGAGGCGAGCCGGGCAGTTCTTGATTACGCGGTCCGGGTTCTGGAATTTCAGGAGGTGAGTGCATATGTGGAGCAGAAAAATCTGATTTCCATACATCTGCTGGAAAAGCTGGGATTTCGCAGAATGAAAGCCTTTACTCGTGAAGGGAAGGAGCTTTATCGGTATCTGTGTTCGCTTTCATAGAATGTTTGCCAGGAATCGTTATTTCACAGAATAAAACAAAACAGGAATCTGTCTTACAGAACAGTCTCCTGTAAGGCGGATTCCTGTGATAAAATCAGACAGATATTAGTTTGTATGGCTCTGTACGTATGCCGCCACAGCCTTATCCTGAATCTGAATGTGATTCAGAAGCCATTCAGTGATATTTTTATTCACTGCTTCTACAAAAGCATCTGTAGGACCTTCTTCTTCCTCCAGCATGTCCAGAAGCTCATGAACAGATTTTACAAAGGTCTGATGCTGTTCCTTATGTGCTTCGATACCCGGATATCCGACTTCCTCCTGCAGTTTTTCCTCTGCCTGGAAGTGAAATTCGGTATAATCCAGAAGGAAATTGAGAGTCTGGATAGCAGCACGCTTTTCTGTGCCCAGATAGCAGCTTTCCAGCAGCTTGTTTACACGGTCGATCAATTCTTTGTGCTGCTGATCGATCAGTTCGTTTCCGGTTTCCAGGGATTTATCAAATGTTACGCTCATCAGATGCTCCTCCTTGTTTCATTAACCTGCGTTAAAGTGTACAAATCCAAATCTTTAGATAAGTATATGCAGAATACAGAGAATAATCTGTTGCAATTGCAACAAATTGTAAAAATTCCTTTGCTTGCCCCGGGAATGGCAGATGTGGTATTATTACGAACAACAGGAAAAATACAGGAATGGAGAGGAAAGGGTTTGCTTTTATGAGGATAAAGGATGAACTGCTGCGTTTTTGCCTGGCGGCAGGAACACTCTGTCTGGCGGCAGGATTTCTGCTGACGGGCTGTAAGGGAAATGAGAAAATGGAAGCATATCAGAACAGTGGTGTGCAGACAGAGCAGTCAGGGCTGCCGGAGAGAGAACAGGAGAAGAAGCCGGCGGCAGGCCTCATTCTGACAAGCAGAGACGCCGGGGAAAATGAAGAAATTGTGGAAGCTATGGAAGAGCTGGCACATGAAAATGATTTTCGGCTTGTAGTTTATACTCCGGATGTATCTGAACAGGAGGCCGCTGAGGCGGAAGACCTGGAAACCGGAAGTTTTGCAATCTGTGATGTGGATCCGATAGAATATCAGATGCTGGGAGTCAATGAACTTGCAGCAGAGGATGTGGATGTCATCGCGATTCACCCAAATCACAGTGAAGCCCTGGAGAGTGTGCTGAGCGCTGCCAGAGGTGTCGGGATTCAGATTTGCGCCTGGGGATGCAGGATCCCGGAAGGAAGCGCTGACATCTGGGTGGAAAGTTCCGCGGAAATCCCGGAGGCAGTTCTGGAGCTTTTGAACTCATAGTTCTGAATATGAAAAAATGCGTCTGCCCTCCTGATGAAAGAAATATTTTTCATCAGGAGGGCAGACGTGTTTGGTTATTCTGCATTTATTCCAGATTCAGTTTCTTTTTCATAAAGTAGTTGGTCAGCAGGAAGCTGGCAATACCCATGACTATACAAAATACCATACTGAAAGTCCAGCTCATCCAGAAAGTCATCGGAGAGGAAAAAGTGACTTCAGATGCTGTTACCAGGGACATACTGCCCATGGATATCATACCGGTGATGCCGGAAAAAATCATTCCAGCTATACTGCTGATTGTAGTGATTCCCACATAGATTCCAACAGATGATAATATTTTGTGAGAATGGAAACTGTGTCCCACAGCAATACACATATAGATGATGAGAATACCGCTTACGGAATCTGCAAGAAACAGCAGAAGGTAAAGCGGGATGCCCACACCGGCAGATACGCCGAAAGCCTCCGGAAAGCTGGAAAAAAGTACGGAAAGACCTTCAGGCAGATCGCGCAGAAGCTCCATATTGACAAAAAGACCAAACACAGACAGCAGCACCAGAACAGAGTCAATGATGGTCCAGATAACGCAGACAATCAGCTTGCTCCAGATGTGTTCAGCGGCGGTCACAGGAAGGGTATGCATCAGATATCCTTCATCTGTGAAAAGGTTTTTACGGAACCGAAGAATTTCCAGATAGATTGCGGTAATCAGGAATACGGCCAGCAGAGCCATGATATAAAAAGCAATCAGTGTGCCGTTGAGAATGGCGAACCAGATATTCTCCGACATGATAAGCGTCCGCGCGGGATTGCTGAATATGGTAAGCTGGACATAAAAACGTCCGATAATGGTAACTGCAATCAGTCCCAGGTGGAGCGGAATCATCAGACGGTTTACAGCTTTAAATTCATTTTTGATCAGTTTTCCTAACATCTGAACACCTCCCGGAACAGTGCGTCTACAGATTTTCTCTCCTGCTCGCGGATTTCATCCACGGAAGCATGAAGACGGATATGTCCGTTTTCAATAAAAATAACATCGTCCAGTACATTCTCGATATCTGCAATCAAGTGAGTGGAAATAAGCACGGATGCATTTTCATTATAATTGGTAATGATAGTCTGCAGGATATAATCCCGTGCGGCAGGGTCCACTCCGCCGATGGGCTCATCCAGACAATAGAGCTGGGCATCCCGGCTCATGACCATAATAAGCTGAACCTTTTCCTTGGTTCCTTTGGACATGGAGCTCAGCCGTTCATTCGGGTCTATACTCAGTCTGTGAAGCATATCTTCCGCTCTTTTTCTGTCAAAGTCATCATAGAAGTCACAGAAAAAATCCAGAATATCTGTAACCTTCATCCAGCTGTTAAAATAAGTCCTTTCAGGAAGATAGGAAACGATCTTCTTTGTCTCGGGACCGGGAGCAAAACCATTTACAGTAATAGAGCCGGAGGAAGGAGCCAGCAGTCCGTTGATAAGTTTTATCAGCGTAGTCTTTCCGCTCCCGTTAGGACCCAGCAGACCGATAATTCGTCCGCGTTCCAGGCTCAGGCTGATATTGTCCAATGCTGTCTTATAGCCATACTGTTTGCTGAGATTCTGGCAGTTCAGAAGCTGTTCCATTACGATTCCTCCTTCCACGCTGTTTCCAGAAGACGTCTGATATCGTCCCGGCTCAGTCCGAGCTGTTCCATGTTTTTCAGAAAAAGCTGGAGTTGTTCTCTGGCGATTTGCTCTTTAAGCTCTGTCATTTTCGCTGTATCCTCCGTAATAAATCTTCCGCTGGTGCGTTGTGTATAGACAAGTCCGCTGCGTTCCAGCTCTGTAAGAGCTTTCTGCATCGTGTTAGGGTTTACCGCTGCCTCAGCAGCCAGATCCCGTACGGATGGAAGCTTCTGTCCTGGCTGGTAGACACCGGAAATGATTTTGGTTTTGATGAGGTCCTCTATCTGGAGATAGATGGGACGGGAGTCATCAAGAATCCATGCCATATCGTCACTCCTTTCCTTAATTTGTCCGAATATCAGGACATATAGGTATACCCGAAGGGTGTTTCATTAATTTGTCCGAATATCAGGACATATAGGTATACCCGAAGGGTATTTCATTAATTTGTCTGGATCTCAGGACATACAGGTATACCTGAAAAGATCCAAATTTTTCCGGGGGGGGGGTATTTCCAAAGGATGATAAACCAGAGGCACCGCGCCCCCTTATCCCGCTCCGGAAGGAGTCAGGATATGATTTGTATTATTGTACTACTTGATTGATACAATAATCCGGAATAGAAAAAAAGTCAAGGTTAATACGGGAATATTTAAAAATTCTTAAGAGATTAGAAACAGATACAAAAAAGACAGGGAGAAACGACAAATGGTTTCTCCCTGAGCAGAAAAATGAGATTAAAAGTTCTTTTTCCATTTCAATAAAAATGCA
This sequence comes from uncultured Merdimonas sp., assembly GCA_944378225.1. Classification (GTDB taxonomy): domain Bacteria; phylum Bacillota; class Clostridia; order Lachnospirales; family Lachnospiraceae; genus Laedolimicola. The sequence goes on from CALWGE010000013.1 coordinate 26,304, forward strand.
GAGTGCATAATGACAACAACAGATCCGGCATTGTGGACCAGGGCTCCTGCTACCGGGCCGAGAATACCGCTGATAGCCAGAAGAATTGCAATAAAATTCAGAACCATGGAAAAAGTCAGATTACATTTGATGGTAATCATCATACGCCTGGAAAGAGCCATCAGGTGAGGAAATTCCTGTATCTGATCTTCTATCAGGGCAAGATCTGCAGCTTCTACAGCAATGTCGCTTCCGGTTTTGCCCATGGCAATTCCCACGTCTGCTTTTTTCAGGGCAGGAGCATCGTTTATGCCGTCTCCAATCATACATACGGCTGTTCCCTGTTTCTGAAAGCTGCCGATGAGTGTAAGTTTATCTTCCGGAAGACAGTCTGCGCGGACATCGTCAATACCCAGTTCACCGGCAATAGCATGGGCCGCATTTTCATGATCACCGGTGAGAAGAACAGGGTGTATGTTCAGTGCTTTCAGCCGGGAAATCATACAGGCGCTTTCAGTACGGACTGCATCAGCCAGGGCCAGATAACCGGCAATCTGTCCGTCGACTGCCATCCAGATCAGTGTGCAGCCTTTTTCAATATATCTGTCAGCTTCCTGCAGGAAATCAGAGGGAGTTTCCCGGCGGACATTTTCCAGAAGTTTCCGGTTCCCGGCCAGTATCGCGTGTTTTTCAATTTGTGCAGATACACCCCGTCCCGGCAGCATATGAAAGTTTTCAACTGGAAGGATGGATTCTTTCCCGTTTTCTGCGCTATTCTGCCTGAGAAAATCCCGGACGACTGCTTTCCCTAACGGATGTTCAGAAAGCTGTTCTGCAGAAGCTGCGAGGGCGAACAGACGGGAACTGCTTAACCCCGGGAGCAGACTCTTTACGGCAGTTACCCGGGGAGTTCCGCAGGTAAGAGTGCCTGTTTTGTCAAAAGCAATAATTTGTACTGCAGCAAGACGCTCTAAAGCGCCTCCCTCCCGGACAAGAAAACCGTGACGGGCAGCATTGCCGATGGCAGCCATGATAGCCGTGGGGGTAGCCAGAACCATGGCGCAGGGACAGAATACTACAAGAATAGTTACAGCCCGCAGAGGATCCTTTGTGATAAGCCAGGTAAGAAGAGCTGCTGTCAGGGCGATAACCACTACCCAGGTAGCCCAGCGATCTGCCAGACTTACAATTTTTGCTTTTCCTGCATCTGCAGACTGAACGAGTCGGATCATTCTCTGAATAGAGCTGTCTTCCCCTACTTTCGAAGCTTTCATTTCAAAAGCTCCGAACTGGTTGACTGTACCGCTGGATACCTCATCTCCGGGCGCTTTGTCTACCGGAAGGGACTCGCCTGTCATAACAGCCTGATTGACCGAAGTCTGGCCTTTCAGAATGATGCCGTCTACAGGTACGGTTTCCCCGGGAAGAACGCGGATTCGATCTCCGACCCGTACTTCTTCGGCAGGGATAACAGCTTCCCCGGCAGAAGTAAGGACCCGGGCTGTCCGGGGCGTCAGTTTTATGAGCTTTTCAATGCCTGCCCGGGCCCGGGCTACAGTCAGATCCTCCAGCAGGGCGCCCAGCTGCATAATAAAGGCGACTTCACCGGCTGCGAAGTATTCTCCGATGTAAACTGAGGCAATCAGGGCGAGGGATACCAGAACATCTGCCTTGATATCGAAAGAAGTGACAAGACCGATGACAGCTTCCAGAATAATCGGAATCCCGCAGAGAATAATGGCCACGAAGGCAGGATCAAAGGGCAGTCCGGTCAGATCCAGCATACTTAAGAGCAGGGCGGTTCCGGAAACTGTAAGCAGCAGGATATCTTTTTTTATACCGCCCAGTTCCAGAAAAGCTTCCAGTTTTTCTGTCAGAAATTTCAGCATAGTGCAAAGCTCCTTTAGAAACGAGAAATTTATACCTATAGGGGTATAGTGTTTAAATAAACTATATACCTATACGGGTATAGGTGTCAAGGGAAAACAAAATTAAAACCGCCGACGGAAATATCCGAAGGCGGTTTCATGAAAAATCAGATACAGGACTGCGCACAAAAGGTCACCCCATATTGGCAAACCGTTCTACAGCTTTTGTAAAATTTTCAATAGTTTTATCCACATCGCCATGCTCGATGCCGTCCCGGACACAATGCTGAATATGTCCTTCCAGCACCACCTGCCCTACTTTATGAAGAGCTGATTTGGCTGCGTTGATCTGAGAGAGCATATCCTCACAGGGAACGTCTTCATCCACCATTCGATCAATAGCCTGAACCTGACCGATAATTTTTTTCAGTCTGCGGTGCAGATTATCTGCATCCATACACTGCCTCATAATGCGTCTGCCTCCTTAGATGCTGCTGTCAGACCGGCAGGAGAAAAGTGCCGGTTAAATACAGATAAATTATAGGTGGAATCGGAAGGACTGTCAAGCGCAGGCCGGAAAGACATGGGGTAAAAACAGAATGACAGAAGCAGAAATTCGCGCTATAATAGGCGAAAAGACAGATAAAGGAGACGAAAGAGGGAATATGTACAAAGAAGTTGCAAAGCTGATATTATACAGAGATCTGGGCGATGACAGTATTCTGCGCAAATTGTCCGGAATTTTTGAAGATTTCGAAAATGGCTCCGGCAGCAGGGAGGAGCTGACAACCAGAATTTATGAGCAGATGAAGGCGCTGCTTGACTTGGCTACACTCTATGGATTTGATGAGAATCTCTGGCACAATTATCTGACTTTTATTCTGCTGACCAATGAAAACTCCTTCAGTATGACCAGCGAAAAAGTAGGCGCAAATGACGGAAGTGTAAATCATTTTGCAAAAGGAGATTTCCGGGTATTTAAAAATCTGTTTGATTTTGATTTCGCTCCTATCGAGAAGGAACTGGGAATTGACTGCTTTTCCACTGTCTGCAATTATAAGGCCATTGGAAAGAAAGAACGCATGTATAACAAGAATGTCAGTGAGAAAGTACAGGCGGTGAGCAGACAGATTGAGCAGGCCAAAGACGAGAAAGAAATTTTTCAGATTATTACGGAATTTTATAAAGCCTATGGAGTGGGCATGTTCGGCCTGAACAAAGCATTCCGCATACAGAGAAACGGGGATGGTGTAGATTTCATTCCCATAAATAATACGGAAAGGGTTGTTCTGGATGATCTGGTGGGCTATGAGATTCAGAAGAAAAAGCTGGTAGATAATACAGAGGCTTTCGTGCAGGGACTTCCTGCCAACAATGTACTGCTGTTCGGCGACAGCGGAACAGGAAAATCCACAAGCATTAAGGCGATTCTGAATGAATATTATGATCAGGGTCTTCGGATGATTGAAATTTACAAGCATCAGTTTCAGGATTTGTCTGCAGTAATTTCGCGTATTAAGAACCGGAACTACCGTTTTGTCATTTATATGGACGACCTGTCTTTTGAAGAATTTGAGATAGAATATAAGTATCTGAAGGCAGTTATTGAAGGAGGCATGGAGACAAAACCGGACAATGTGCTGATTTATGCCACATCCAACAGACGTCATATTATACGTGAGACCTGGAGCGACCGCAGTGATATGGAGCAGGATGACGGCATGCATCGTTCCGATACCATGCAGGAAAAGCTTTCCCTGGTGGCCCGTTTCGGCGTGACAATCAGTTTCTCCAAACCGACTCAGAAGGAATATTTCCGGATTGTGACAGAGCTGGCAAAGCGGTATCCGGAGATCAGTCTGTCAGAGCAGGAACTTTGTGCCGAAGCAAATAAATGGGAGATGAGTCATGGCGGAATTTCCGGACGAACAGCACAGCAGTTTATCAACTACCTGGCAGGTCAGATGAAAGAGAAAAAAGAATAACCCGATAAAGGGAAAAGGCAAAACAGAAATTGGAACTATGTATATCAGGAGGTGCAGCAGGCATCTCCTGTTTTTCTGAAAAGAAATTTACATTTTTTTCAGATACAGCTTTTCTGTCAGATTCAGACACTGATACAGGCACATGGCCAGGATACAGAGGATTACGATAGACATCAGTACCAGATCAAGCTGAAAAACCTGGCTGCCATAGATGATCAGATAGCCCAGTCCCTGCCGGCTTCCTATGAACTCTCCAATGATGACGCCCACCAGACAAAGTCCGATATTCACCTTCATGGTATTCAGAAAGATGGGAACAGAGCCGGGAAGAATGACCCGGAACAGTACATCCTTTTTGTGCCCTCCAAGCGTGAAAATAAGCTTTGCCTTTTCAGGATCCACTTCCAGAAAACCTGTATAAATTGTAAGGATGCTTCCAAATACGGCCACGGACATGCCCGCTGTGATGATGGTCCGCATGTTGGCGCCCAGCCATACGATAAGAAGAGGGGCCAGGGCAGATTTTGGAAGACTGTTCAGTATGACCAGATACGGCTCCAGTACCCTGGACAGGGAACGGCTCATCCACAGGAACACGGCGGTCAGGATGCTCACAGCAAATACCAGAAAAAAGCTTATAAGAGTTTCCAGGAGTGTGATTCCGGTATGGCGGAAAATGGAGCCGTCTGCTGCCATGGAGAGAAAAGTCTGTACAACCCGGGAAGGGCTGCTGAAAATAAAGGCATCGATCAGACCGGTTCCGGCACTGACTTCCCAAAGAAAGAGAAAGATCAGAAAAATGAGAACGCGGACCAGAGTAACGGTCCGCAGTTTTTGCTTCCGCTTTTTCAGAAAGCGCCGCTGAGCGGCTGAAAGTTCAGACATTGGTGTTCAGCTCCTTCCATATTAGATTGAAATATTCCTGAAATTCAGGAGCGTTTCTGGAACGCATAGGAGTCCGCTCTTCCATGGAAAAGCAGATGGGTATTTCTTTCTGAACCCGCCCGGGACGGCTGGTGAGCACCAGGATCTGGTCGGCCACACTAATGGCTTCTGAGATGTCATGCGTGACAAGAATAGCCGTTTTTTCTTCTTTTTTGATAATTTCATAAATATCGTCGCAGACAGAAAGCCGTGTCTGATAATCCAGAGCGGAGAAGGGTTCATCCAAGAGAAGAAGATCAGGTTCCAGTGCCAGAGTACGGATCAGTGCCGCTCTCTGACGCATGCCTCCGGAAAGCTGAGAGGGTCTGGCATTCCGAAATTCAGAAAGTCCGTAGGTATCCAGCATAGTATCAACATTTTTCAGGCGTTCGGGTGTCATTTTCTTCTGTATTTCCAGTCCCAGGGTCACATTGCTGTAGATGGTGCGCCATTCAAAAAGATGATCTTTCTGCAGCATGTAGCCGATATTAGCTTTTGCTTCCTTAAGCGGGAGGCCAAGAAGGGAAATATTTCCCTCTTCAGGCGCAAGAAGACCGCAGATGAGAGAAAGCAGTGTGGATTTCCCGCAGCCGCTGGGGCCTACAATGGCGAGAAATTTTCCGGCTTTTAATGAAAAAGAAATGTCGGAAAGAGCCAGAGTCTCCCCTTCTTCCTCATGGTAGGAGAAGCTGACGTGAGAAAGCTTCAGCAGAGGATTCATGGAAATGCCTCCTTTTTGTTTTCCGGAACCACAGCGGGAATACATCTGTACAGAAAGTCTGCTGTCTGATGAGTTAGAACTGCGGTCCTTTGTATGATATATTTTATGAAGACGTTTTTCTTTTGTGAGTGATGCAAATATGATACAATTTTGATGCACAATAGGACAGAAACCGGAGTGGACAGAAGGGGGGAACAGGGGATGCTGAGGATTCTGATAGTGGAGGATGAACAGGCGATCTCCAATCTGATTGCAGTAAATTTAGAAAAGGCAGGCTACAGCTGTGACTGTGTCTATGATGGAATAGCGGCTGCAGACGCGCTGGATCATACGCCGTATGATCTTGTCCTTCTGGATGTGATGCTTCCGGGGGCAGACGGATATGAGCTGATGCGTTATATTGCGCCGCTGGAAATACCGGTGATTTTCCTGACAGCGAAGTCTTCCGTAACAGATCGGGTCAGAGGGCTCAGGCTTGGAGCGGATGATTACCTGACAAAGCCCTTTGAAATCATTGAACTGCTGGCACGTGTGGAGACGGTTCTCCGCCGGTATCACAAAACGGAACAGATTCTGACAGAAGGGGATCTGGTGATTGATACAGCCTCCCGGACTGTGAAAAAGAATGGTGTACAGGTGAACCTGACCAAAAAAGAGTATGAACTGCTTCTGCTGTTTGTACGCAACAAAAACATTGCCTTATACCGTGAAACCATTTACGAGCGTATCTGGGGCGGAGAGTATATGGGTGACAGCCGGACAGTGGATCTTCATGTACAGCGTATGCGCAGGAAGGTAGGCTGGGAGGACAGAATTGTAACTGTCTATAAAGTGGGGTACCGTCTGGAGGGATAGGGATATGAAGTTTTCCTGGAAAATCTGCGTCTCGGTTCTGGCATTTACACTGCTTGTGATGGGAATTGGCGGAGGTATTCTGCTGTCTGCGCTGTTTGAGTCCAGCTGGCAGAGGGAAGTCCGGAATGCAGCAGAGGAAAACCGGATGCTGCAGTATTCATTTTCGGCTTACTGGAATACCACGGCCCGCAGCACAGCTTCAGGTTCAACCGATATGGATGTCTGCAGAGCAGCCCGGGCCATGGAAGAGGGGCTGGCAGGTACGGAACTGAATTTTCGAATTTACAGCCAGGAAGGGAAAGAGCTGTATGCAGCCGGAGGCGGAGAGTCCATTGGAAAGGAAGAACGCAGACGGCTCCAGTCTGCTGTATCAGAAGAAACCCGCGGCCGGATTCTGGTACATGAGGGAAATACATACAGGCTTGTTACTGCCGGAAGTATTCTGATGGAAGACGGAACTATGATTTTTCTGGAAACAGGAAGGGATGTGACGGCGGTCTTTGAGGATCGGGAAAACCAGTATGCCGTCTATCGGCGCTGGATGACAGGTCTGCTTCTTATGGAGGGTCTGGGATGTTATCTGATTGCAGGATGGCTTCTGAGGCCGTTGAGAAGGCTTTCCAGAGCAGCCAGACGGATTGCGGGAGGAAATCTGGATGTGCGTGCTCATGTGGAGACGGGGGATGAAATCGGTCAGCTGGCAGAAGACTTTAATCACATGGCAGACAGTCTGGGAAAACAGTTTAAAGAACTCGAGGAGGTGTCCCGCAGACAGGAGGACTTCATAGGAAGCTTTGCCCATGAGCTGAAAACACCTCTTACCTCCATGATTGGGTATGCAGATATGCTGCGGACCAGAGATATGAGCCAGGAAGAGCGCTTCGAGGCCGCAAATTATATTTTCCGGGAAGGAAAACGGCTTGAGGCTCTGTCTTTCAAGCTTCTGGACCTGCTGGTCATTCGAAACGGAAAGCTTCAGAAACGTCCGGTGAGGGTACAGTGGCTGGCAGAGGATATTCAGGGAGTTCTGAAGCCCTCTCTGGACCAGGCGGGAATCAAACTGAAAATCATAATGGAAGATGAGCAGGCAGAGCTGGAGCCGGACCTGATGAAAACGGTTCTGATGAATCTGCTTGATAACGGAAGAAAGGCTATGGATGAAGGAGGAATTCTGTATCTTCTGGGGAGAAAGGAAGCCGGGGGCTTCGCTTTTTATGTAAGAGATACGGGAAAGGGTATGCCTGAGAAAGAGTTGTCCCGGATTACAGAGGCTTTTTATATGGTGGATAAATCCAGGGCGAGGAGACAGGGAGGCGCAGGTCTGGGCCTGTCCATCTGCGCGGAGATCGTAAAAAGACATGGAGGTACCATGAATTTTCAAAGTATAGAAGGAAAGGGGACTTATGTGCGGGTCTGGCTTCCTGATGCACGGGAGGAATAGCAGGATGGAAAAAAGAAGCGTCAAAGCCTATGCGGCGGCAGGGACGGTTCTTGTGCTTGCTGCGCTTTTCAGCTTTGGATTTCCTGGTCTTTTGTTTCGCTGGCAGGATGAGAGGCTGGAGGGGCAGCTTGGACAGGAAAAGGCAGCAAAGGTAGTGATTACTGAACAGCCGGAGCTTACAATACTGGAAAAAGTTCATTTGGCAGGTCGTGAGTCGTCTTATTTTATGATGCTCGTGAAGGGAAGAAATTACAGTCAGGAGACGATTGCAGAAAAGGCCGGACAGGAGCTTGCAGAACTGGGAGAACGGGGAATCTTAAATAAAACGGAGGAAAAGGTAGAGGCCCACAATATGTCCGCTTATTTTATTATGGATGTGGAAGGGGAAAACTCTGTCATACTCTGGCAAGGACAGGTATACACAGACAATGGGAGAGAGTTTGAACTGGTGCTGGATGATGAGACGGGAAAGATTCTCAGCCTGAATTGTTATGACGGGATGGAACTGAAAAGTGATGAGGCCGAAAATATTGCATACAGCTGGGGAGAATATCTGGGCTGTCATGTGGCGTCTGTGAGTGAAGAAGAAATTACGGAAAACATCGTGTCGGACGGAAAAGAAGAGAAGAAATTTGAAAATGAGGTTCAGATGCAGATGGAAGGAGGAATTCCGGAGACAGAGGCCCGCGCCAGGGTACGGGAGGAATGGGGCCTGCCGGACCCTGGCTTTTCAGTGAGAGCCTGCTATGGCGATGAGAACGGCAGTGAAGCTGTTTACCAGATTGAATTTATTCCTTCCTTTGGCGGAAGTTTGTCAATTATGGCAGAATGATGCAGTTCTGATACAACATTTTCTTACGATAGCTTCAGAGGTGAGAAAGACATGGAAAGAAACAGAAGGCAGGAACGGAAAAGCAGACAGTGGAGGGATGAAAGACGGGAATATAAATACCGCAGACGGAGGCAGGAACTTCACAGAAAAATACTGGGATTCTGTCTGTTTACTTTCCTTCTGGGGGTTCTGTTTGGAAAAATTGTATTTGCAAAGGAGACAGGTCTTCTGGAGCAGGCCTGGCGTTTGGCGGAAGGCAGGAGCAGTCTTGCAGACAACAAAGACAGGGATGGATTCATGCAAAGCAGCGTGGAAAACGGAAATCTGCCGTCTGTTTTGGATAGCCCGGATCAGGATGACTGGAAGCTTACCCTGGTGAATGCATCCTGCCCGCTGGAAGAAGGCTATACACCAAAGCTGTCAGAAATTGAAAATAATTATTATTTTGACGCCAGAGCTGTTTCGTATCTTCAGAAGATGCTTGCTGATGGGAGAAAGGAAGGACTTGACTTTTGGGTGTGTTCCGCTTATCGTACCATAGAGAAGCAGACAGAGCTCTATGAGGATAAAGTACGGCGTCTGGAGGCAGAGGGCATGAGTCACACACGGGCCCTTCAGGAGGCCGCGGCAGAGGTGGCATATCCGGGAACAAGCGAACACGCTCTTGGACTGGCAGTGGACATTGTGGCCCGGGATTATCAGATGCTTGACGAAAAACAGGAGAAGACAAAGGAGCAGCAGTGGCTTATGAAGAACTGCTGGAAATACGGATTTATACTTCGATATCCTCCGGATAAAACGGAAGAAACAGGAATTATCTATGAACCCTGGCATTACCGTTATGTGGGAAAAGAAGCCGCAAAAGAAATCATGGAGCAGGGAATCTGTCTGGAGGAGTATCTGGGAAAGGTCGGGAGAGAATATGAATAAAATCAATTATCAGAAGGAGCTGGACAGGATTCTTCAGGAACTGGAGATACAGGGACGGGTTCCGAGACTGCTGCTGCACAGCTGCTGTGCCCCCTGCAGCAGTTATGTGCTGGAATATCTGTCAGAGTATTTTTCCATTACAGTCTTTTATTACAATCCCAATATTTATCCCCCGGAAGAATTTGAAAAACGGGTGGAGGAGCAGCAGAGGCTGATTGAACAGATGCCGCTGCGTCATCCGGTCTCTTTTCTGGAAGGGCCCTATGAACCAGACCGTTTTTATGATATGGCCCGGGGACTGGAACAGGTACCGGAAGGCGGAGAGCGCTGTTTCCGATGTTACCGCATGCGTCTGGAGGAAACTGCGCAGATGGCCCGGGCAGGCGGATTTGACTATTTTACGACGACGCTGTCCATCAGCCCGCTGAAGAACGCCCAGAAACTTAACGAAATCGGGGCGCGTCTGGCCGAGGAATATAAGGTTCCATACCTGTACAGCGATTTCAAAAAGAAAAACGGATATAAACGGTCTACCGAACTTTCGGTTCAGTACGGTCTGTACCGTCAGGATTACTGCGGCTGTGTCTTTTCCCTGCGGGAACGAAGGAGACAGGAGCAGAAAACAGCAGAATAAGAAAAAGGAAAAAGCAGGCGGCATCGTTTCTGGTTGGGAGAACAGCGATGCCGCCTGTCTCTGTGCGGAAATTTCTGCCGGGAAGTTCTTGAATCAGGTACTCAACTGTGCTACTATGAAAAACAGTCGGAAACCTGCAGGATGCCTGCCGGAGCAGCGTCCGCGGGAATAAAAAGTATAAGTGAGGGAACAGATATGGCACAGCTCTGGGGAGGACGTTTTACAAAAGAAACGGATAAACTGGTTTACAATTTTAATGCTTCAATTTCATTTGATAAAAAGTTTTACAGACAGGATATGCTGGGCAGTATGGCCCATGTGAAAATGCTGGCAAAGCAGGGAATCCTGACAGAAGAAGAACGGGACGCTGTCCTGGCCGGAATTCAGGGAATTCTTGAGGATGTGGAAAACGGGAAGCTGGAGATTACAGATGAGTATGAGGATATCCACAGCTTTGTGGAGGCTGTGCTCATCGATCGGATAGGAGATCCGGGAAAGAAACTTCATACAGGACGGAGCCGAAACGACCAGGTGGCTCTGGATATGAAGCTTTACACCAGAGATGAGCTTACAGCCATTGACGGTCTGGTGAGAGAGCTTCTGTCAGTGCTGCTGCGCCTTATGAAGGAGAATACAGAGACAATCATGCCGGGATTCACCCATCTGCAGAAGGCTCAGCCTATTACACTGGCTCATCATCTGGGCGCTTATTTTGAAATGTTCAAAAGAGATCGGGGACGTCTTCATGATATTTATGAGAGAATGAATTACTGTCCGCTGGGTTCAGGGGCACTGGCAGGGACAACCTATCCGCTGGATCGGGAATATACGGCAGAGCTTCTTGAGTTTGCGGGACCGACTCTGAACAGTATGGATTCTGTATCTGACAGAGATTACCTTATTGAACTTCTGTCCGCTTTATCCACGATTATGATGCATCTGAGCCGCTTTTCTGAGGAAATCATTATCTGGAATACGAATGAGTATCGTTTTGTGGAGATCGATGATGCATACAGCACCGGCAGCAGTATTATGCCGCAGAAGAAGAATCCGGATATTGCAGAACTGGTGCGCGGCAAGACTGGCCGCGTATACGGCGCGCTGATGTCTCTGCTTACGACTATGAAGGGTCTGCCTCTGGCATACAATAAAGATATGCAGGAAGACAAGGAGCTTACTTTTGACGCTTTTGATACAGTCAAGGGCTGTCTGGCTCTTTTTACCGGTATGCTGGATACTATGAAATTCAATCATGATGTTATGAGTGAAAGTGCGAAAAAGGGATTTACGAATGCCACGGACGCAGCAGATTATCTGGTGAATCATGGAGTTCCGTTCAGGGATGCCCATGGTATTATCGGACGTCTGGTACTCTACTGCATTGAACAGAATAAAGCGATCGAGGAGCTTTCTCTGGAAGAGCTGAAAGAAATAAGCCCTGTGTTTGAGAAAGATGTTTACGATGCAATCAGCATGGACACCTGCGTGAATAAGCGGCTGACCCTCGGTGCACCCGGCAGGGCCGTGATGGAGCAGGTGATTTCCCTGAATGAAAAATGGATGGAAGAACACCCGGCATTATAAATCTGTCCGAAATTCCGAAGAAACATCAGATATAAAAATAGCGGTAAATACGAAAAAATACTTGCTTTTTTTCGGAAACTGCGGTAGTATACCTTAAAGAAAAGACATATGTCCGCGATATAAAGACATAAGCAGAGGAGTGTATGAAAAATGAGCGAAAAACTGAGAGTAGGAATTCTGGGCGGAACCGGAATGGTAGGACAGAGATTTATTTCACTTCTGGAAAATCATCCGTGGTTTGAAGTGGTTACGATCGCAGCGAGTGAAAGAAGTGCAGGCAAGACTTATGAAGAAGCTGTAGGCGGCCGCTGGAAGATGGATACGCCGATGCCGGAAGCTGTAAAGAAAATTGTGGTTATGAACGTAAATGAGGTGGAGAAGGTGGCAGCAGGCGTGGATTTTGTGTTCAGCGCCGTGGATATGACCAAGGATGAAATTCGTGCCATCGAGGAGGCCTATGCAAAGACAGAGACTCCGGTAGTGTCAAATAACAGCGCTCACCGGTGGACACCGGATGTTCCGATGATGATTCCGGAGATTAATGCAGATCATGCAAAGATCATTGAGGTGCAGAAGAAACGTCTTGGAACGCAGAGAGGATTTATCGCTGTAAAGCCGAATTGTTCCATCCAGTCTTACACACCGGCGCTGGCAGCCTGGAGAGAGTTTGAACCCTACGAAGTGGTAGCTACTACTTATCAGGCAATTTCCGGAGCAGGAAAGACCTTTAAGGACTGGCCGGAAATGGTGGAGAATATCATTCCTTATATCGGCGGTGAGGAAGAGAAGAGCGAGAAGGAGCCGCTGCGCGTGCTCGGTACCTGCGAGAACGGTGAAATTAAGCTTGCGAAGGAGCCGGTGATTACCTGTCAGTGCATTCGTGTGCCGGTATTGAACGGACATACGGCGGCAGTATTCGTGAAGTTCCGTAAAAAAGTTACGAAGGAGCAGCTGATTGAGAAGCTCCGTGCTTTCAAAGGAGCGCCTCAGGATCTGAAGCTTCCCAGCGCGCCGGAACATTTTATTCAGTATCTGGAGGAAGACAATCGTCCTCAGGTGAAGGCGGATGTGGATTACGAGAAGGGAATGGGCGTATCCATCGGACGTCTGCGTGAAGATCACGTGTACGACTGGAAGTTTGTAGGTCTGTCTCATAATACAGTCCGCGGAGCAGCAGGAGGAGCTGTACTCTGTGCAGAGCTTCTGAAGGCACAGGGATATATTGCTGCAAAATAAACAGATAAAACATTTCAAAGTTATATGAATAAAAAGGCTGTAAAAATGGTCATTCCTGTTGCAGGAATGGCCATTTTTGCGGGTAGCTTCGGGCTGCGGAATATGTATTGCCGCTTTAACGGATAAAAATTTTTATTTTTGTAGCAAAATCCCCGGTTTTTTCGTTTATACATATAAAGAGATAAGGGGAGAAGGAGAAAGCAGTATGAAAAAAGGAAAGATATTCTCTGTTTTGATACTGGGGATGCTGATGGCAGCAGGATGCGGCAGAAATGACAGTGAAATGCTGTCTGAAAAACCGGTCATTTATCTTTATCCGGAACGGGCAGAAGAGGTCAGTGTCAGGCTGGATTATAAAGGGGATATCATCTGTACTTATCCGGAATATGAAGACGGCTGGCATGTGATAGCCAGACCGGACGGGACGCTTCAGAATCTGAGAGATGGGAAAGAGTATTCTTATTTGTTCTGGGAAGGAGTGGATAAGGCGCAGTATGACTGGAGCAGAGGTTTTGTGGTCAGGGGAGAAGATACGGCAGAATTTCTGCAGGAAAAGTTAGAACAGCTTGGTCTGACAGCTGCAGAATCCAACGAATTCATCGTTTACTGGCTCCCGCGGATGGAAAGAAATGAGTGGAATCTGATTACTTTTCAGACAGAGGGCTATACAAGCCAGGCAGCTCTGCAGATTGAACCGGCTCCTGACAGTGTTATCCGCGTTTTTATGGCGTATACAGAACTTAAGGAACCGATAGACATACCGGAGCAAGAGCTTACATCTCCCGAACGGACAGGCTTTACCGTTGTGGAATGGGGAGGAGCCGAAATAAAATAAAAGGTAATAAGAGAAAAGGAAACATCTGTCTGCAGAAAGCTTTGGCGGTGCGGCAGATGTTTCTTTTTGAGAATGTAAAAAATTGTTGATTCTGCTTTCTGCTTATGGTATTCTGCATATATCAGCATTTCTGCTGGTTCACTGGAGAAATTCTCTCCCCAGTTCCTGATTTTTGAAGTTACGGTTTATAACGAAAGAGAAAAGTTCCTGAAAAAGTGAGCGTTGAAACTTTTTTTAATCTTTAATAAAATGGAGGTGGAAGAGTTCTGTTTTCTGCTTGACAGCTGAAAGAAAATATAATAAGATAGACCCAGAAAAACGAACAGACATTCGAAAAATAATCTGTAAAAGGGATAAGGAGAAGTAAATGGTAAAAGAAGAAAAGCTGAAGGCTCTGGATGCGGCATTGGCACAGATTGAAAAGCAGTTTGGAAAAGGTTCTGTCATGAAGCTGGGAGACAAGGGAGCCAACATGCAGATAGAGACCACCCCCACAGGCTGTCTGAGCCTTGATCTGGCGCTTGGACTGGGTGGTATTCCAAGGGGAAGAATCATAGAGGTGTATGGACCGGAATCCAGTGGTAAGACGACGGTAGCCCTTCATATGGTGGCAGAGGTACAGAAACGGGGAGGCATCGCAGGTTTTATCGACGCGGAGCATGCGCTGGATCCTGTATATGCGAAGAACATTGGCGTGGATGTGGACAATCTTTACATCTCGCAGCCGGATAACGGTGAGCAGGCACTGGAGATTGCAGAAACTATGGTGCGTTCCGGGGCTGTGGATATTATTATCGTGGACTCTGTTGCAGCTCTGGTGCCGAAAGCCGAGATAGAAGGCGATATGGGCGACTCCCATGTGGGACTGCAGGCAAGACTGATGTCTCAGGCTCTTCGAAAACTGACTGCTGTAATCAGTAAATCCAGATGCAGTGTGATTTTCATCAATCAGCTGCGTGAAAAAGTAGGCGTAATGTTCGGAAATCCCGAGGTTACTACAGGTGGTCGTGCGCTGAAGTTCTATGCATCCATCCGTATGGATGTGCGCCGTATTGAGACGCTGAAGCAGGGCGGAGAGATTGTGGGTAATCGTACCCGAATCAAGGTTGTGAAGAATAAGATCGCACCGCCTTTTAAGGAAGCGGAGTTTGATATTATGTTCGGAGAAGGAATTTCCAGAGAAGGTGATATTCTTGATCTGGCGGCCAATACAGGCGTAGTGAACAAGAGCGGAGCCTGGTACGCTTATAATGGCGAGAAGATTGGCCAGGGACGTGAAAATGCGAAGCTGTATCTGAAGCAGAATCCTGCCGTGTGCGAAGAGATTGAGAGCAGAGTAAGAGAAGGCTTTGGTCTGGATTCCGCAAAACCTGAAGGCGAGGCAGAGGAAACGGATAAGAAAGAAAAATCTGCGGATAAATAGGCGGTGATCGGGAATGAATGGGAGACGGCCGCAGAGCGAGGAAGAAAAATCAGGTGATATCAGGCGGGCCAGACACCGTGCGCTTCATATTCTGGAACGATGCGACAGGACAGAACAGGAACTGAGAGATAAGCTTGAGATGAACTACAGGACAGAAGCAGTGGAAGACGCGATAGCTTATGTGAAGAGATATCATTATCTTGACGATATGCGGTATGCTGTGAATTATCTGAACAGTCGGGGACGTGTGAAGAGCCGACGCCAGGTAGAACAGGAACTTCTCTATAAAAAGGGAATTTCCAGAGAGGTTCTGGAAGAAGCGAGACAGGAAGCGGATCCCCAGGATGAAAGAGAACAGATTCGGCGCTGGATGGAGAAGAAGCAGATACATCCCGACACGGCAGATCAGAACGAATTGAGAAAATTCTATCTGTTTCTGATGCGCAGAGGGTTCCGAAGCGAAGATATTCTGAGCGAGCTCAGAGTTTCAGCTTCCTGAACAGCCAAGTGAAGAACAAATGAAAAATACTGATGGATAAAACAGGAGGGAATGCGAATGCCGGATTCGTATTCCCTCCTGTTTTATGACAATGAAATATTTTTATGCACTGTTTTTGCTGCAGAAAAGCAATTCAAAATTATTTTTCGGTAAGAGAAAGAGCGATTTTTTCCGGTGTAATCGGAAGCTCTCTGTGCCATACGCCTGTAGCACGGTAGATGGCATGGGTCAGAGCCGGTGCCGGCGTGTTGATTACGATCTCTCCGATAGATTTGGCGCCAAAAGGTCCTGTGGGTTCGCAACTGTGCTCGAATTCTACATGAAGTTTTCCCATATCAAGACGGGTGGGAAGTCGATACTGCATAAAGGAAGAACCAATGGGACGTCCATTGTGATCATAGCGTACATCTTCCATCAGGGTATGACCGATTCCCTGTACAATACCGCCCTCTGTCTGAATACGTGCCAGTGCAGGATTGATGGGAATACCGCAGTCCACAACAGCCATGTAATCAAGAATAGTGACAAGACCGGTTTCTTTGTCCAATTCAATTTCTACCATACCCACCATGAAGGGCGGCGGGGAGACAGGAGAGGAATGACTTACGGTAGCTTCTGCAGCCTGCATGCTGGCCACCTGTGTTTTGTAACCGATATCTTCCAGACTTACGGTTTCACCTGTGTCTGCACGGCGTACCTGCTTCCCTTCAAAAATAACCTCTTCGGGTTTGCAGTTCAGCATACCGGAAGCGATAGAGCAGATCTGTTCTTTCAGTTCTGCACAGGCTCTTTCCACTGCTTTCCCGGTAATATAAGTAGTGGAGGAAGCATAGGAACCGGAGTCGTAGGGGGACGCATCTGTATCGGCTCCAAAGACGGCGATATCCTCTACACTGCAGTCCATACACTCAGCAGCCATCTGTGCCAGAATGGTATCGCATCCGGTCCCCATATCGGCTGCTCCGATAATTAAATTGTAACTGCCGTCCTCGCTCAGTTTGATGGTGGCTGATCCCACATCAACATTGGAAATACAGGAGCCCTGCATGGCCATGGCGACACCTGCAGCTCTTACTTTTCCATTTCCCATATCGCGAACCGGATATTTTTCGTCCCAGTGGAACATCTGACGGCAGTGTTCCATGCAGCGATCCAGAGCGCAGGCGTTGGCAGGCTCGTTGTAGTAGGCGGGCATCTGCATACCTTCTTTTACCATGTTTTTATCACGGATGGCTGTGGGATCCATGCCAAGACGCTCGGCGAGTTCATTGACTGTTGTTTCCAGCGCAAAAATACCCTGAGTAGCCCCATAGCCGCGATATGCTCCGGCCGCCTGCAGATTTGTATACACTACATCATAGCTGAAACGGAAGGCTTCCAGGTTCCCGGTATACAGAGGGATGGATTTGTGTCCTGAAAGACCTACTGTGGTAGGACCGTGCTCGCCATAGGCTCCGGAATTGGACAGAGTGTAGAGATCGATTCCCCTGATGCGTCCATCCTTGTCTGCGCCCAGTCGAATTCGGATTTCCATCTCATGCCGGGGAGAGCCTGCGATTTGAGATTCCTCCCGGGTATAAATCAGTTTGGCGGCCCGTCCTGTTTTCATGGTGACGAAGGCAGGATAAATTTCGCAGACAGCTGTCTGCTTGGCTCCAAAACCGCCGCCGATACGTGGCTTTTCCACACGGATTTTGCTTTTGGGAATCCCCAGGGCATGCGAGAGGATTCGACGGCAGTGGAAGACGATCTGCGTAGATGAAATTACATGAAGCCGGCCGTAACGGTCAAACTCTGTGTAGGTACGGAAAGTTTCCATCATAGCCTGGTTGAAGGCTTTGGTGTGGTAAGTCCGATCCAGAACAATATCACAGTCTGCCAGAACGGATTCCACATCTCCGTCGCTGTTTGTATCACTGGCAACCAGATTACGCCGGCTGTCTCCTCCGACCGGGCAGGGCGGATACCAGTCTTCTTCCGGATGTACCAGAACAGGATTGTCTTTGGCAGTATGGAAGTCCAGGACAGGTTCCAGTACTTCATAGGTTACCTTGATAAGCTTCATGGCCCGCAGAGCGGCTTTCTCTGTTTCAGCTGCGATAATGGCTACGGGATCGCCTACGAAACGGACATGACGATCCAGAATAAGCCGATCGTAAGGGGATGGCTCCGGATAGGTCTGTCCTGCGATGGTAAAGCGCTTTTTCGGAACGTCTTCCCAGGTATAAATGGCTGTTACTCCGGGAACTTTCATGGCTGCAGCCGTTTTGATTTCATGAACAATGGCATTTGCATGAGGAGACCGAAGAAGCTTGACAACCAGGGCGTTATTTGGCGTGACATCATCTGTATAGACGGGCTTTCCAAGCAGAAGCTGCATGGCATCTTTCTTACGTACAGATTTGCCCACGGCTTTGTAATCTTTATTCTCCATGGCTTTCTCCTTTCTCCCGGCGGCTCTCAAGATAGCTGCGAATTCCCCTCAGCTGTCCGTCATAGCCGGAGCACCGGCACAGATTTCCTGCCAGAAACGCGCGTATTTCATCGTCAGTAGGATCCGGATTTTCCCTCAGAAGGGCAATAGTGTTCATAACAAAGCCAGGATTGCAGAAACCGCACTGATCGGCTCCCTGATCGGCAATGAAACCTACGAAATCTGCGGCTTCCTCCTGAAGTCCTTCCAGCGTCTGGATGCTGTGCCCTGCTGCGCGGGCAGCCAGTACAGAGCATGACAGAACAGGCTGTCCGTCCATCAGTACAGTACACAGACCGCAGCCTGAGGTTTCACAGCCTCTTTTTACGCTGAAGCAGCCGTGATTCCTGAGAAAGTCAATCAGCAGTAATCCGGGTTCGATAGTATCGGCGACGGCTCTGCCGTTCAGTGTAAGTTTCAATTCCATATTTCTTTTCCTCCCAGTTCCAAAAGCCCACGTCTGACAAGTACACGGACGAGGCGCGTCCGGTAGGCTGCGCTTCCACGGACATTACTTCCCGTAGGTGTCTGTTCAGCCGCATATGCAGCAAAAGCTTCCGCACTTTCTTCTGAAAAATTATCCTTGAGAAGTCCCTGTGTATCCCGGAGGACAATGGCACGTCCGGGTCTGGCGCCGATGACGGCCCGGAAATTCCCGTCGGTCTGTGAAAGCGCGCAGGTCAGAACAGGGAAGTCTGTACGCTGATTCCGCATTGCCTGATAAACAAAACGGCCTGAAGTTTTTCGAATCTGTATACGTATGAGGATGTCATTGTCACGTTTCATCGATACAAATGTTTCCAGAGGAACGATTCCTCCGTGATACAATTCCACATACGTATCCAATGACAGGAGAAAGGTGAGCACGTCAGAAAAGCCAAAACGTCCCCAGACGCTCCCCCCTACAGTAGCCATATTCCGAAACTGTACGCCGATAATATCCCGGACTGCCTGAGCAGCTGCACCCTGGGTCCAGGAATTGAGGCCTGCGTGCTGTTCCAGCTGCCGCAGTGTTACCATAGCGCCAATCGAAAACTGATCTTCTGTCTCTTCTATGGTGTCAAGGCCGAGACGGCACAGATCAATAGCGGTACCGACTGTATTTCTGGCCATTTTCATCCAGAGCATACCGCCTATAACGCGGGCGCTCCGTTTCTGATTCAGCTGATAAGCTTCTTCCAGGGTTTCCGCCTGGACATAGTTCTGAATATTCATCATAATTGATTTTTTCCTTCTGATAGCATGGCACAATTTAAGAAAGAGTACAGTTCTGCTTATTTATTCTTTCCCAATTATCTGCTTTGTAGTTAACTTAAGTTCACTTTCATCATAACAGTATGTCTTGATTTTGGAAAGGGAAATTGTTATAATTCCGTTGTAGTTTTAAAACAATAACGAGTAGGAGAAAAATTTATGAAGAAAAAAGTATTGTCCCTGCTGCTTGTTTTGTCTATGGTAATGTCTCTTTCTGCCTGCGGACAGAAGAATTCTTCCGTAAACGAGGAGACAGCTGTGTCAGAAGAAAGTACGGCAGAAGAGACTGCAGATGAAAGCGACAGCAAGACAGAGGCGTCTGAACCGGAGGAGACAGCATATCCCGTCACGGTTACAGATCAGGCCGGCCGTGAGGTAACGATTGAGAAAGAGCCGGAGAAACTGGTCAGTGGATATTATATCTCCACCAGTCTTCTGATTGCGCTGGGTCTGGAGGATAAACTGGCAGGTATTGAGGCAAAGGCTGATACACGTCCTATCTATGCACTCAGTGCCCCGGAACTTTTGGAGCTGCCCAGCGTGGGAACGGCAAAAGAGTTTGATCTGGAGGGCTGTGCCGCTTTGGATCCGGACCTTGTCATTCTTCCGCTGAAGCTTCAGGATACTGCAGACACACTGGAAGAGCTGGGGATCAAAGCACTGGTGGTAAACCCGGAGGATCAGGAGCTTCTTAATGAGACCATTTCTCTGATAGGTACAGCTTCAAATACGAAAGACCGGGCACAGGCACTGCTGGATTTCACAGCGGAGCAGGAACAGCGTCTGGAAGAGGCGCTGGCTGGAACTGATACGCCGTCTGTTTATCTTGCGGGTAACTCTGATTTCCTTTCTACTGCAGGAGAAACCATGTATCAGTCATCTATGATTCAGATGGCAGGCGGAGTCAATGCGGCTGCCGATATTACAGATACCTATTGGGCTGAGGTAAGCTATGAACAGATTCTGGCCTGGGATCCGGAATATATTGTACTGGCCTCTGACGCGTCCTATACGGTAGAAGATGTGCTGGCAGATCCAAATCTGGAAGGATGCGCTGCTGTGGAAAACGGGAACGTGGTTCAGATTCCCGGAGATGCGGAAGCGTGGGACAGCCCGGTGCCCAGTGGAATTCTGGGAGCTGTGTGGCTTTCTTCTGTGCTGCATCCGGAACAGTGCCCTGAGTCAGACAGTCAGGCGGTAATTCAGGAATTCTATGAAACATTCTACGGCTTTGCCTACTATGAGAATTAAAGCTTTCTGTGCAGCCGGGACGGTTCTGCTGATCGTCCTGGCTGCTGTCAGTTTATTTACGGGGAAATATCCTCTGTCTCTGGAAGGCCTTCTGTCCGGGGACCCCATGCAGCTGCGTGTGTTTTTTACACTTAGAATAAGCCGCACGGTGGTGGGGATACTGGGCGGTTTTGCTCTGGGAACGGCGGGCTTTGTTTATCAGACAGTATTTCGGAACCCGCTGGCATCTCCGGATGTGATTGGTGTCTCTTCCGGTGCAAGCGCGGGTGCGGCAGCGGGAATTCTGTTTCTGTCCGGCGCAGCGGCAGTGACTCTTTCGGCCTTTGCAGGAGCTCTGGCGGCAGTCTGTCTGGCGCTGGCTCTTTCGTCCCTTGATCGCTCCGGAAAAAATAGTACGATTGTCCTGGCGGGCATCGCAGTTCATTCACTGGCGCAGACAGCGCTTATGTGTCTGAAGCTTACTGCAGACCCGGAAAGGGAACTGGCTTCCATTGAGTACTGGATTATGGGAAGCCTGAATGGGATCAGCAGTTATTCCATCAGCGGGAATCTGCTTCTGTGCCTGATTTGTCTTATAGCTTTATTTCTTCTTCACCGTCAGATTCTGCTTCTCTCTGCAGAAGAAGGTGAGGCCAGAATGCTGGGGGTATCCGTGGGACGTATGCGTCTCGCAGTGCTTCTGACATCCACACTGACGGTTGCCTGTGTTGTCAGTCTGTCAGGACTTATCAGCTTCGTAGGACTTCTGGCTCCCCACGGGGCAAGACTTCTGACAAAGCGGAACACTGCCGGGACTATGCTGCTTGGAGGCATTCTGGGGGCTGTACTTCTGACAGGGGCAGATATTCTGGCCCGCAGCGTGGCAGCTACGGAACTTCCGGTGAGCATTTTTACAAGTCTTCTGGGAGCGCCATTTTTAATTTATCTGATTATTAAGGGGAGGCAGAAAGCATGAGTTTATTTTCAGCAGTCAGTCTGACCGCGGGCTATGGCAGACAGCCGGTGGTGAAAGATCTTTCTTTTGAAGTGGAAGCAGGATGTATGCTGGGACTTCTGGGAGCCAACGGAAGCGGAAAGACTACCCTTCTGAAAGCTGTCTGCGGCATCCTGCCTCATAAAGGAAAGTGTTTTCTGGAATATAACAGTCAGGAGAGTATCATTCTGGAGGAGCTGGCACCCCGGAAGCTTTCCGGGCTCTGCAGTTATATTCCCCAGAGAAGCGGCATTTCCATTGACATTTCAGTATTGGATGTGGTGCTGATGGGATTTAATCCGCAGCTGGGTATTCTTGAATATCCTTCCGCAAAAATGAAGAAAGCTGCCAGAGAAGCATTGCAGATGGCAGGACTTGCCGGAAAAGAGGAGGAAAACTATCAGCATCTGAGTGAAGGACAGAAACAGCTCGTCATTCTGGCGCGAACCCTTGCCGCAGATGGTATGCTGCTGCTTTTGGATGAACCCGAAAGCGCTCTGGATTTCCGCTATCGTTATCAGATGCTGGAGCTTTTAAAGGAATGGATCGGCAAAGGAAGACGGGCGGGAATTGCCGCGCTTCACGATCCTTTACTGGCATTGAATTATTGTGATAAACTTCTTCTCCTGGCCAAGGGAGAGGTAAGAGCTGTGCTCACCCCGGGGGAGGATCCTCTGGACAAAATGGAAAAGGAACTTTCGGAAATCTATGGGGCTGTCAGCCTGCAGCGGTGCAGGGATCGCAGCGGATGCGAACGGCTGGTAATGCTGAAGGAGGCGGAAAAATGAAAGCAGTGACAAGAATCCTTTTTCTGGATGAAGAACAGGAAAAATTTTTTGGAGAGGGTCCCTGCCGTCTGCTTCATGCGGTAGAGGAAACAGGATCTCTGCGCGCCGCTTCGCTGTCTATGGGAATGGCTTATACCAAGGCTCTTAAGCTTTTGAAACATGCCGAACAGGCCCTGGGGTTTTCTTTGACTGCAAGAACGGCCGGAGGCAGGGATGGAGGAGGAAGCGTACTGACACCAGAGGGGAAGGAGTGGCTGGAACGCTATGAACAATATCGCGACGCCTGTATACAGGCCAACGAAAAACTGTATCTGGAATTCTTTCCGGAGCAGCGGTAAGCGCCATCTGATTCTCACCGGGGGAAGAGGGAGCGGGAAGAGTACGCTTCTTCAGGAGATAAGTGAGTTTTTTCCGGGAATGCCGGGAATTACAACCTGGGCAGAACCGGAAAAGGGCGTGTATCTTCGGGAAAACAGAACAGGGATATCAGTAAAAACGGGATACTTTGATCCGTCCCTGCCGGGAACGGAAAATCGAATGCGTCCTCTTGCAGAGGGATTCCGGGGACTGGGAGTATCGGCCATAGAGCGCTGCGCCGAAGCGGACGGGGAATGGGTGACTATTGACGAAGTCGGATATCTGGACTCCTGCTGTCCGGAATACTGTCAGGCTGTACGCAGACTGCTGGGGAAAAAGAGGGCTGTAATCGTGGTCCGGGAGCAGGAACTGCCGTTTCTGACGGAACTGCGCAACAGACAGGACGTATTCTGCGTGAATTTGGATCAGCCGTTTGGTAAGACTGGCTGCGTCATCATGGCTTCAGGTCTGGGGACAAGGTTTGGAAGCAATAAGCTTCTTGCAGAATTTCAGGGAAAGCCTCTGATTGAGCACTGCCTGGAGGCTACAGAAGGAATTTTTGAAAGGCGGGTGGTAGTGACACGCCATCAGGAAATACAGGAACTGTGCCGAAACAGGGAGATTCCTGTGATATACCACAGCCTGCCGTACCGGAGCGATACTGTGAGACTTGGACTGGAAGCTGTCATGAAAATGGAAAGCGGAAGTTCCGGGGGCGAACAGCAGATGGAAGCCTGTCTGTTTTGTCCGGCGGATCAGCCGCTGCTTCGTCGGGAGACGGTCGCTTCGCTGACTTTATGCGCCGCAGGGACAAAGGCAGGTACTGACTGCAGGTATATCTGGCGTGTATCCAGTGATGGAAGAGAGGGTTCACCGGTTCTGTTCCCGGCATGGGCCTATGAAGAACTCTGCAGCCTGCCGGAAGGGAAGGGTGGAGGTTTTGTACTCCGTGCATATGCGGAGCGGGTACGCCTGATGAATGTACAGGATTCCTGGGAGCTTGCAGACGTGGACAGACCGGCCGATCTGGAACGGATGAGGCGCCCGGGGGATGTCTGAAGAGGAAAATGGAGAAAGAACCCGAAAAAAGAGTAAAACGCCCCGAAATTTCTTGCTATATGCCGCCTTTTTCGCTATACTGTCTTTTGTTGAACGAAATCTGAAAGTGAGGGAGTATGAATGAGTAACTCTACCCAGACAAACGCGGAACTTATGAAATATGACGGCAAGCCTTCCTGGGGAGCCGCTTTTCCGCAGGCTATGCAGCACGTACTGGCGATGCTGATTGGAAATATCACTCCGCCTATGCTGATTGCAGCTACCTGTGGACTCAGTGTGGAAGATAAGATTCTGCTGACTCAGGCAGCTATGATAATCGGTGGAATCACCACATTGCTGCAGCTTTTTCCGGTATTTGGCTTTGGAATGAAACTGCCCAATGTAATGGGAGTAGCTTTTGCCTATATGCCGATTCTGACCATCATTGGAGAGCAGTACGGCATTGCGGCTATTTTTGGCTCTCAGCTGGTGGCAGGTTTTGCTTCCATTTTTATCGGAATGTTTATCGGAAAGATTCGAAGATTCTTTCCTCCCATTGTAAGCGGAACAGTCGTAATGAGTATTGGTCTGTCGCTTTATAAGACGGCTATCAGCTATATTGGCGGAGGTACAGCGGCGCAGAACGCAGGAACCTTTGGGTCGGGCAGGTTCTGGCTTCTGGCGATTCTTACTCTTATGGTAACACTTGCCTGCAATTTCTTTGGAAAAGGCCTTATAAAGGCTTCCGGTATGCTGATTGGTATTGTGGCCGGTTATATTGTGGCACTTTGCATGGGAAATATAGTAAGCTTTGCGGATCTTCATTCTGCAGCCTGGTTTTCCCTGCCCCGGCCTTTCTATTTTGGCCTGGAATTCCATCCTGATGCAATTATCATGATGATTCTTATGTATATGGTACAGGCAGTGCAGACCATCGGAGACGTATCTTCCACAACCATGGGAGGCTTCGGACGTGAAAGTACAGATGAGGAGCTGGGCGGAGCTATCAAGGGACAGGGACTCTGCGGTATGATCGGAGCCTGCATCGGAGGACTGCCTACAGACCCGTACAGCCAGAATGTTGGTCTGATTTGTACGACCCGGGTTGTGGCCAGACGTGTATTTACTATGGTAGGAGTGATTATGCTGGCTGCAGGTATTTTCCCGAAATTCAGCGGACTTATGGCAACCATCCCGCAGCCTGTTCTGGGAGGCGCCACGGTCACCGTTTTCGCTGCTATCACCATGTCGGGTATTCAGCTTCTGAATGAGCAGCCGCTGAATTACAGAAACCGTATGATTGTAGGTATTGCGCTTGCTCTGGGACTGGGCATTGACGCAGCTCCGGACATTCTTCAGTTTGTACCGCAGCTGTTCCGCAATATTTTTGGAAGTTCTCTGGTGGTATCTTTCCTGGTAGTATTTGTCCTGAATATTATAATTCCGAAGGATGATACACCGCAGGAATAGAAAACATGCGGTCTGCAGACAGGTAAGAGAAAATAAAAAGATAATAAATAAAAAGAAGGCGCTGATTCATAACTATGATTCAGCGTCTTTCTTATAAAATGTGTATTGGTTCACAAAATCAGAATGAGACATCTGTCAGAGAAGCTCAGTCCTGTTTACGGAAGGTGATTTCTCCGGTCTCGTCATCCATGGCATCTACAATGGCCAGAGATTCCAGGCGGTAGCCAAGATTCCGGATAACGCGTCCTCCAATCTGAAAACCTTTTTCTACGGCAATTCCCAGACCTTCTACGGTGGCGCCGGCAGATTCCACGATGGAGATGAGCCCCTGCAGGGCACATCCGTTTGCCAGAAAATCATCAATAATCAGAACATGATCCTCCGGACCAAGAAAGCGCTTGGACACTACGACCTGATTTTTATTTTTGTGCGTAAAGGATTCTACTTCTGCAACGTACATTTCTCCGTCTATATTGATGGATTTGGACTTTTTGGCAAAAACCATAGGGACGCCAAATGCGCTTGCCACAGGATAAGCAATGGCAATTCCTGATGCTTCAATAGTCAGAACCTTTGTGATGGGGCAGTCTGCAAAACGCCGGTGGAATTCATGACCGATTTCATCCAGAAGCGAAATATCCATCTGATGATTAAGAAAAGCATCCACTTTCAGTACATTGCCCGGTTTAACAATACCGTCTTTTATAATACGTTCTTCTAAGAAATTCATCGTCTGTACCTCCTAAGGAATGGGAACAGTATAACACATTTTCGGAAAGATGTCATTATTACTTTTTGTGCACTTTTCAGTGAAAAAGAGGAAGTTAGCTTGACATAATGATAAAATAAGTATAAAATCTAAATGTTGTATATTATACATGAATAGCAGGCAGATATAGAACGTATATGCTGTTCGGGTTTGATTTTGTACAATGAAAATTAAATAAGGAGGTGCTCCTGTGCCGTTTTATGTTCCGATAATCACTGCACTTGTGTCGATCGTAGTTACGGCTCTTGTTACGAGTTATATACGCAAGACGACGATTGAGAAAAAAGTCGGCAATGCAGAAGAAAAAGCAAGAGAGATTATTGACGACGCATTAAAAGTTGCAGAACGGTCCAAGCGGGAAGCTTTGCTGGAAGCGAAAGAAGAATCGCTGAAGACAAAGAATGAGCTTGAAAAGGAAACCAAGGAACGCAGAGCGGAGCTGCAGCGTTATGAGCGCAGAGTGCTGGCGAAAGAGGAAGCTCTTGACAAGAAGTCAGACGCGCTGGAGAGACGTGAGGCAAGCTATGCGGCCAAAGAAGAGAAGCTGGCGAAGCAGAGCGCGGAGCTGAACAAGCTTCAGGAAAAAAGAGTACAGGAACTGGAAAGAATCTCTGGCCTTACCTCCGAACAAGCAAAAGATTATTTATTAAAGACTGTTGAAGACGAAGTAAAACATGAAGCAGCCAGGCTCGTTAAGGAACTTGAGAGCAGGGCAAAGGAAGAAGCCGATAAAAAGGCAAAGGAATATGTGGTAACGGCGATTCAGAAGTGTGCTGCCGATCATGTGGCAGAGACGACGATTTCCGTAGTACAGCTTCCGAATGATGAGATGAAGGGAAGAATCATCGGACGTGAAGGACGGAATATCCGTACGCTTGAGACGCTGACAGGAATTGACCTGATCATCGATGATACGCCGGAAGCTGTTATTTTATCAGGCTTTGATCCGATCCGCCGTGAGGTGGCAAGGATTGCGCTGGAAAAACTGATTGTGGACGGACGTATCCATCCGGCCCGCATTGAAGAAATGGTAGAAAAAGCGCAGAAGGAAGTGGAAACGATGATTCGCGAAGAAGGCGAATCAGCTACCCTGGAAGTGGGTATCCATGGAATTCATCCTGAGCTGGTAAAACTTCTGGGAAGAATGAAGTTCCGTACCAGTTATGGTCAGAATGCGCTGAAACACTCCATTGAAGTGGCGCATCTGGCAGGTCTCCTGGCCGGTGAGGTTGGTGTGGATGTGCGTATGGCAAAGCGTGCAGGTCTTCTGCATGATATAGGCAAATCCATTGACCACGAGGTAGAAGGATCACATATTCAGATTGGAGCTGAACTGTGCAGAAAGTACAAGGAGTCTCCGATTGTTATCAATGCGGTAGAGTCGCATCACGGTGATGCGGAACCGACGTCTCTGATTGCCTGTCTGGTACAGGCGGCGGATACTATTTCCGCTGCACGTCCCGGAGCAAGAAGAGAAACGCTGGAGACGTATACCAATCGCTTAAAACAGTTAGAAGATATCGCCAATGCTTTTAAGGGCGTAGATAAGTCTTTTGCAATTCAGGCAGGTA
>CALWGE010000014.1 GCA_944378225.1 uncultured Merdimonas sp.
CGTAAGAGAGAGCATTACGAGAAGCCCAGCGTAAGACGTAAGAAGAAATCTGAAGCAGCGAGAAAGCGTAAATACAACTAATTGTGCGTAAAAGGAGCCGTTGTAAAATAGGTGAGTCATCATCTATAGTGCAAAGGCTCTCTTTTTATGCCCTGAAATCAGAGTAAAAACAGAAACTCTGCAATATACAGAATCTGGAATCGGATTTCCTCAAAAATCGAAAATGCAAAAAAATTGTACAGAAATGTAGAGAAAAAGCGAAAGAAAAAAAACTTTTTTGGCATTTTGACTATGGAATTTTGCACAAAAAAGTTATAGTATAATTTAGATTCAAAAACGATGTTTGGAATAAGACACGCAGACAGGAGGAACACGCATGGAACAGATGGAAACGGTACTGAGCCGGCTTTCTGAGATTGAGGATGCGGCTGTCTCGCTGGAAGCACAGGCAGCGGAGCAGAAAAAAGAGATCGCTGCGGAGTATGAAGCGAAGACGAAAGCCTTTGAAAAGGAACTGGATGCTCAGACACAGGAGAAGCTGAAAAATCTGAACGCAAAGCTCAAGACGGAGGCCGAAAACCAGCTTCTGAAGATGAGAATCGAGACGGAGCGTGAACTGAACGCCATTGAACAGGAGTACAGCCAGAATCACCAAAAACTGGCTGAGGGAATATTTCGCAAACTGATAGGAGAGTAGGCATGGGCGAACTGATGAAATACAGCGCCATTGCCACGAAGATACGAGCTATGGAAAGCCGTCTCCTTAAGCCGGAGGACTATCGTCATCTGGCAGGGATGGAGAGTGTGCCCCAGGCCGTGACATATCTGAAGAAAATTCCCACATATGCGGCTTTGCTCGGCAGCCGGGATGAGACTCAGCTGCATCGCGGTGATATTGAAAGACTTCTGGTTGGTACGCTGTACTATGATTTTTTGAAAATTTACCGTTTCTGTGACAGAAGCCAGAAAAGCGTCCTGAAACTGTATTTTACCAAATTTGAAATTGCAGTTTTGAAGCGGGCGTTTCGTCGGGCTTTTAATCATGGAGACAGAACAGCTGAAGAACGGGAATTTCGCGAATTTATTCAACATTTTACCGTAATTTCTCTTAGCCGTCTGGCAGATGCGGTGACGGTGGAAGAGATTCTGGAAGTGCTCAAAGATACTCCGTATTACAGAATTCTGAAGAATCTGGAAAATGCGGAACGGCTGAATCTGTTTGACTATGAGATGACGTTGGATCTCTATTACTTTTCATTGATTTGGAAGCAGAAAGACAAGCTTCTGAAAGGAAAAGACAGGGATCTCCTGACAAGAAGTCTGGGAAGTAAAATTGATCTGCTGAATATGATGTGGATTTATCGGGCGAAAAAATACTATCAGCTCAGTGAGGCGTCCACCTTTGCACTTTTGATTCCGATTAATTATCGCCTGCATGACAGCGATATCCGGGCTATGGTTACAGCAGCGGATGAACAGGAACTGAAGGAAGCGATAGGCAGAACCTATTACGGAAAGAGATTCCTGGAACTTGACGGGGAAAAACTGGAGAGCATATACGATCAGGTGATCCGGAAAATTTATGGGGAAGAAAAACGCAGTAATCCGTATTCAATGGCAGTAATTACAGGTTATATTTTTGAAAAAGAGAAAGAACTGGAAAAACTGATTACGGTACTGGAGGGTGTCAGATATGGTCTGCCCCCGGAAGAAACCCTGAAATATGTGGAAAAGCCGAAGGACGGAAGCACAGAGCAGAGGAGGTAGCAAAGAGTGATTGTTAAGATGAAGTTCTTAAGCATCACAGGGCCGAAAGATGATATTGAGCGCATGGCGGCCCAGTATCTTTCCAGATATGAAATCCAGCTGGAAAATGCCCTGACAGAGCTTAAGACGGTACGGGATTTAAGAGCCTATACGGATAAGAATCCCTATGAGGAAATTATCCGGCAGGCAAAGGAGTATCTCCCTGCGGAGCTTAAAACGGAAAAAGAGTTTCCGGATATGACAGCAGAACAGGCAGAGATTATTCTGAAAAAAGCGGAAGAGCAGCTGACAGAGCTTAAGGAACAGAGAACAGAGCTTTCAGAACAAAAAGACGCGGCTGTAAAATCTCTGGAGAGCATTGAACCGTTCCTGGGACTTGGATTCGATGTTCACAGACTTCTGGAGTTCCGCTATGTGAAATATCGCTTTGGACGGATTTCCAAAGAGTATTTTGATAAGTTTGAGCGTTATGTCTACGATACGCTGGATACAATTTTTTATACCTGCAGCAGCGATGAGGAATATGTGTGGGGTGTATATTTTGTTCCCAATTCCATGGCGGATCAGATAGATGCTGTTTATGCATCCATGCACTTTGAACATATTTTCCTTCCCGATGAATATGAAGGAACACCGCGGCAGGCACAGCAGGCTTTGGAAAAAAGAATTTCTGAGCTGGATGCGCAGCTGAGCAGCCTGGATCAGAAGATAACTGGTGTGATTGCAGAGCATACGGATGAACTGGCCGGTGCCATGCGGTTTCTGGAAAAACGGTCAGCAAGTTTTGATATCCGCAAATGCGCAGCTTTGACAAAGGAAAAAGACAATGTATTCTATATCCTCTGTGGCTGGATGCCGGAGAAGCAGGCCGATGCCTTCCAGAAAGAAATAGAGGATGACAAACAGACCTTTGTGGTAGTGGAGGATGATCACAATAATATATTCAGCACTCCGCCTACGAAACTGAAGAATCCGAAAATTTTCCGGCCTTTTGAGATGTATGTGAAGATGTACGGTCTTCCGGCTTACAATGAGATGGATCCGACGATATTTGTGGCTCTTACCTATGCCTTTATCTTCGGCGCCATGTTTGGAGATGTGGGACAGGGACTTGTACTGCTTTTGGGCGGTCTCTTCCTATATAAAAAGAAGGGCATGGACCTGGCAGCCATTATTGCCAGTGCAGGTGTGTTTTCCACATTCTTTGGCTTTATGTATGGAAGCTTTTTCGGTTTTGAGGATACGGTGATTCATCATATCTGGCTGCAGCCTAAGGAAGCGATGATGACGCTGCCTGTTATCGGACAGATGAACACAGTATTTGTGGTAGCCGTTGTCTTTGGTATGTTCCTGATACTGACAGCCATGGTTATGCATATTATTGTGTGCATACGCAACCATGATGCAGAAGGAACCTGGTTTGACACCAACGGAGTTGCAGGTTTCCTGTTCTATGGATTCCTGGTAGCCTGCCTGATTCTGTTTATGAGCGGCCACGCACTGCCGGCAGCTATTATCCTGGTGATAATTCTGGGACTGCCTCTTCTGGCTATGGCGTTTAAGGAGCCTCTGGGAGCCTGGCTGGAGAAGAAAAAGGCTGATCTGGAAGACGGAGTACCCATGTATCTGGTACAGACCTTCTTTGAGATGTTTGAAGTGCTTTTAAGTTTCTTCTCCAATACACTGTCTTTTGTCCGTATCGGCGCGTTTGCAGTCAGCCATGCGGCTATGATGGAAGTAGTTCTCATGCTGGCCGGCTTTACGAATGGAGGCAGCGGCAACTGGCTGATTATTGTCCTGGGTAATGCGTTTGTATGCGCCATGGAAGGACTGATTGTAGGAATTCAGGTACTGAGACTTGAGTATTATGAATTGTTCAGCCGTTTCTATAAGGGTACGGGACATGCGTTCCACCCTTATGAATAAATATAAAACAATGAATCTAAAGGTATTTTAAGGAGGAAAATGAAATGTCTATGATGGTGAGAGTATTACTGGTAGCAGCATTGATCTTAAGTATTATTGTTCCTTTTGGTGCATATTTCCTGGGTGAGAAAAACCGTGGGCGTTATAAGAAGTCTCTGGCCTGCAATTGCTTCTTCTTCTTTGGAACTCTGGCTCTGGCCGCTGTTCTGTCTCTGGGAGGAGCCGGCAGCGTACAGGCAGCTGAGGCAGCAGCAGATGTGGCAGCTACAGGAGCGGCAGCAGGCGGCCTGTCTTCCGGACTGGGATACATTGCAGCAGCTCTGGCTACCAGCCTTTCCGGTATCGGATCTGGTATTGCCGTAGCATCTTCTGCCAGCGCGGCACTGGGAGCAATCAGCGAAGACCAGAGCATTTTCGGTAAATCAATGATTTTTGTAGCCATGGCAGAAGGTATCGCTCTGTATGGTCTGATTATCTCCTTCATGATTCTGGGACAGTTATAAACACAGCCTGAAAGGAAGGAATTCCTATGAAGATGTATCTGATAAGTGATAATATAGATACCTGTACAGGCCTGCGCCTGGCGGGCATTGAGGGAGCCGTGGTCCATGAAAGAGCTGAGCTGAAAGCAGAGCTTGACCGTGTGATGGCGGATAAGGAGGTTGCAGTCATTATTCTTACCGAGAAATTCGGCCGGGAATTCCCGGATTTGATTGACCAGGTTCGTCTGAGCCGCAGCCTTCCGCTTCTGATTGAAATCCCTGACCGTCATGGTACAACCAGAGAGGAAAACTTTATCACTTCTTATGTCAATGAGGCTGTGGGAGTTAAACTGTAGAAGGAAGGTGAAACGCGATGACGACAGAAGAAAAACTGCAGCATTTTACCATGTATGCCATGGAAGGTGCGAGAAATAAAAGCAACACCATGCTTCGCGAATACAGAGAGGCTCTGGAAAAGATATTTCAGGAGCATCAGGAGAATAAAAGGCGTCAGGCGGATTTGGAGATTAAGGCAGAGACCGTTCGTCTGGTAGGACAGAATAACAAGCAGTTTTCGGAAGCACAGATAGAGATTAAAAGAACCTTAAGCAGGCGTCAGGCGGAACTGAAGGACAAGCTGTTCGTAGAAGTAAAGGACATGCTGGCCCGCTTCTTTGAAACACGGGAATATCATCAGATGCTGGTGCGCCAGCTTCGTGAAGCCAGAGAATTTGCAGGGGGAGAAGAAATCCTTCTTTATATTGATCCGTCCGATGCTCAGTATCAGTACAGCATTGAGGCTGAGGTGGGAGCTCCGGTTACGGTCAGCACCTATTCTTTCCTGGGAGGTACGCGCGCGGTTCTGCCAGGAAGAAACATTCTGATAGATAATTCCTTTGAGACAAAGCTTGCAGAGGCGAAGGAAAGCTTTCAGTTAAAGGGAGGGGCGGCTCATGAATAGAACAGGTGTGATCTATGGAATTAACGGACCCGTCATCTACCTGGAAGGCAATACAGGCTTCAAGATGTCAGAAATGGTCTATGTAGGCAAAGAAAAGCTGGTAGGAGAAGTTATCGGACTGAACAGAGATATGACGACAGTTCAGGTTTTCGAGGAGACTACCGGACTGAAGCCGGGAGAACTGGTAGAGGCTACCGGAGATGCCATTTCCGTGGAACTGGCGCCTGGTATCCTGAATAATATTTTTGATGGTATTGAAAGACCTTTAAGTGAGATTGCCAAGACCGGAGGCGCATATATCAATCGTGGTACGATAGTGGATTCTCTGGATAAATCCAGACTCTGGGATGCGCATATGACGGTAAAGGCAGGAGAGCGTGTCAGAGGAGGTACGATTCTCTGTGAGGTACAGGAAACGCATGCGATTGTTCATAAGGTAATGGTTCCTCCGGATCTGGAGGGAACTCTGATTAAAGTTATGCCTGACGGACAGTATACCATCTGCGATACCATTGCGGTACTGCAGCTGGACGATGGTTCCGAGAAGGAACTGACCATGACTCAGAAATGGCCTATCCGCATCCCCAGACCTGCAAGAAAACGGTATCCGGCCACAAAGCCACTGGTTACAGGACAGCGTATTCTGGATACTCTGTTCCCTATTGCCAAAGGCGGAACAGCTGCTATTCCCGGCGGTTTCGGTACCGGAAAGACCATGACGCAGCATCAGATTGCAAAGTGGTCCGACGCAGACATTATTATTTACATTGGCTGTGGAGAGCGTGGAAATGAGATGACCCAGGTATTGGAAGACTTTTCTGAGCTGATAGACCCGAAGACGGGAAATCCTCTGATGGATCGTACAGTTCTGATTGCCAATACTTCAAACATGCCTGTGGCAGCCCGTGAGGCAAGTATTTATACAGGCGTAACTCTGGCAGAGTATTATCGTGACATGGGTTATGATGTAGCTATCATGGCAGACTCTACTTCCCGATGGGCGGAGGCTCTTCGTGAGCTGTCCGGACGTCTGGAGGAGATGCCCGCCGAGGAAGGTTTCCCGGCATATCTGGCATCCCGTCTGTCTGCTTTCTACGAGCGTGCCGGTATGATGATGAACTTAAATGGTACAGAAGGAAGTGTATCCATTATCGGAGCTGTATCTCCCCAGGGAGGCGACTTCTCTGAACCGGTTACGCAGAATACGAAACGTTTCGTACGCTGTTTCTGGGGACTGGATAAATCTCTGGCTTATGCCCGTCATTATCCGGCCATTCACTGGCTGACCAGTTACAGTGAATATATTTCTGACCTGGCGCCCTGGTATAAAGATCATGTGGCAAAGGATTTCATGGACTGCAGGAACCGTTTAATGGTAATCCTGAATCAGGAAAGCAGTCTTATGGAAATTGTAAAGCTGATCGGAAGCGACGTGCTTCCGGATGACCAGAAACTGGTTCTGGAAATTTCCAGAGTTGTGCGTCTGGGCTTCCTGCAGCAGAATGCCTTCCATCCGGAGGATACCTGCGTACCCATGGAAAAGCAGATGAAGATGATGGAGACGATCCTTTACCTGTATGACAGATCCAAGGCTCTCATTACCATGGGAATGCCGATGTCTGTGCTGAAGGCTGAAAATATTTTCGAAAAGGTAATCGCTATTAAGTACGATGTACCCAATAACCGTCTGGATATGTTTGACGACTATAAAAAGGCGATTGATGATTTCTATAATCGTGTACTGGAAAAGAACGCATAAGGGGAGGTATAGATATGGCAATTGAATATTTAGGCTTAAGTGAAATCAATGGCCCTCTGATCGCCCTGGAAGGTGTCCAGAATGCTTCCTATGAGGAAATTGTGGAGATCACAGTTGACGGGAAAAAGAAGGAACTGGGACGTATCATTGAGTGCTATAAAGACAAGGCAGTTATTCAGGTATTTGGAGGCACGGACAGCATGTCCCTGCGCAATACCCATACAAAACTGACCGGTCATCCCATGGAGATTGCACTTTCTCCTGAAATCCTGGGACGTACCTTTAACGGTCTGGGCCAGCCGATTGACGGTCTGGGTGAGATTGTATCCGATATTCACCGGAATGTAAACGGTCAGCCCCTGAATCCGGTTATGCGGGAGTATCCCCGTAACTATATCCGGACAGGTTTCTCAGCCATTGATGGACTGACAACTCTGATTCGGGGACAGAAGCTTCCGATTTTCTCCGGAAACGGTCTGCCTCATGATCAGCTGGCAGCCCAGCTGGTAAAACAGGCTTCTCTGGGAGAAGATTCTGATGAACAGTTTGGTATTGTGTTTGCTGCCATGGGTGTTAAGCATGACGTGGCAGATTTCTTCCGCCGTGCATTTGATGAAAGCGGCGCCTATGAGCATGTAGCCATGTTCATGAATCTGGCAAACGATCCGGTGGTAGAGCGTCTGATTACGCCGAAGGTAGCGCTGACGGCTGCCGAGTATCTGGCATTTGAGTGCAACATGCATATTCTGGTTATTCTGACGGATATGACATCTTTTGCAGAGGCTATGCGTGAGGTTTCTTCTTCCAAGGGTGAAATCCCGTCCAGAAAGGGTTATCCGGGTTACTTATACAGTGAACTGGCGGCTCTTTATGAACGTGCCGGTATCGTACAGGGCGTGAAGGGGTCTGTAACACAGATTCCGATTCTGACTATGCCCAACGATGACATTACGCATCCGATTCCTGACCTGACAGGTTATATCACAGAGGGTCAGATTGTACTGGATCGGGAGCTTCATGGTCAGGCAGTGTATCCGCCTGTCAGCGTGCTTCCGTCTCTGTCGAGACTGATGAAGGACGGCATTGGTGAAGGATATACCCGTGCGGATCATCAGGACGTGGCGAATCAGCTTTTCTCTTCCTACGCAAAAGTAGGAGATGCGAGAGCGCTGGCGTCCGTTATCGGTGAAGACGAGCTGTCTCCTATCGATAAAAAATATCTGGAATTTGGAAAGGCGTTCGAGTCCCGCTTTGTAGGTCAGGGACCTGATGAGAACCGTACTATCGAAGAAACTCTGGATATCGGCTGGGAGCTCCTTGGCATGCTGCCCAGAGAAGAGCTCGACCGCGTGGATACGAAGATACTTGATCAGTATTACAAACCGGCGGAAACGGATTGATTTTTAACAGAAGTGCAGTCTGCGGAAGATCAGGAGGTATGAAATGGACAACAGTGCAGTTCCTACAAAAGGAAATCTCATAGCGGCGAAGAATTCTCTGACGCTGGCCCGACAGGGATATGACCTTATGGATAAAAAACGGAACATCCTGATCCGGGAGCTGATGGGGCTGGTGGATCAGGCTAAGGATATCCAGGCCGAGATACGTACCACCTTTACTGAGGCATATGCGGCTCTGCAGCGGGCGAACATGGAAATGGGCATTAACAACGTGGCAGATGTGGCGAGAAATGTACCTGTCGAGGACAGTATTGAGGTGAAAACGCGAAGTATCATGGGCACGGAGATTCCTCTGGTGCGTTACGACGCAGCTACCAGAACGCCGGTATACGCCTTTTACAGCACAAAAGAATCTCTGGATATAGCCAGAGTGGCGTTTGAAAAAGTGAAGGATCTGACCATTAAACTGTCCATGGTAGAGAATTCAGCATATCAGCTGGCGGCCAACATTAAAAAGGCACAGAAACGTGCCAATGCTCTGAAAAATATCACGATTCCCCGCTATGAAGCGCTTACGAAGAACATTTCCAATGCGCTGGAGGAAAAGGATCGCGAAGAGTTTACACGACTGAAGGTTATTAAGAGAATGCATGTATAGGCATTCGAAGGGTAAACATTAAACCGCAGAGGAGGAGTTGTTCCTTCTCTGCGGTTTTTATATACCGGAATTGAAAAGTGTACGTAAATAAATACAAAATTTTATTTTAGGGCTTGTTACGAGTTTAACAACGTGATATAATACGATCGATTGTAAAAAAATTATCAATTTTATTATGTGAACGAGAGAGAGGTTGCAGAAATGAACAGTGAGACATCAAACAAAATCGTTGTAATCGGCGCCGGAAATGTAGGAGAGACTATTTGCTACACTCTGATGCTGCGTGCTCAGGTAGGAGAGATTGTTCTGATTGACGTAAATGAGAAGAAGGCTAAGGGTGCAGCCCTTGATATTTCTCATGGTACAGCATTCTACAGCCAGGTGCGTATTAAGCAGGGCGGATATGAGGAGTGTGCCGATGCGAAGATTATCATTGTGACCGCAGGCGTTGCCCGTAAGCCGGGGCAGACTCGTCTGGATCTGGCAAAAGTAAACACAGGTATTGCCAAAGATATCGCACAGAATATCATGAAGTATGCGAAGAATCCGCTGATCATCGTGGTATCCAATCCGGTAGATGTGAATACGTACCTGATTCAGAAAGAGACAGGACTTCCGGCTGAGCGTGTAATCGGTACCGGTACATCTCTGGACACTGCACGTTTCCGTTATCTTCTGAGCCGTCGCTGCAAAGTGGATATCCGTGATATTCAGGGATATATCCTGGGTGAGCATGGTGACAGCCAGGTTCCGATCTGGAGCAGCGTAAACGTAGCGGGCGAACCGATCGAACACTTCCTTCCGCAGGATGAAAAGGAAAAGGAAGAGGTTAAGAATGAGATCGCAACAAAAGCCCGTACAGCAGGCGCAGACGTAATCTCTCTGAAGGGCGCTACCTTTGATGGCATTGCAATGTCTGCGTTCCGTATTGTAGAGTCTATTCTGAAGAATCAGAATACCGTTCTTCCGGTTGCACATGTGCTGGATGAAAGCTATGGCGAGCTGGCCGGATCTACCATCAGCCTTCCCTGCGTAGTGAACAGCGAGGGTATTGCCAAGACTCTGAAGATTTCCATGACAGACGAAGAGCTGGAGCAGATGGCGCATTCTGCAAAAGTACTGCGTGACTTTATCGGAGACGTGGTTGCAGAGGACTAATTTCATAGCGCAATAACAGAAAAGTTTTTGGGCTGGCAGTTTTTCTGCCGGCCCTTTTGTTTTAATTATTTTATTTGTTAAAAGAACATATACAATAAGGGCGGATTTTGAAACAACTATGTTAAAAGAGTGACAATATAGATGAAAAAATAACAAAATATAAAACAAGCAGATAAAAACAGGACAATTAATTCCTAGAAAATCACTCGGAATTATGGAAAAAGTAACACTATTTTACAGGAATTGCGTTATGTTTTGGGAAAAGTATAAAAAAAACCTCAGAATTTCTGCAAAAAACAGTTGTTAAAAAAATCACGATATGATACAATAGCAGAAATTGATATAAATTTATCAAAATAAAGGAGGTAGTCAAATGGTGTACAGATATTATCCGGGATGTACGCTGAAGAATAAGGCGCAGGACCTGGATCGATACGCCAGGATGTCGGCGGAAGCCCTGGGTTTTACCCTTCAGGAGATTGAAGAATGGCAGTGCTGCGGTGCGGTCTATCCCCAGGCTTCAGATGAGATTGCCACGAAGCTGTCGGCAGTCCGCGCCCTGAATGACGCAAAGGAAAAGGGGCAGGATCTGGTGACACTCTGTTCCGCCTGCCATCATGTGATTAAGCGTGTCAATGACGATATGAGACACGTAGAGGATATCCGTACCAGAGCAAATAATTATCTCGGATTTGACGAGCCCTACCTGGGAGAAACGAAGGTCTTTCATTATCTGGAAGTTCTTCGCGATCGGGTGGGCTTTGATGTTTTGAAGGAAAAGGTAGTAAAACCCCTGACAGGCCGGAAAATCGGTGCATATTATGGCTGTATGCTGCTTCGTCCAAGCTCTGTGATGGCCTTTGATGATCCGGAGAACCCCACTGTGATGGAGGACTTTATCCGGGCGCTGGGGGCGGAGCCGGTGGTTTATCCATTCCGGAATGAGTGCTGCGGCGGATACATATCTTTAAAAGACAAGCCGCTGGCCGGAACTCTGGTAGATAAGGTAATGGAATCCGCAGTCAGCCATGGAGCAGAAGAATTGATTACAGCCTGTCCATTATGTCTGTATAATCTGCGCTCCAGCGGAGCGGCCAGAAAAGTTCCGGTAACATATCTGACAGAGATTCTGGCAGAAGCACTGGGGTTACTTTCGGAGAAAGGAAACACAGAAAACAATGAGAAGGGAGGAGAGGCAGATGTATAGCACAGAGGAAGCAAAAGCGGATATGATTCGCGAAATCAGCGGTGTGAATACAAGAAAATGCATGAAATGCGGCAAATGTTCTGCCTCCTGTCCGGCTTATGAGGAGATGGATATTCGTCCCCATCAGTTTGTTTCTTATGTGGAGAGCGGGGATGTGAGCGCTCTTCTTCAGTCAAAGAGTCTCTGGAAGTGTCTTTCCTGCTTTGCCTGTGTGGAGCGTTGTCCCAGAGATGTAAAGCCTGCAAAACTTATTGAGGCTGCACGTCTTATGGTAATCCGGCAGAGGGGCGGTAATTACT
This sequence comes from uncultured Merdimonas sp., assembly GCA_944378225.1. Classification (GTDB taxonomy): domain Bacteria; phylum Bacillota; class Clostridia; order Lachnospirales; family Lachnospiraceae; genus Laedolimicola. The sequence continues at coordinate 11,618 of CALWGE010000014.1, forward strand.
TAAGTCCTGATGAAATTCCGGAACTTCTTGATGAGGAACTGCCTCAGCAGCTTCTTGCCAGTGCGTTCCGCAAATACAGCAAATAGAATTTGGGAGGTGAAGAAAAGTGCATAGAATAGGAGTATTTGTCTGTCATTGCGGTACGAATATTGCGGCGACGGTAGACATTGACCGTGTAGTGGCAGCGGCGGCAAAGGAGCCGGGTGTGGTCCATGCAGAGGATTATCAGTATATGTGTTCCGAAGCCGGACAGCTCAAGGTTCGTGAGGCGATTCAGGAAAAACAGCTTACAGGCATAGTTGTCTGTTCCTGTTCCCCGAGAATGCACGAAAATACATTTCGCCAGGCAGCTGCCCGCGCGGGCCTGAATCCTTATATGGTAGAGATAGCAAACATACGCGAGCACTGTTCCTGGATACATAAAGACAAGGAAGAAGCAACAGAAAAAGCCATTATTCTGGCCAGAGCTGCTATTGCAAAGGTAATGCTCAACGCGCCTCTGACTGCCGGTACCAGCCGGGTGGTAAAGAGAGCGCTTGTTATCGGAGGCGGCATTGCCGGTATTCAGACGGCTCTGGATATCGCTGAGGCAGGCTATAAGGTAGACATTTTGGAAAAGACACCCAGCATCGGAGGCCGGATGTCACAGCTTGATAAGACTTTCCCGACCCTGGACTGCTCAGCCTGTATCCTGACACCGAAGATGGTGGAAGCGGCAGCCCATGAGAATATCACTATCTATACCTACAGTGAGGTAGAGAAGGTGACAGGCTTTGTGGGCGATTTTCATGTGGAAATCCGCAAAAAAGCAAGAAGTGTTGATATGAGCAAATGCACGGGCTGCGGAGTCTGCCAGGAAAAATGTCCTTCCAAGAAGGCACCTAACGAGTTTAACAGGGGGCTGGATACAAGAAGCGCCATCTACACGCCTTTTGCTCAGGCGATACCTAATGTGCCTGTAATTGACCGCGAACACTGCATCAAATTCAAGACCGGAAAATGTGGAGTCTGCGCAAAAGTCTGCCAGGCCGGAGCTATTGATTATGAGCAGAAGGATGAGATTATCACTGAGGATTACGGAGCTATTGTGGTTGCCACAGGCTTCGATATGATTAAGCTGGATAAATATGACGAGTATGCTTACAGTCAGAGCCCTGACGTGATCACTTCTCTGGAACTGGAGCGTATCATGAATGCCGCAGGACCGACCAAAGGTCATCTGGAGCGCATGTCTGATCATAAGCCGCCAAAATCCATGGTTTTCATTCAGTGCGTGGGTTCCCGCTGCGCTGACAGCCGTGGAAAAAGCTACTGCTCGAAGATTTGCTGTATGTATACAGCCAAGCATGCCATGCTGATTCGTGACAAATATCCGGATGTGGATGTGACGGTATTTTATATTGACGTGCGTACGCCGGGCAAAAACTTTGATGAATTTTATCGGCGGGCAGTGGAAGAGTACGGAGTGCATTACATCAAAGGGCAGGTTGGAAAAGTTGCGCCTCAGGGAGATAAGCTTCTGGTGCAGGGCGTGGATTTACTGGATAATAAACGAATTCTCATCAATGCGGATATGGTAGTCCTGGCAGCCGCCATTGAACCCAATCCGGATGTGCGTAAGATAGCTACCATGCTGACTGCCAGCATTGATACGAATAACTTCCTGACAGAGTCCCACGCCAAGCTGCGTCCGGTGGAATCGCCCACAGCAGGTATTTTCCTTTCCGGCGTCTGCCAGGGTCCCAAGGATATTCCGGAGACGGTTGCTCAGGCCGGAGCTGCGGCGGTGAAGGTAATTGGACTTCTTGCCAAGGACCATCTGGTGACCAATCCCTGCGTGGCAAAATCAGATCCGCTGTTCTGTAATGGATGTTCTGCCTGTGAAAAGGTATGTCCTTACGGAGCGATTTCCTATGAGGAACGGGAAGTAAATGATCACGGAATCCGGGAGACGAGACGTGTGGCAGTAGTCAACAGCGCTCTCTGTCAGGGCTGTGGAGCCTGTACAGTCACCTGTCCGTCAGGCGCCATGGATCTGCAGGGCTTCTCAAACAGACAAATTCTTGCGGAGGTGGATGCAATATGCAGGTAGAAAATACAGAATTCCGACCGAAAATCGTAGCGTTCTGCTGCAACTGGTGCAGCTACGCCGGAGCGGACCTGGCCGGCAGCAGCCGCCTTGCCTATCCGGCAGATGTGAAGATTATCCGGGTGCCCTGTTCCTGCAGGGTGAATCCCATGTTTATTTTAAGAGCTTTTCAGAGAGGGGCAGACGGAGTGATTCTCTGTGGCTGTCATCCGGGAGACTGTCATTATACAACAGGAAATTATTACGCCAGAAGAAGAATGACCCTTCTGTTTTCCATGCTGGATTATCTGGGAGTGGAAAAAGGGCGTACCCGTGTGGAATGGGTATCCGCAGCTGAAGGCGTGAAGTTTTCAACTACCATGAATGAGTTTGTGGCCAAGATACATGAGCTCGGTAAGAATGTAAGACTGGAGGATCTGCGATGCAAGAACTGATCACAAGAGCAAAAGAGCTTCTGGCTGATGGAACCGTATCGCGGGTACTTGGCTGGAAGAAAGGGGATCTGGGCTGGGATCCGGAACCTGCATACTTTGATAAGGCAGAAGAACTGGAGAATTTTATATATAATCCTTTCTGCGGAGCAAATTTAAGCAAATATCTGATTGCTGCAGGAAAACTGGAAGGCACTACACTGGTATTCCTGAAACCATGCGATACCTACAGCTTCAATCAGCTGGTTAAAGAGCACCGGGTAAAGAAAGACAAGACTTATATTATCGGTGTGGGCTGTCACGGAACTCTGGATCCGGAAAAAATCCGGAATACAGGAGTAAAAGGAATTGCAGACGCAGTTCTGGAAGGTGACAGAGTAAGGCTGAACACACTTTACGGAGATAAGGAAGCAGCCGCTGCAGAAGTTCTTCTGGATCGCTGTCTTGTATGCAAAGGAAAAACGCATGTGGTCTGTGATGAACTTATCGGGGCAGAGCCAGGCGAGGAGGCCGGTCCGGGAGAACTTGCAGTCAACCGTTTTGCACAGGTGGAAGAGCTGGAGAATCTGCCGCCGGAAGAACGTTTTGCGTTCTGGCAGGAACAGCTTTCCAGGTGTATTCGCTGCAATGCCTGCCGTAATGTATGTCCGGCCTGCAGCTGTCTGAAATGTGTTTTTGACAGCAGTCAGTTTGACAGTAACCAGAAGGCAAATGCAGATACTTTTGAGGAGCAGATGTTCCATATTATCCGTGCGTTTCATGTGGCCGGACGTTGTACGGACTGCGGCGAGTGCAGCAGAGTATGTCCGGAGAGCATCCCGCTGCATTTGCTGAACCGGAAGTTTATCAAGGATATCGATACTTTCTATGGAGAATATCAGGCCGGAGCAGATACGGAAAGCAAAGGTCCCCTGACAGATTTCACGTTTGAAGATGTGGAGCCCGGGATTATAGCAGAGAGAGGAGGCGGAAGATAACATGTACCGAGTAAAAAAAGACAGACTGACAGAACTCTTTACGTCTGTCAGTAAAGTGCAGGATCTGTTTCTTCCTCTGCGGAAATGTGATCAGACAAATTACGGACTGTGGACTCCGGAAGAGACCTTTGATCTCGATACGCTGAAAACCGTAAAGTCTGCCAAGGACTGTTTCTTTCCTCAGAGCGAGGTGCTTTATCGCTGCAGAAAAGAGGACGGAAAAATTTCGATAGATCCGCAGCAGCTGTGTGACAGGCCTTTTGTGGTATTCGGGATGAGAGCCTGCGATGTCAAGGCAGTAGAAGTGCTGGATCGTGTATTTTTATCTGATCCGGTGGACAGCTTTTACAAAGCCCGCCGTGAACATGGAACAATTGTTTCTATGGCCTGTCATGAGCCGGAAGAAACGTGTTTCTGCAGAAACTTTGAGATCGATCCGGCTGCGCCTGGCGCGGACGTGGAGACATGGCTCACAGAGGACAGTCTGTACTGGAAACCTCTGACAGAAAAAGGCGAGGCTCTGACCGCGGCAGCAGAAGAATTTCTTGAAAAGACAGAAGACGGAGATAAGACCGTGGAAGAAGAACAGACAGCAATCCGCGGTATAGTGGAAAAACTTCCTCTTTCTCATCTCGACCTTTCCAGATTTAAGCAGGAAAATACCATGGAGCTTTTTGATTCTCCTCTGTGGGAGGAAATGTACAAACCCTGTCTGGCCTGCGGAACCTGCACTTTTGTATGTCCTACCTGTCAGTGTTATGATATTCGGGATTTTGACGCGGGAAAGAATGGGGTTCAGCGGTACCGCTGCTGGGATTCCTGTATGTATTCCGATTTTACCATGATGGCGCATGGAAATATGAGAACCAGCCAGATGCAGCGTTTCCGTCAGAGATTCATGCATAAACTGGTTTATTATCCGGCAAATAATGACGGATTATATTCCTGTGTGGGATGCGGCCGCTGCGTCAGCAAATGTCCTGCATCATTAAATATCGTGAAAGTTATAAAAAAACTGGGAGGTGAAGCCTGATGTGCAACTGTACGGATACATTGATACCACAGATTGGAGTTATCACCGACATCCGAACGGAGACGCCGGATGTAAAGACATTCCGTGTAGTGGGTCGGGACGGGAAAAAACTTTTTGAGCATATGCCCGGTCAGTGCGCCATGGTTTCGGTACCGGGAGTCGGCGAAGCAATGTTTTCCATTACTTCATCCCCCACAAACACTGAATTTCAGGAATTCAGCATTAAACGCTGCGGAAGCCTGACAGATTATCTGCACGATATGACTGTTGGCGAAGAAATTACCGTGCGTGGTCCTTATGGAAATGCATTTCCTGTGGAGACAGCTCTCAAAGGGCAGAATCTTCTGTTTATTGCCGGAGGAATCGGACTTGCGCCTCTTCGTTCTGTAATTAATTATGTGCGTGACAAACGGGAGAATTATGGCACGGTAGACATTCTATACGGATCACGTTCCATGGACGATCTGGTACAGCTAAAGGAAATTCAGGAAGAATGGATGAATACTCCCGGAGTGAATGTTCATCTGACTATAGACAGGGAGCAGGAAGGCTGGGAAGGCCATGTGGGCTTTGTTCCGGCTTATCTGAAAGAACTGGAATTTTCCACGGATAAGACTGTACTGGTCTGCGGACCGCCTATCATGATTAAATTTACACTGGCAGGTCTTATTGAAATGGGCTTTGATAAAACTCAGGTATATACCACGCTGGAATTACGGATGAAATGTGGAGTCGGTAAATGCGGACGCTGCAATATTGGTTCCAAATATGTGTGTAAAGACGGTCCTGTATTCCGCTGCGATGAAATTGATGAATTACCCCCGGAATATTGATAAGCACTGAGCAGCGCGAAGGCGGAAGACAGGAATTCCGAACGTGCTTGCACGTGAAGGAATGACCTGGCTTCCGGCTTCATGAGGCGAACGCCTCAACCGAGATGAAGCGAAGCGGAATCGAGGTCTGCGCTGCGGCTGAGACGGACGGCATGTATGCCTGGCAGCGCATGAAAAGAAATCTGGATGCCCAAAGATCATGGGCAAATTGAGGAAATACCCGAGGGGCATACCTGAATGCCCAAAAACCATGGGCAAATTGAGGAAAGGAACGGTATATAGAACATGCAGGAAATGGCAAATGTATTTTTTTATGGAAAGAAGTATTCCGTACCCGCTGATCTGACTATTATGGCGGCTATGGAATATTCAGGTTACCGCCTGGTACGGGGCTGCGGATGCCGCCATGGATTCTGCGGAGCCTGCGCGACCATATATAGAATCAAAGGGCAGAATGAACTGAAGACCTGTCTGGCCTGTCAGACTCAGGTGCAGGATGGAATGTATATTGCGACTTTGCCGTTCTTCCCGGCAGATAAGCGAAATTATGATATGGAAGAAATCAGCCCGAAGCAGCGTGTGATGATGGATCTTTATCCGGAGATATACAGCTGTATTGGCTGTAATGCCTGCACCAAAGGCTGTCCTCAGTCGCTTAATGTTATGCAGTATATCGCATATGCACAGAGAGGAGATTTTGAAAAATGTGCAGAAGAGTCCTTCGACTGCATTGGCTGCGGTATCTGCACCTCCCGCTGTCCGGCAGGAATTTCCCATCCGATGGTGGGGACTCTGGCAAGAAGACTGACCGGAAAATATATTGCACCCAAATCAGAACATCTTAAAAACCGGGTTGAGGAGATTCACAGCGGAGCTTTCGATGAGCTGATTGAACAGATCATGGAAAAGCCTATTACAGAAATGAAGGAACTGTATAACAACCGGGATATCGAGAAATAAGGAGGGAAGCAGATATGTATACAGCGGAAATGCTGGAATCGATTAAAAAGGTAGAGGCAACAAGAGCGCAGCGCCTTGGTGTCGAGCCCAGAAGAATGACAGCGGAGGAGAAGGAAGAGCTGTTGAAAAAATTTCATCCGGATTACCGGGAAGATGGTTTTCAGGAGATTAAGGTCGGTCCCAACAAAGGAGAAAAAGCCCCCTTTGAGCTGGGAACCCTGCTTCATTCCAACAGCCGGATTCTGAATGTACCGATCGATTTGAATAAGGTGGATTATGACGTTGACGTTCTGGTAATCGGAGGCGGCGGAGCAGGTTCTTCTGCAGCCATAGAGGCACATGCGGCCGGAGCCAATGTTATGATGGTCACAAAGCTGCGGATCGGAGACGCCAATACCATGATGGCAGAGGGAGGCATTCAGGCTGCTGATAAAGAAAATGACTCCCCGCAGCGCCACTACCTGGATGCTTTTGGAGGCGGACATTTTGCCGCAAGACCCGAGCTTCTGCGGCGTCTTGTTATGGAAGCTCCGGATGCAATCCAGTGGCTGAACGATCTGGGAGTAATGTTCGATAAAGATAAAGACGGCCGGATGATTACCACTCACGGAGGCGGAACATCCAGAAAAAGAATGCATGCCTGTAAGGACTATTCCGGAGCTGAGATCATGCGTGTACTGCGGGATGAGGTATGGAATCGTCAGATTCCGGTAGTGGACTTTACTGCAGCAGTAGAATTGATCAAAGATGACAGAGGACAGGCAGCAGGTGCGGTTCTTCAGAATATGGAGACAGGTGAATACAAAGTAGCCCGGGCCAAGACTGTGATTATCGCAACTGGAGGAGCAGGACGGCTCCACTACCAGAACTTCCCCACTTCAAATCATTATGGAGCCACAGCAGACGGACTGGTAATGGGATATCGGGCAGGAGCTCCTCTGCTGTACCAGGATACAATTCAGTACCATCCTACCGGAGCAGCTTATCCGGCACAGATCTTTGGAGCTCTGGTAACAGAGAAAGTCCGTTCTGTAGGCGCAATGCTGATTAATGTGGATGGCGAGGCATTTATGCATCCGCTGGAGACAAGAGACGTAGCGGCTGCCTCCATTATCCGTGAATGTACAGAGAGAGGAAAAGGTATTAAAACTCCCATGGGCTATGGAGTATGGCTGGATACGCCTCTGATTGAAATGCTTCATGGAGAAGGGACCATCGAAAAACGAATTCCGGCTATGCTCCGGATGTTCCTGAATTACGGCATTGATATGAGAAAGCAGCCTATTCTGGTATATCCGACTCTTCATTATCAGAACGGCGGTCTCGAGATTGGAGGAGACGGCTTTACCAAGGTGATTCCGAATCTTCTGGTAGCAGGTGAGGCTGTGGGAGGAATTCATGGAAGAAACCGTCTGATGGGCAATTCCCTGCTGGATATCATTGTATTCGGGCGTAATGCAGGTAAGGCTGCGGCAGCAAGAAGCAAGGAGATTGAACTTGGTGTCATGAATCTTGATCATCTGCAGAAATATGCAGAGGAGCTGGAGAATGCAGGCCTCCATACGGGCAGTGTATCGCCGATGCTTCTTCCTAACTATACATTCAGTATGCCGAGATAAGAGCTTAAAGGGAGTGTGACGGATTTATGGGGCTGTTACAGTGGTTTGAGGAAAATATATTTTCCAATACATTAATGATGGTATTTCTGATTGCCGTCATCGGATATCTGGTAGGAAGTATTAAGATCTGCGGACTGGAGCTGGGAACCGCCGGCATTCTGCTGGTGGCTCTGGTCTTCGGGCATTTCGGAGTGGAGATTCCGGATCTGGTCAGGGAACTGGGACTGATTTGCTTTGTGACCTCGGTAGGTTTTATTGCCGGTCCAAAGTTTTTCCGTAATTTTAAGAACAATGCGGCCTCTTATATTCTTCTGGGAATTCTTGTAATTGCCGCCGGCGCGCTGACCTGCGTGGCAGTGATTAAAATATTTGGTATTCCCATGGATATCAGTGTGGGAATGATGACAGGAGCTCTGACCAGTACGCCGGGACTTGCCGCGGCACTGGAAGCCACCGGCTCAAGTGCGGCTTCCGTAGGCTACGGAATTGCATATCCATTCGGTGTAGTGGGCGTGGTTTTGTTTGTACAGCTGGTTCCAAAGATTCTGAAAACAGATATGGCAGCAGAGCGGGCAAGCTTTGAGGCAGCTGCCGGAGTGGAAGTGGAAGAATATCACAAGACAAAAAAAGAGGAACTGTTCTATGCGGACAGTATGGGTTTCTTCCCGTTTTCCATGGCGATTGCCCTGGGAATTATCCTGGCTAAGATAGAAATTCCCCTTCCGGGCGGAGCGGTATTTGCCCTGGGCACCTCAGGCGGGCCGCTGATTGCAGGTCTGATACTGGGTCATTTCGGTCATTTTGGCCGGCTGAGCGTACAGGTGGAAAAACATGTTCTGGAATGTTTAAGAGAATTTGGTCTGGCGCTCTTTCTTCTGGGCGCGGGCTCGCAGGCAGGAGCCGGCTTTGTGGATATTCTGAAAGAGCATGGAGCGCTGTTGTTCCTTTACGGAGCTTTGATGACACTGATCCCCATGTTCCTGGGATATTTCTTTGCAGTAAAGGTTCTGCATCTGAATCTGTTCAATACGCTGGGTTCTATCTGCGGTGGAATGACGAGTACGCCGGCGCTGGGAACCCTGATCCGTGTGACAGAGACAGACGATGTGGCCAGCGCTTACGCGGCTACTTATCCTATTGCACTGGTGGCGGTAGTTCTGGCCAGTCAGTTTATCGGAATCTTCCTGTAAAAGCGGGGCTGAGATTAGAAAATAAAAAGAGTAAAACTGAAACAGTGATCATTATTTGGAGGTGAAGTATGATGCGGGAAATTCAGGCACAGCAGATTACAGATGTGGTGGAGCGTCTGTGTATCGAGGCCAATGAGCAGCTGCCGGGCGATATCAAGAATGCCATTCGGCGCTGCAGAGCCTGCGAAGACTGGGAGATTGCCCAGGGAGTACTGGATAAGATTATTACAAATTTTGAGATTGCAGAAGAGGAACGTGTGCCGATTTGCCAGGATACGGGTATGGCCTGTGTTTTCCTGGAAATTGGTCAGGATGTTCATATTGTGGGCGGCGATTTAAGAGAAGCGGTAGATGAAGGAGTGCGGCGGGGCTATGACAAAGGCTACCTTCGGAAATCTGTCGTGGCAGACCCGGTCCGCCGGGGAAATACGGGGGATAATACACCTGCTATGCTCTATACAGAAATCGTTCCCGGTGAGCAGATCAAAGTAACAGTAGGTCCCAAGGGATTCGGCAGTGAAAATATGAGTGCTATCCGGATGTTTAAGCCTTCTGCAGGAATTGAGGGAATCAAAGACTTTATTCTGGAAACAGTGGAGACAGCCGGTCCGAACCCCTGCCCGCCCATGGTAGTGGGAGTGGGAATCGGAGGAACCTTCGACAAATGTGCCCTGCTTGCGAAAAAGGCTCTGATGCGGAATACAGAAGAGAGAAATCCGGATCCCTACTATGCAGCTCTCGAAGAAGAAATGCTGGAGAAAATCAATAAACTCGGAATCGGGCCTCAGGGATTTGGCGGGAAAACCACTGCTCTGGCTCTGAATATCGAAACCCTGCCCACACATATTGCAGGCATGCCCTGCGCGGTCAACATTAATTGTCATGTAACACGCCATAAGACGGAGGTGATTTAATGGAAAAGCATATTACCCTTCCTCTGACAGAGGAGCTTGCCGATACCCTGCATGCAGGAGATACCGTATATCTGACCGGAACCATTTATACATCCAGAGATGCGGGACATAAAAGAATGTGTGACACTCTTGCGAAGGGAGAAGCTCTTCCCTTCGATCCTATGGATGCCACGATTTATTATGTGGGACCGACTCCGGCTAAACCAGGACAGGTCATCGGAAGCGCCGGTCCTACCACCAGCGGCCGGATGGATGCCTATGCCCCGACCATGATGTCTGTGGGAGCGCGCGGCATGATTGGAAAAGGCGCCAGACTGCCGGAAGTCGTTGAGGCAATGAAAAAATATCACGGAGTCTACTTTGGGGCCATCGGCGGAGCCGGAGCTCTCCTTGCAAAATGTATCAAGAAATGCGAACTGATTGCCTATGAAGATCTGGGGGCGGAAGCTCTCCGGAAGCTCTACGTGGAGGAGATGCCGCTGGTAGTCATCATTGACAGCCGGGGAAATAACCTTTATGATGAAGGAAAGGCCGCTTATCTGGCATCTCAGAAATAACATGCAGCAGTCTGTGCGGGGAAAAGAAATTTTCTGTACAGTGCTGTTTCGCAGGAGGGACATTGCGGTTTTGCAGTGTCTCTCTTTTTCAGAATCAGGGAAAAGGACAGGATGTGTATGAAACTTCATCTGCAAAAGGCTTCTGAATCGTATATTGTGGGGATTCTGCTGGCTGTGGCCGGAGGATATCTGGATGTGTATACTTATGTAAGTCGCGGAGGTGTTTTTGCCAATGCACAGACGGGAAATATCGTTCTCCTGGGGATTAATGTGGCAGACGGAAACTGGAGCAAGATCTGGCATTATACTTATCCCATTCTGGCGTTTATGGCAGGAATCCTGATTACAGAATATGTAAGGAAGAGATATCGTTACAATCCGGGACTTCACTGGAGGCAGATTGTTATCGCCCTGGAATTTATGGTGCTTCTGGGTATTTCCTTTGTTCCGTCAGGCCGTTATGATGATATCATCAATGCTCTGGTGTCCTTTGTCTGCTCCATGCAGGTGGAAAGCTTTCGTTTGCTTCATGGAAATGCCTATGCCACGACCATGTGTACCGGGAATCTGAGAAGCGCTACGGAGCAGCTTTTCTACTATAATATTAATAAAGATAAGAAAGCCAGGGATAAAAGTCTTCAGTATTATGGTATTATCCTGTTTTTTATCGCAGGAGCTGTTATCGGGACGGCATTGACCCGGATTTTTCTTGAAAAGTCTGTTCTGGCAGTCTGCTTTCTACTGCTTCTGGTTTTTGTAATTATGTTTATTCCTCCCACAGAGCAGTAAAACAGAAAATTCAGAAGAATCTTACAGAAAAACACCTTGCAGGGATAGGCCTGCGGGGTGTTTTTTGCAGAGGCGAGAAAAATGAGAGCGGGTTATGGCTTTACAGAACCCGGAAAATCTGTTAAAATGGCAGGAAATCTATGTGAAATGAGGGAAAAACAGTTATGTCGGGTGAAACACTGAAGATATTGATAGCAATGATTAGCTATATGCTGGTTGTGATAGGAATTGGTCTGTATTTTGCAAAGCGTGCACAGGCAAATTCCGAAAATTATTTCCTGGGCGGCCGTTCTCTGGGTCCCTGGGTAACGGCTATGAGTGCTGAAGCCTCTGATATGAGCGGCTGGCTCCTGATGGGGCTTCCCGGAGTGGCTTACTGGTGCGGTCTGGCAGACGCAGCCTGGACGGCTATCGGTCTGGCAGTTGGTACTTATGTAAACTGGCTGATCGTAGCGAAACGTCTCAGACGGTATTCTGCTGTAGCGGGAGATTCCATTACAGTACCGGATTTCCTGAGCAATCGATTCCACGAAGAGAAAAAGGTGATTCTGGGTATTTCTGCTCTTTTTATTCTGGTTTTCTTTACGGTATATGCAGGCAGCTGTTTTGTAACCTGCGGGAAGCTGTTCTCCACATTATTTGGGACTTCTTACCATACCATGATGATAGCAGGAGCTCTTTTTGTACTGATCTACACTTTTGTAGGCGGATTTCTCGCGGAGAGTGCCTCTGATTTTATGCAGGCAGTTGTAATGATTATTGCCTTGCTGACGATTCTGATTCTGGGTACTTCAGCGGCTGGCGGAGTCGGTCAGGTGATTGAGAACGCGTCTCAGATTCCGGGGTATCTGTCTTTAACTTCTCTGGCTTCTCCGGTGACGGATGCGGCAGGCGTGCAGCAGGCGGCAGCAGGAGTTCCTTTGTTTGGTGAAGCGTCGGGCTACGGATTCCTGACTATTATCTCTACTCTGTCATGGGGACTTGGATACTTCGGCGTGCCGCAGGTACTTCTGCGTTTCATGGCTATCCGGAAAGAAGGAGAACTGAAGAATTCCAGAAGAATTGCCACTGTATGGTGTGTGATTTCCTTATGCGCAGCTGTTATCATCGGTGTGATTGGCCGTTCTCTGTTCCCGGCAGAGGCAACACTTGCCACAGCAAGCGGTGCGGAGAATGTATTTGTGGTTCTGTCACAGAGTCTGCTTCCGGCAGTGCTGGCCGGCATTATTATGGCTGGTATTCTGGCGGCAACTATCAGTTCATCTGATTCTTATTTGCTGATTGCTGCTTCTGCAGTATCCAAGAATCTGTATGAGGGAATTCTGAAGAAAAATAATGCAGATGATAAAAAAGTAATGAATCTTTCCCGCCTTGTATTGTTGCTGATCGCTCTGGTGGGCGTAATTATTGCGTGGGATGAAGACAGTGTGATTTTTAATATTGTATCCTTTGCGTGGGCCGGATTTGGAGCCACCTTTGGTCCGGTTATGCTGTTCTCATTATTCTGGAAACGTGTGAATCGGGAGGGCGCTATTGCCGGTATGATGGCCGGAGGAATTATGGTGTTCGTGTGGAATCTGCTTTTAAGTCCTTTGGGAGGAATTTTCAGTATTTACGAGTTGTTCCCGGCTTTTGTATTTTCCAGCATCGTGATCGTAGTCGTTTCTCTGACGACCAAGGCTCCTTCTGCAGAAATTGTGAAGGAATTTGAGATTGCAGCCGGAAAACAGGAGATTCACTGAAAGTTTCTGAAAAATCGTATAAACTAAGAAAGAAGAATGTAAGATGGCAAAGCACAGGGAGAAAGACGTCAAGACAAATGCCATGCGTATTCTGGAACAGAAAAAAATTCCTTATAGTGTACATACATATGACTGTGATGAGTTTATGGACGGAGTTACTATGGCGGATTTACTGGGTCAGCCCCACGAGCTGGTTTATAAGACCCTGGTAACTGTAGCAAAGAGCAGAGAGCATTATGTATTTGTAATTCCCATTGAGGCAGAACTGGATCTGAAAAAAGCAGCCAGAGCTGTTCATGAGAAAGCGATAGAAATGCTTCCGCTGAAGGAGCTGACAGATCTGACAGGGTATGTGCGGGGTGGATGTACCTGTATTGGAATGAAGAAACAGTTTCCGGTAGTGATGGATGAAAGCGCTGCGAAGCTGCAGAAAGTATTGGTAAGCGGAGGGAAAAGAGGTTCTCAGATGGAACTTTCTCCTCAGGATCTGATGCGGGCTGCCGGAGGCAGTTTTGCGGACGTAACCGTGTAATGAGCAAATATACTAAAGAGACAGGAGGGGAATTCCGGTTCGCAGGAAACCGGAGTTCTTCTCCTTTTTTATGACATTTATACAGTAAATTTGGGGCAAAAAAAAACTTCTGAAATAATTTCAGAAGTTTCAGCAGTCGATAGGGGAATCGAACCCCTGTTTCCGCCGTGAGAGGGCGGCGTCTTAACCGCTTGACCAATCGACCATATCAGGCTGTTTTGTTTGTCTCGCCTGCCGACTTGCTTAGTATATAACAGGAATAATGATTTTGCAAGCTTTTTTTAAAAAAAATTAAAACAAATTTTTAAAAGCTTCCAGAACATGCATTGCTGAATCGGAACCGGCTGTACATACTAGTATATACCAGCATTGTGAAAGGAGCATGGAAGCATGCGCAGAAGCTATGATTTTTTTTCATTTTTTATTATTCCGGCACTGACATTTTTGCTGTCAGCGGGATATGAACTGTCGGAAATAAGTTTTTCTGTCATCGGAAACAGTGAAGGCCGTCGCTGGCTCTTTCTTCTCTGGGGAACAGTGACAGGAAATTATGTATATTTATATACAAAAGAACTTACGGAATTCGGAGAATGCGGGGACAGACTGATAAAAATTTGCCTTTCCCTTTCATTCATATTTTTCCTGTGCGGGATTGGCTGTCCGTATTTTCCACGGAAAACGCCGCTTTTGGCACAGATGCATATCTGGACATCTCTGGCAGGTCCGGTGTGTCTTTTTGTGAGTCTGTACCGGTTTGTGGGACTCGTTGAAGAAAAAGAAAAGATGAATCTGACTCGGGAAAGGTTTTTCCAGCTGGGTACTGCATTTGTATCAGCTGTTCTGTATCTGGAAATAGGAGAGGTATCAGGACTTCTGGAAATGTTTGTAACATTCAGTACATGTATATATCTGGCAGCCCTTCAGTACAGATTAGAAAAAATACGTTTGTCAAACCACTAGATGTTGTGTTATACTTGTCTGGTTGAGGGAAAACAGAACATTTGTGCGAATGAGGTGAGGGTGTGAAGAATAAAAAGTATATATCATCAGCTGTCTGGCTGTTTCTGGTAATCATAGCCGGATTGGGGGTATTATACTTTAACGGAGTCAATTTGATAAACTCAGATGATGCTGGAGAGATGATTCTTGCACAGCTGCTTTCAGAGGGAAATGGAATTGTAACAGGAGAGTGGGTATATTCTTCTGAATTGCGTGTTATTAATACTCAATTGATTCGTTCATTTCTTTTTCGTTTTACAGATAATTGGACGGCAGTTCATATAATCGGTAATATTGCACTTTATGCCTGGCTTTTACTGTCGTATGCTTTTTTTATGCGACAGTTAACCGGCAGTATAAAATGGTTCTGGTATACAGCACCGTTTCTTCTGATTCCATTCAGTCATGTTTCTTTTTATGTGATTGGACAAATGGGATATTATATTCCACATATTTCCTTGTCTTTTCTTATTCTTGGATTATGGATGTGGCTGTATAAGGAGAAAAAGTACCGAAGAATAGTCTGGGGAGCTTTGATATGTATTTCCTTTGCTTCCTGCCTGGGTGGAATTCGCCAGCTTTTGGTGACTTTTGTCCCTGCAGCAGCTGCAGCGATTTCGCTGCTGCTCGGACGCTTTTCCAGGTCAAAAGATCTGAAATGTTTTGTGAAAGCAAACACTTATATCTGGGTATCTCTGCTGGCCGGGGCAGCAGGATATTTGATAAACATAAAAATACTTTCCCGATTTTTTGTTTTTGATACATACTCACAAATTTGGCTGCGCAGTCCGGGAATAGACAGAATTCATGAAATATGGATTAGACTTCTCGATGCTTTCGGATATTCTGAAACAGGAATTTCCGATACACTTCTTTTTTCTGTAGATGGAATTTTCTATTTGCTGAATATAGGATTTATGGCATTGATTCTGATGATTATTGCTTTTTTATGGAAGCAGAGAAAGAGACTCAATGCAGATTCCGAGTTTTTGCTATGGTTTAGTTTGTGGGGCGCAGTGCTGCAAAGTTTTCTTTTCCTTTTTACAGACACATCAGTGCAAAGCAGATATTATATTTTGAATATTATCATGTATGTTCCTTTACTTGCGGTATTTTATCGTGAGACAGACTATTCGGTGTTCATTCGTAAGGGATTGCTGATTTCTGCAGCCCTTTGTGTTTCCCTGCTTGGGCTTAAAGAGTATTCTGCCTGCCTTGAAGAAACAGGAAACAAGGAGCGTATGGCGAGTATTGAATATTTGGAAAAAGAAGGGTACACTTTTGGATACGGAACTTTCTGGAACTGCAATGTGGTGACAGAACTGACAGAGGGAAAGATTGAAATGGTTCCGTTTACCGGAGGAAAAGGGGAGGAGTACTCCTTATATCCATGGCTTGTAAAAATGGATAATTTATTCCTGGATGATCCTGTAGAGCCTGTATTTTTATTACTGCATTATAATGAGTTAAATCGTAATCAGAAGTTGATTCAGGACGCTGAACTGGTGTATGAAGATGGTTCTTACTATATTTATCGGTATGACAGTTCTGATGAATTTCTGGAATTATTTAATCAGGAGTGAAATGAGCTATGACGAAGAAAACAACCTACGACGCAGACAGTATTTCTGTGCTGGAGGGATTGGAGGCCGTGCGTAAAAGGCCCGGCATGTATATTGGAAGTGTATCACGGAAAGGACTCAACCATCTGATTTATGAGATAGTGGACAATTCCGTGGACGAGCATCTGGCAGGTTTCTGTTCCCGGATTCAGGTATATCTGGAGAAGGACGGCTCCTGCACTGTATCGGACAATGGACGCGGAATTCCTGTGGATCTGCATGCAAAGGGAGTGTCGGCAGAAAGACTTGTGTTTACGACGCTTCATGCAGGAGGTAAATTCGATGATTCTGTATATAAGACCAGCGGCGGTCTGCATGGAGTGGGTTCTTCTGTTGTAAACGCACTTTCTGTCTATCTGGATATTCAGGTAAGCCGGGATGGCTTTGTTCATCATGATCATTATGAGCGCGGTGTACCGACAATTGAACTTCAGGACGGCCTTCTGCCGACAATCGGAAAGACAAAAGAGACGGGAACAAAAATTAATTTTCTGCCGGATCCGGAAATTTTTGAGAAGACAAGATTTCAGGCAGAAGAGGTAAAAAGCCGTCTGCATGAAACGGCATATCTCAATCCGGCACTGACGATTGTATTTGAGGATCGGCGCGGGGAACAGACCGAGCATGTGGAATTCCATGAGGAAAACGGAATTGTCGGTTTTGTGGAAGATCTGAATAAGAATAAAGAAAAGGTTCACGATGTCATTTATTTTAAGGGAGAATCAGAAGGAATTGTTGTAGAGGGAGCATTTCAGTACATTCAGGAGTTTCATGAAAATGTACTGGGATTCTGCAATAATATTTACAATGCAGAGGGCGGTACGCATCTGACCGGGTTTAAGACCGTGTTCACAACAGTGATCAACAATTATGCCAGAGAGCTTGGCATTCTGAAGGAAAAGGATGCAAATTTTACAGGCGCAGATGTGCGGAACGGTATGACGGCTGTCATCTCCATCAAGCACCCTGCTCCGCGCTTTGAAGGACAGACAAAAACCAAGCTGGACAATCAGGATGCGTCCAGAGCAGTGGCGAAGGTTGCAGGTGATGAGATTGTCCGTTATTTTGACCGCAATCTGGAAACACTGAAGGGAGTTATCAGCTGTGCGGAAAAGGCCGCGAAAATCCGGAAAACGGAGGAACGGGCGAAAACAAATCTTCTGAGCAGACAGAAGTATTCTTTTGACTCCAACGGAAAGCTGGCCAACTGTGAGAGCAGAGATGCGTCGAAATGTGAAATTTTTATCGTAGAGGGAGATTCTGCCGGCGGTTCTGCAAAGACAGCAAGAAACCGGAATTTTCA
Organism: uncultured Merdimonas sp.; assembly: GCA_944378225.1. Classification (GTDB taxonomy): domain Bacteria; phylum Bacillota; class Clostridia; order Lachnospirales; family Lachnospiraceae; genus Laedolimicola. Next base: position 29,208 of record CALWGE010000014.1, read on the forward strand.
GGCCATCCTTCCGATTCGCGGAAAGATTCTCAACGTAGAGAAGGCAAGCATCGACAAAGTCCTGGCTAATGCAGAGATTAAAGCTATGATTAATGCCTTTGGCTGTGGATTTTCAGAAGGCTATGGTAATGATTTTGATATTACAAAACTCCGGTATGACAAGATTGTGATCATGGCCGATGCAGATGTGGACGGGGCGCATATTTCTACACTCCTGCTGACTCTGTTTTACCGGTTTATGCCTGAATTAATCTATGAGGGTCATGTCTATATCGCTATGCCGCCTCTTTATAAGGCAATGCCTGCCAGAGGAGAGGAGGAGTATCTGTATGATGATAAGGCGCTTGAACGCTATCGGAAAAAGCATAAAGGAAGTTTTACGCTTCAGAGATATAAGGGACTGGGAGAGATGGATCCGGAGCAGCTCTGGGAGACTACTTTGAATCCGGAGACCAGAATTCTCAAAAGAGTGGAGATAGAAGATGCCCGTATGGCTTCGGGGATTACGGAAATGCTGATGGGGACGGAAGTGCCTCCCCGCCGGGCCTTTATTTATGAGCATGCCTGTGACGCAGAACTGGATATATAGCCAAGGGAGAAATTATGGAAGAGCAGATTATACGTACAGAATATTCGGATTTGATGCAAAAATCCTATATAGATTACGCTATGAGCGTTATCATTTCCCGTGCGCTGCCGGATGTGCGGGACGGATTAAAACCTGTACAGCGCCGTACACTGTATGATATGTACGAACTGGGGATCCGTTATGACCGGCCTTATCGAAAATGCGCCCGTATCGTTGGCGATACTATGGGTAAATATCATCCACATGGGGACAGCTCTATTTATGAAGCGCTGGTGGTGATGTCACAGGAATTCAAGAAAGGGCTTCCTCTGGTAGACGGACATGGAAATTTTGGCTCCATCGAAGGTGATGGAGCAGCGGCCATGCGTTATACGGAGGCCAGACTGCAGAGGGTAACGCAGGAAGCGTTTCTGGCAGATCTGGATAAAAATGTGGTGGATTTCGTTCCGAATTTTGATGAGAATGAAAAAGAGCCTGTAGTGCTTCCGTCCAGGGTGCCGAATCTTTTGGTGAACGGGTCCGAGGGAATTGCCGTAGGTATGGCAACGAGCATTCCGCCGCATAATCTGGGAGAAGTGATTGACGCGGCCAAAGCTTACCTGAAAAATCCGGATATCACTACAGAAAAGCTGATGCGCCTGATGCCGGGACCCGATTTTCCCACAGGCGGTATCGTTGTAAATAAGGATGAGCTTCCGGCAATATATGAGACGGGTACCGGTAAAATTAAGATTCGGGGCCGGGTCGAAGTGGAAAAGCTTAAGGGCGGAAAGGAACAGCTGGTCATTACCGAGATACCATATACGATGATTGGTGCCAATATCGGAAAGTTTCTTAATGATGTAGCTGCTCTTGTGGAGAGCCGTAAAGCGCCGGAGATTACAGATATTTCAAACCAGTCCTCCAAAGAAGGCATCCGCATTGTGCTGGAGCTGAAAAAAGGAACGGATACAGAAGCGCTTAAGAATCTGCTGTATAAGAAGACAAGACTGGAAGATACCTTTGGAGTCAATATGCTGGCAGTGGCAGATGGAAGACCGGAGACCCTGGGACTTAAACAGATTCTGGAACATTACATTGACTTTCAGTATGAACTGGCCACCCGCAAGTACAGAACCATGCTGTCCAAAGAGCAGGAAAAGCGTGAGATACAGGAAGGTCTTATCAAAGCCTGCGACTGTATTGATCTTATTATCGAAATCCTGAGAGGCAGCCGGAGTGTAAAGGAAGCAAAAGCCTGTCTGACAGAAGGAATTACGGAGGGGATTCATTTTAAATCAGAAGCATCCAGAAAACGGGCTGCAAAACTGCGTTTTACGGTACGTCAGGCGGAAGCTATCCTGGAAATGCGTCTGTACCGTCTGATCGGCCTGGAGATTCAGGCGCTGATAGAGGAAAATAAAAAGACCCTGCAGAATATTGCAGAGTATGAGGATATCCTGGAAAATCATGAAAGCATGACCAGAGTGATTATCCGCGATATGGACGCAATTCGGCGCGCTTTTTCCAGACCCAGGCGCACGACCGTGGAGAATGCAGAAGCAATCGTGCTGGAAGAAAAGAAGATAGAAGAAGCGCCGGTTATGTTCCTGATGGATCGTTTTGGATATGCCAAGACGATTGATGTGGCAGTATATGAGAGAAACAAAGAGGCGGCCGACAGTGAGAACCGGTACGTGTTCTCCTGTATGAATACGGGAAAAATCTGCGTTTTCACAGATGCCGGAAAGATGCATACGATAAAAGTGCTTGACCTGCCCTTTGGAAAGTTTCGGGATAAGGGAGTTCCCATTGATAATTTCAGTAATTTCAACAGCAGTACAGAGCAGCTGGTGGGTATCGGCAGCATGGAGGACCTGAAAAACCGGAAACTGTTGTTTGGAACGAAGAGTGGAATGCTCAAGGTTGTGGATGGAAGCGAGTTTGAAACGAATAACCGGACGGTGGCGGCCACGAAGCTGTCAGAAGAAGATGTGCTTCTGATTGCAGAGGTGACGGACGGAAGCGAACAGGTGGTTTTGCAGAGTCAGGAGGGATATTTCCTGCGGTTTCCTGTATCAGAGGTTCCGGAAAAGAAAAAGGGAGCTGTAGGAGTGCGCGGAATGCGGCTTGGAGAGGGAGATTTTCTTGAAGCTGTACATCTTTATCATGCCGGTACGGAAAAAAGTGTGGAATACAGAGGGCGGACGCTGGTACTGAACAGGCTGAAAGCCGGAAGCCGTGATACAAAAGGGGTTAAAGCGAGAAGCTAGAACAGGGAGTGTGGAAGGAATGAAGATTTTAGTGGCTCTGCCGCTGAATGAAAGGCAGAAACAAAAGCTGGAACAGAATTTCCGGCATCAGGAATTTGTATATTGTCTGCCGGAAAACCTTACAGAAGAGATTCTGTCAGATGTGGAAGTCATTCTTGGAAATGTACCTCCGGAATGTCTTGTTCATGCACGCAATCTTCAGTGGCTGCAGCTGAACAATGCGGGGACAGAAGGATATTGCGACGGAGCGCTTCCGGAAGATGTCCTTCTCACCAACGCCACAGGCGCTTATGGTCTGGCCATATCGGAGCATATGATAGGTATGCTTTTTGAACTGCAGAAAAAACTGAATCTGTACGGAAGAAACCAGAGAGAACATCTCTGGAAAAAAGAAGGCCATGTACAGATTATTGAAGGAAGCCGTGTCCTGGTCATAGGCCTTGGAGATATCGGCACAGCCTTTGCCAGAAAGATGAAAGGACTGGGCTGCCGTACAGTCGGAATTAAACGGCGGGAAGCCAGAATGGCGGAAGGGGTGGATGATCTTTACACTCTTGAGAGGCTGGAGCGGCAGCTCCCTCTGGCAGATATAGTAGCCTTAAGTCTGCCGGGCAATCAGGATACATATCATCTGATGAATGAAGAACGTCTGCGTCTGCTCAAGCCAGGCGCGGTGGTGATGAATGTGGGCCGGGGCATTACTCTGGATACGGAAGCTCTGACAAAAGCGCTTCAGGAAGGCCGGATTGCAGGAGCGTGTCTCGATGTGACAGATCCGGAACCTCTGCCGCCTGATCATCCCCTGTGGGATATGGAGAATGTGATTCTTACGCCTCATGTGTCCGGAGGTTTTACGCTTCCGGAGACATTGGAGAAAATTCTGGATATCTGTATTGAAAATCTGGAGTGCTATCTGGTAAAAAGACCTTTGCGTAACGTGATAGACAGGAAGACCGGGTACTGCATGTAGAAGAATATTCTGCCATTGCTTGCCAAGCCGGAAAAGCTGTGGTATGATTTTGGCAGATTGACGCGGCAGGAAGACTGCAGAAAACAGCAGGCGTGCTGCCGGGAACACGGATAGAGAAGCGAGGAAGAAGTTATGGAAAATGAAATGACCGGCAAAAATTTTATCGAACAGATGATAGACAAGGATCTGGCAGAGGGAGTGTATGATACTGTTCATACCCGATTTCCGCCGGAGCCGAATGGTTACCTGCACATCGGACACGCCAAGGCAATTCTGCTGAGCTATGGCACGGCAAAGAAATACGGCGGAAAATTCAATCTGCGCTTTGACGATACCAATCCTACCAAAGAAAAATCAGAGTTTGTGGAGTCTATTAAGGCCGATGTACAGTGGCTGGGAGCAGACTGGGAGGATCGTCTCTTTTTTGCCTCTGACTATTTTGAGCAGATGTATGAAGCTGCAGTGAAGCTGATTAAGAAAGGAAAAGCCTATGTCTGCGATCTGACAGCAGAAGAGATTCGTGAATATCGCGGAACCCTTACGGAACCGGGCAAAAACAGTCCTTACCGGGATCGGAGTGTGGAAGAGAACCTGAAACTGTTTGAGGAGATGCGTGCCGGAAAATACGCGGATGGAGAAAAAGTTCTGCGTGCAAAGATTGATATGGCATCTCCGAATATCAATATGCGGGATCCGATTATTTACCGTGTGGCTCATATGACGCACCACAATACGGGGGACAAATGGTGCATTTATCCGATGTACGATTTTGCGCACCCCATTGAAGACGCCATCGAAGGCATTACCCATTCTCTGTGTACCCTGGAATTTGAGGATCACAGACCGCTGTATGACTGGGTGGTACGTGAACTGGAGTATCCGATGCCGCCGCGCCAGATTGAGTTCGCAAAGCTGTATCTGACGAATGTGGTGACGGGTAAGCGTTATATTAAAAAACTGGTAGAGGAAGGTATCGTGGATGGCTGGGATGATCCTCGTCTGGTATCCATTGCTGCCCTGAAGCGCCGCGGCTTCACACCGGAATCCATTAAAATGTTTGTGGATCTCTGCGGTATTTCCAAGAGCCAGTCTTCTGTGGATTATGCTATGCTGGAGTACTGCATCCGCGAGGATCTGAAGATGAAACGTCCGCGTCTGATGGCTGTACTGGATCCGATTAAACTGGTGATCGACAATTATCCGGAAGGTCAGGTTGAGTACCTGGATGCTGCCAACAATCTGGAAAATGAGGAACTGGGCAGCCGGAAGATTCCGTTCTGCCGTGAGCTTTATATCGAGAGAGAGGATTTCATGGAAGAACCGCCGAAGAAATATTTCCGGCTGTTTCCGGGAAATGAAGTCCGCCTGATGCATGCATATTTTGTGAAATGTGAGAGCTTTGTGAAGGATGAAAACGGCAAGATTGTCGAGGTGCACTGTACCTATGATCCGGAGACAAAGGCCGGAAGCGGATTTACCGGACGTAAAGTTAAGGGAACAATTCACTGGGTTCCGGCTCCCTATGCAATTACAGCGCAGGTACGTCTTTACGAAAATATTATTGATGAGGAAAAGGGCGTTTATAACGAGGACGGAAGTCTGAATCTTAATCCCAATTCCCTGACAGTGATTGAGAACGCTTATCTGGAACCGGGCTTTGAAGGTGCCAAGCCTTATGACAGCTTCCAGTTTGTGCGCAATGGTTTCTTCTGCGTAGATGCAAAAGACACCACTCCGGAAAAGCTTGTGTTTAACCGGATTGTATCTCTGAAAAGTTCCTTTAAACTGCCAAAGGCTTAATACAGGATACTTGTGAAAAGACGGAGGTTGTATGCGGGAACTGGCCATCAGCCTGAACACAGAGGCCTCAGAGCCTCTGTATGAACAGATTTACAGTTATATCAAGCATGACATTCAGAAAGGGCAGCTGCTCCCGGGGGAGCGGCTGCCCTCAAGTCGATCCCTGTCTGCGTCATTGGAGGTAAGCCGCAGTACAGTAGAACTGGCGTATGAACAGCTGATCTCGGAAGGGTATCTGGAATCAGTGCCATGGAAGGGATACTACGTATGTCGTATAGAAGGATTATACAGCCTGGATACAGGGTGCAGACCGGTGAGAAGCAGGCAGGAGAAAGAACAGGTTCCCTGGAAATATGATTTGACGCCGAACGGCATTGATTTGGAACACTTCCCCTATGATGTGTGGCGAAAGCTGACAAGAAATGTTCTGCTGGATGACAGAAAAGAGCTGTTTCAGCAGGGCGATCCCAGAGGAGAATGGGAGCTTCGGGAAGCGATCAGCCGTTATCTTCATCAGGCCAGAGGCGTGATCTGCCGGCCGGAGCAGGTGATTCTCGGAGCAGGAAATGACTATCTGTTGATGCTGCTTGCAGCGATTCTTGGGAGAAAACATCTGGTGGCTATGGAAAGCCCTACGTATAAGCATGCTTATCGTGTCTTTGAACAGCTGGGATTTTTGCTCACGGCAGTTCCTGTGGATTCCCGGGGAATGCAGGTAGATATGCTGGCGGCTTCAGGGGCGGATATTGCTTATGTTATGCCTTCGCATCAGTATCCTCTGGGGATTGTCATGCCCATAAAAAGGCGTCTGGAACTTTTGAAATGGGCATCGGAAAAGCAGGGACGCTATCTGATAGAAGATGATTACGACAGCGAATTCCGGTATAAGGGAAAACCGATTCCGGCCCTCCAGGGAGCAGACAGGGATGATCGTGTTATCTATATCGGTACATTCTCAAAATCCATAGCCCCCGCCATTCGTATCAGCTATCTGGTACTCCCGGATTCTCTCCTTGCTCAGGCAGAGGAAGCTCTGTGCCGTTTTTCTTCTACAGTGTCCAGGATTGATCAGATGGTACTGAATCATTTTATCCGTGATGGTTACTATGAGCGTCATCTGAATCGTATGAGAAGAATTTATGGAAGAAAGCATGATATTTTTCTGGAGAGACTAAAAGAACTTTCCGGAATCATAAAAATCACGGGAGAAAATGCGGGAGTTCATCTGCTGGCAGAGTTCCGCAATGGGGTGAGTGAAAAAGAAGCGATAGCCAGAGCTGAGGAGCAGAAGATACGGGTATACCCTCTGTCTGAATACAGGACAGAGACAGCAGAGGGGCAAAAGTGTAAGGCAGCAGTACTCCTCGGCTATGCCACACTTACAGAACAGGAACTTTCGGAAGCAGCGGATCTGCTGATTCGTGCCTGGGGGACAGCGAAGACATGAAATACAGCAAACAGAAAATATGTGTTGTGTATTTTATTATGATAGGGTAAAATGTATTACATATAACAAAAAGCGGTGTTTTTCCGGAAAATGGGAAAATGTCTCGGACAGAAGCTTCCCCCACTTGAGAAGCGTTTTGTAGAGAGAGAATACATCGGAAGAAAAAACGCCGCGAAGCAAGGGAGATTGGTTATGAGTTTCAAAAGAAAAAACGGACAGGCGCCGGCTAAAAAGGACTATACAAAGCTGAAAACGCCTCACACTTATGCGATTATCTTTTTCGTGGTGATCGTCTGCTGGTTTCTTACTTTTTTGATCCCGGCCGGAAAATTCAGTACCCATACGATTGAGTATACAAATGCAGATGGCGGAACTTCCACAAGGACTGTTCTTATGGCAGATACCTTCCGCTACAGCTATAATCTGAATACAGATTTTGTGGCAGACGCTCTTGCAGAGATTAGTCAGGATGAAGCTGTCATGGAAGAGTGGGAGGTGGATCCCGAAGCCCTGGCGGCGCTGATGGAGACAGATTCTTCTGCATGGACGCAGGCAGATCTGGATGCGGCAGGTATCAGTGATGATGAGATGTATTCCCGGTATGGCGAAGAGTTCTATGATACCAGCAAGAAGCTGCATAAGACGGCAGGTGTCTGGGGAACTGAAGATTTCGGTGGCTTCGGTTTCATGAACTATGTGTTTGAAGGACTGGTAACCGGAGATCGTTCCGGATCTGCGGTTGGGCTTTGCGCGCTGATTCTGGTTATCGGCGGTTCGTTCGGAATTATTATGAAGACGGGCGCCATTGATGCGGGAATTTATGCGTTTATCCGTAAGACAAAAGGACTGGAGCGACTGGCTCTTCCGCTGCTTTTCATTCTGTTTTCTGTCGGCGGCGCCACCTTTGGTATGGCAGAGGAATGTATTCCGTTTGCCATGATTATGGTTCCGTTTGTAATTGCTCTGGGATATGATTCTATTGTAGCGGTTACTGTAACTTATGTGGCTTCTCAGGTGGGAAATGCTGTATCCTGGATGAGTCCTTTTTCTGTAGCGGTAGCTCAGGGTATCGCAGGTGTTCCGGTACTGTCCGGAGCTTCTTTCCGTCTGGTTATGTGGGTGGTGGTAACGCTGGCATCCGCAGCCTTTATGATGGTATATGCGGAGCGTGTGCGTAAGAATCCGCAGCATTCTGTTGTATATGCAGGAGATGCGTATTTCCGTGATCGTTTGGGATCTGTAAGCCAGGAAGAGAAAGAATTTAATCTGGGGCATAAGCTGATTCTTCTGGAGATGCTCGCAGTGCTTATCTGGATTGTCTGGGGAGTAACACAGAAAGGTTTCTATATTCCGGAAATTGCTTCACAGTTTTTCGTAATGGGATTTGCAGCAGGTGTGATTGCCATCATCTTTAAGCTGAATGGTATGACCATTAACGGAATGGCTTCCGCCTTCCAGGGCGGAGTCTCTGATCTTGCCGGAACAGCTGTAGTAGTAGGTATGGCAAAGGGTATCCTTCTGGTACTGGGAGGTTCAGACGCGGATGTTTATTCTTCTCTGAATACCATCCTTTACGCAATTGGAAATGCTCTGGAAGGAATTCCTTCTTTCATCGGAGCGTGGTTTATGTATATCTTCCAGAGCCTGTTTAACCTGGTTGTAACATCCAACTCCGGACAGGCTGCTCTGACAATGCCGATTATGGCTCCGCTTGCTGATCTGGTAGGCGTATCCCGTCAGATTGCAGTCCTGGCATATCAGATGGGTGCCGGCTTTGTGGATGCCTTCACGCCGGTATCTGCCAGCCTGATTGGAGTTCTGGGTGTAGCCAGAATTGACTGGGGTACCTGGGCGAAATTCCAGATTAAGATGCAGGCGTTCTTCTTTGTAATGGGAACAGTCATTATCGCTATCGCTGTAGCGATAAACTTTGCATAACAGTATAGAATAACAGGAAGTTCCGTCTGCGGAACTTCGTACAGAACGCGGGCGGGAAACAAAAGTTTCCTGTCCGCGTTCTCTGACTGAAAAAATGTAAAAGATATGGAACAGCCAGTCTGTGGAAGGGCAGAAAGGGGGAATTTAATATGGCAATGGTGACGCTTATCCGTGGAGCAAAGGTTTATCAGCCGGAAAATGCCGGCGTGAAGGATATCCTGGTTCTGAACGGGACAATTGCAGCAGTGGGGGACAGGCTGAAAGCAGATTTCGGAGGCTGTGTGGAGATCGAAGAGATAAATGCAGAAGGCATGGCAGCAGTTCCCGGCTTTATCGACAGCCATGAACACATCATGGGCGGAGGCGGTGAGGGAGGTTTTCATACCCGTACGCCAGAGGCAAATCTGAAAGACTTAATTATGAACGGAATCACTACGGTGGTGGGGTGCATTGGGACAGACAGTGTGGGAAGGGATATGGCAGGTCTCCTTTCCAAAGCGCATGCACTGGATAATGAGGGAATTACAACCTATGTTTATGCAGGAGCCTATCGGGTACCGGTTAAGACACTTACAGACAGCCTGATGAAAGATATCATGATGCTGGATAAGGTAATCGGAGTGGGAGAAGTGGCGATTTCAGATCATCGTTCTTCTCAGCCGACTTTTGAGGAATTTGCCAGAATCGCGGCGGATGCCAGAGTAGCCGGAATGCTGTCAGGAAAGGCGGGTATTGTCAATGTCCATCTGGGTGACAGTCTGCGGTATATGGATCTGATTGATCGAGTGATTCATGAGACAGAAATCCCGGCGTCACAGTTCCTTCCTACTCATGTGAACCGGAATGCAGGTCTTTTTGATGCCGGCGTAGAGCTCGCGAAAGAAGGACTGACCATTGATTTTTCCGGAAATGAGGATATTGATTTCTGGGAGACCATCTGTGATGAAGTCCGTGTCTGCAAAGGAATACGCAGAATGCTGGATCTGGGTATTTCCAGTGATCGCTTTACGATTTCTTCAGACGGACAGGGAAGTCTTCCTGTCTTTAATGAACAGGGAGAATTTCAGGGAATCGGGATAGGTAAAGCTTCAAGCCTTCTCAAGGAGGTGCGGGAGTGTGTACAGAAAGAGGGAATTCCTCTGGAAATTGCGATAAAGGCCATTACATCCAATGTGGCGTCTGTGCTGAAATTGGGTACCAAGGGTCGGCTGAAGCCTGGATTTGATGCAGATATCTGCCTTTTGACACAGGATACACTGGAACTGAAAAGTGTAATGGCGAAAGGAAAGTTTGTGGTGAAAGACGGAGAGCAGCAGGTGTTTGGAACTTTTGAGAGAGTATAGCAAATTCCGGTAAAGGATAGAAAATAAGAGAAAGGCTTTTCGCCTCTGCAGTGTACCAATGACTCTTGCGGTCAGGATTCTGTCAGGAGGCGAAAAGCCTTTTAGAATTACTTATTCTGTAATGGTATCTTTGATTTCGTCAGCAGCATCCGCAGCAGTTTCTTTTACTTCCTCTGCAGCGTCTTTGATGGTTCCACTTATATCTTCGGTTTTTTCCTTTACAGCGTCAGCTGCGCTGTGCAGGGATACATAACCTCTTTCACCTGCAGGAGCGTCATCATCCAGATCTTCTTCTTCGAACTCGTCGTCGAAATCATCATCCAGATCGCTGAAATCTTCATCAGAAGCAAAAAATTTCTTGTAGACGGCCACACCTGCGGCTGCCACAGCACTTAAGGCGGCTACAGTTCCGACAAATTTAAACAGCTTTTTCATATAAAAATTCCTCCTTCAAAAAAGTTCTCATTTTCTGCCGCAGTTTCATGTTTGAAACGAGGCTTCTGTCTGGTAATTTTTCTCTATTGTAATACGGAACGGAAAAAAAGAAAAGCAAAAAAATATAAAAAATTTATTGTCAATCTAAAAAATATATATTACTCTAATAGTTGGTATCTGCCTGGCTCCTGATCAGTAGTATGCCCTGTGTGCCGGGTCTCATACAGCCTGCGGACAGCAGGTTTTTGTGTGTGGAGGAGTATTTGTAAAATGAAAAGAAAATTAATTCTTGCATCAGCTTCACCCAGAAGAAAAGAAATTCTGGAACAGATGGGGCTGATATTTGAAATTTGTCCCAGTTGCGGCGAAGAAAAACTGAATACAGAAGATCCGGTAGAAGCAGTAAAGTCACTGGCCCTTTGTAAGGCTGAAGAGGTGGCGGAATATCAGACGGAGCCTGCGCTGGTGATCGGAGCGGACACTGTGGTGGCATATGAAGGCAGAATTCTGGGAAAACCTGCGGATGAGAAAGAAGCAGTACGGATGCTGCAGATGCTTTCCGGCAGTACCCATAAAGTTTATACAGGGACAGCTGTAATCGATACGCAGACAAAAGAGGTACTTGTAAACTTTGCCGATGAGACGAAGGTGAGCATGTATCCCATGACAGAAGCGTGGATTCGCCATTATGTAAGTACTGGAGAGCCTATGGACAAAGCGGGAGCCTATGCGATACAGGGAGGCTGTATGCCGTTTATCAGGGAAATCCATGGAGAATATATGAATGTAGTGGGGTTCCCGGCAGCCCGTTTTTATCAGGAACTTCTGAAGAAAGGAATTGATCTGCTTGGAACAGAAGAGGAGGATGAAAAATGAGTTATCGAGCCTGTATTTTTGATCTGGACGGAACGCTTTGCGACAGTGTGGAATCCATTGCCTGGAGCGGAAACCATATGCTTGCAGATCTGGGAATGCGCCAGGCGACTCTGGAGGATTATAAGCGCTTTGTCGGAGATGGTGTGGATGTGCTGATGTACCGTTTGCTGCGTTTTGGAGGAGACGAAGAAGGCGTCCGGTTTGAAGAAGCGAAAAAGATCTATACAGAATATTTTGCAGAAGGCTGTCTTTACAGGGTCAAGGCATATCCGGGTATTCCTGATATGCTGACAGAGCTGAAAGACCGCGGGGCAAAGATAGCAGTTTTATCCAATAAGCCTCATGAGAATACAGAGAATGTAATCGAAAGAGTATTTGGGAAGGAGCTGTTTGATTTCGTACAGGGACAGTGTGAATTATTCCCCAGAAAGCCGGCTCCGGATGGAGCGCTCTATCTTGCACAGCAGATGGGAGTATCGCCGCAGGAGTGTATTTATGCGGGAGACACCGGAACAGATATGCAGACAGGAAAGGCGGCAGGAATGTATACCATCGGCGTTCTGTGGGGGTTCCGCGGCCGGGAAGAGCTTGTAAGAGAAGGGGCGGACTGTGTGATCAAAACTGCCGCTGAGCTTTCTGCTATTTACAGAGGAGGGAACGGAAAATGATTAAGCTTATAGCCAGTGATATTGACGGAACATTGCTTCCGGAGGGAACAGCACAGATTAATCCGGAGATTTTCGATGTGATCCGGAAACTGAAGGAAAAGGATATCCTCTTTGCTGCTGCAAGCGGGCGTCATTATACCAGTATGTCCAAACTGTTTGCCCCGGTGGAACACGATATCATTTTCATTACAGAAAATGGGGCCTATGTCTGCTGCCGCGGATATGATATGCTGGAGCAGGTGCTGGAATGGGAGCAGGTATGTCAGTGGGTGAGAGAAGTACGTCAGATTCCCGGAGCCAGTTTTACTCTGGATACAAAAGAAGGGTTCTATACAGAGAGCTCTGATTCGGAATTTCTGGATTTGATTCGGAACGGATACCGCAGCAAAATTACGGTTGTGGATGATGTGCTTTCTCAGGAGCGTCGTATTAACAAGGTGGCAGTATATCGGAAAGAAAATATTCAGGAGATTGCCCGGAACATGATACCGCGCTGGGAAGACAGACTGTACTGCACGGTTTCCGGAGATGTCTGGGTGGATTTCATGAACAAGGACACCAATAAAGGAAATGCTATCCGGAGTATTCAGAAAACCCTGAAGATCAGTCCGGACGAGACTATGGTTTTCGGGGATAACCACAACGATCTGGAAATGATTCGCAGTGCCACTGAAAGTTACGCTGTAGGAAACGCGGCGGAGGCAGTAAAAAAGGCTGCAAAATATATAACGGATACAAATGTAAACGACGGAGTGCTGAAGGTCCTTCGGACACTTCTGGACGGATAAAGGAGAAGAAAGAAATGAACGAATTTTCACAGAGCTGTCTGGAAACCTTTCTGAAAAAGCAGGGACAGCTGTTTGACGAACCTGTAGCGGAGACACTGGAGGAGGCGGAAGAATTTCTGGAGGACTGCATGGCAGTCATAGTGGACTCTCTGAAAGAGGTACGTGATTATCTGGAAGAGAGCGGGATGGATGTCAGCGGTCTGTCATCTCAGGAACTGGAAGAAACTCCGGAAGTCTTTGCGCTGGATGACGGCACCTATCTGATTGTAGAGGCATAAGAAGCCCCTGTGTTTGAAAAAGTGAACAAAACAGGAAACGGAGGAAGAAATATGCCGGGAAAACTCAGAAAAAAAGCAGCTCTGATACTTGCCGCAGCGATTGCTGCAGGCAGCCTGTCGGGCTGCAGTCTGATAAAAAACACAGAAATTGTATTTACCACAGGTCTGTCGGGAGATCAGCTGTTTAAAATAGGCAAGAGTGTCTGTACGCTGCCTGAGGCAATGATTTATGTCATGGATTACCAGAGACAGTATGAAGGTATCTATGGTGTGGAAATGTGGGAACATGATTTTGGCGGAGTTACTTTTGAAGAATATGTGAAGGATACCATTATAAACCAGCTGGCTTCTATGAAAGCCATTACTCTGCTGGCGGATAATTATGAAGTGGAGCTGACGGCTGATGAAGAAGAGAAGGTTTCTCAGGCGGCAGCTGACTATTACGGAGCTCTTACCAAAGAACAGATACAGTACATGGACCTGGAGCTGAAGGACGTGGAGGGGCTGTACAGGGATCATGTTCTGTCCGGAAAGGTGTATGAAGAGATTACCAAGGATGTGAATACCGAGGTCAGCGATGATGAGGCGCGCATTATTACGGTACAGCAGATTCGGCTGGATTCTCCGGAAGAAGCGCAGAGTGTGAAAGAACAGCTGGATGAGGGAAGAGATTTTGCTTCTGTGGCGTCTTCCTGCAGTGAGGACAGTCAGATTACCTGGACCTTTGGGAGAGGAGAACATGGAAGCGCTTATGAAGAGGCGGCCTTTGCTCTGGAAAATGATCAGATCAGCGATATTATTGAGACAGAAGACGGATATTACATTCTGAAATGTATTAACAACTTTGATCAGGAAGCGACCGAGGCGAATAAGGTTACCATGGTGGAAAAGCGCAGAGATGAGCTTTTTGAGAGTGTATACAATCAGCTTGTGGCAGATACGCCTTCTCAGTTCAGCAAAAGGCTTTGGGAAAAGGTGCATTTTACAGACTGGACCGGAGAAATGCCCCCGGATTTTCTGGCTATTTATGAGCAGTATCTCGGCTCTTAGGGAACAGGGATTAAAAGAAGATATAAGAGCTATCAAACAGATATAAAGCAGGCTCTGGCCTTTCTGCATCCGATATCCGGGAAACAGGGTATCGGATCGGCAGAAAAGTCAGAGCCTGTTTATTTATCAGACAGGTGTGTTCTGTACGGCTGTCAGAGCAGCTCTTTCAGACAGTTCAGAAGAGCGGTATTCTGTTCCGGCATCATGAAACAGAAACGGAAATACCGATTATCCAGAAAAGGAAAGGTGGAGCAGTTACGAATCATCAGACCTTTGCGGATAGCGTGATCGAACAAATCATCTGCTGTGACATCCTCCCTTTCAATACGCGCCAGGATGAAATTGGCTGTGGGCTGATAGACCTTCAGACTGTTCCAGGAGCAGAGTTCCTGGTAAATCCGTTCCCGTTCGGCGGAAATGAGATCGCGGGTTTTCTGAATATACGCCGTATCTGTGAACATAATCTCGCCGGCTGCAGCGGCAAGACTGTTAATTGTCCATGGATCCTTGTGACTGTTAATATCTTTCAGAAGATCCATGTTTCCTGTGACAGCATATCCCAGACGCAGACCTGGAGAAGCAAAAAATTTGGATACACCTCTTAAAATAACGAGATTGTTGTAATAATGCGTCAGGGGGACACAGTCGATGGTATCCATATCCGGAGCAAATTCCACATAAGTCTCATCCACAATGACAAAAATATCATGACGTTTGCATTCGTCCAGAATTTTGCGCATGGTTTTACGGGTGATGGAAGTAGAGGTGGGATTATTGGGATTGCAGATTACCAGCAGATCCAGTCCCTCATTCAGATATTTTTTCAAGTCTTCTGCATCCAGAATGAAATCATTTTCTTCTTTCAGAGGATAATAGAGAGAGGTGCCGCCTCCCAGTGAAATTTCTCTCTCGTATTCTGAATAGGTGGGTCCCAGAATCAGAGCCTTTTTTGGATGTTCCATCTGAATGAACAATGAGATTAATTCAGTAGAACCGTTACCTACAAGAATGTTCTGAGCGGGTGCTCCGATATATTCTCCGATCCGTGAGCGGAGAGCCGTATATTCACGATCCGGATAGGTGGTAATGACATCGATGTGCCGGATGAGAGATTCCCGCATTTTAGGGGAGATACCCAGAGGATTCACATTTGCGCTGAAGCTTGTAATATCTTCCTTTTTGATTCCGTATACTGCTTCTATTTTTTCCAGATCACTGCCGTGGAAATGGTCTTTATGATTTAACATTCCGAGCCTCTTTTCTTGTACTTTAATTTAAATAATGCTATACTGAATTATAAACGGATTTCAGAAAAAAGCAATGACAAGTTGCAGAGGGAAAATACTGAAAGACGGCAGGAAATGACAGAAGAAGAGAAGGGGAGGAAGACGGATGAGAGCAAAGCTGGAACGAATAGCAGCAGGAAATATTGAATTTGATAAACCTGTGGTGACGCTCTCTGACTCTGTCATCACTCTTTCAGGCAGACCGGGAGAAAAGACAGAAGGAAGTTTTACTCTGACAGCAGATCGTCCAGTTAAAGGTGTGGTTTATGCATCTTCCAGCCGTATGAGTCTGGAGCGAACCGGTTTTCACAGCAGAGCGGTGCGGGTCGGATTTTCCTTTGACGCCAGAGGATTCTGGGGAGGGGAAGAGATAGAAGGGGAATTCTGTATTGTTACAGAGGCAGGAGAGTTTCTGCTTCCTTACACTGTACGGGTGGAAGCGCATCAGGAACCGGAAAAAGAGCATTACGCATATTTCATCTCTGCGGATCCTATTGAACCACTGCCGGAAAAAGAGAATACAGAAAAAACGGCTCAGGTTCAGACTGTTGTTGAAATAACAGAAAACACAGAAGAAGATTTGAACCCGGAAGAGGCAGTAAAGCTGGCCAAACAGATACTGGCGGATGTGTGTCTGACAGATGCGGCATTTGAGCGTCTGGAAAGACTTTATTATAAAAGCGGGAGCAAAGAACTGCTTTCGGATATCTGTTCTCATTTAATCAGAAACGGACGTACAGATGAAAAGAGTTTTCTCTGGTACAGGCGCGGCGTGCAGGCCGAATTAAAAATTACCAGATTATATGAGTATTTCATGAAAGCAGTTCCGGAAAAGTACGGCGAGGCCTTCCCTAAAAATCTGCTGTTGTATTTTCAGCTGGAGAATACATTAAACAGTGCTCAGAAGGCAGCTCTTTATGCGAATATTATCCGCTTCTGGAAGGAAGACAGCGAGATTTTCAGGCGATACAGGGAACAGATCGAGTCCTTTATGCTGGATGAGCTGATTCGCCGTCATCTGAGCGAGGATCTGGCTGTAATCTATGATCAGTTTCTGGTAGAAGAGCTTCTGACTATTGATTTTGCTGAAGCACTGGCAGACATTATGTTTTTACGGAAGATTCAGTGTCAGGACAGAAGGATTCGTCAGGTTCAGGTTCTGTATGAGCAGCTTCAGAAAAGAATTGTGGTTCCGCTTTCCGGCGGTCAGGCAATGATTCCTGTCTACACACCGGGAGCGGTGATTCTGCTGACGGACGAGCAGGGAAACTGTTATTCGTCCAGCGTTCCTTATACACTGAAAAAAATGATGAATGAACAGCGGTATGCACCGCGATGCAGAGAACTGCTGCGTTACCACCAGGGACTCTATCTGTACCTGTGCGACGGAACATCCCGCTACCATGTGCTTACACCTGAAAATGTCGAAAATTATAAGCGTGTATTGAAAATCAACGGGTTTACTGCTCAGTACAAAGAAAATGTACGTCAGGAACTTCTTCAGTTCTATTATGCGAATCATGAACTGGACGATCTGGATCAGGAGTTCTTTGTGTCTGAGACGGCCAGTATGAATCCGAAGGATCGTGCCAGATATACGGAGATCCTGATCCTGAGAGGTATGTATGAAGAAGCCTGGTCTATGATCTGGCGTCATGGATACACCATGGTAAGGAGCAAGTTCCTTATTAAACTTGCAGCCTGGAAAATCCGTGAAAGAGAATATGAAGAAGACGAATTTCTGCTGCATCTTTGTCTTTTTATTTTCCAGAATCACAAATACAATGAAAGTATTCTGGAATATCTGTCAGGCTATTACTGCGGTTCTGCGGAGACTATGGAAACAGTGTGGAGGGCGGCAAGAGAATTTGAACTGAATGTATTTGAGCTGGAAGAAAGACTGCTTGGACAGATGCTGTTTACCGGGCAGATCAGAGATTCTGCTTTTGAAATTTTCAGAGATTACCACAGTCTGGGTGGGGAAGGGCTTGTGAGCCGGGCCTATCTGACCTGGCTGGCATTTGAGGATTTTGTCCGGGATCACCCGGCCCCGGAAATGGCGTGGGATTATATGGAGAAAGCAATTGCCTGGGAAGAAAATCTGGCGGATATATGCGGACTTGCCTATCTGAGAGAGCTGGCGGGCCGTAAACATCTGAATGAGCACCAGAAAATCCGGGCGGAACAGATGACGGAGGCCTATATCCAAAGGAAGATCAGGTTTGGGTTTATGAAGCCGCTTCTCGCGAGACTGGGAAAATCCTGGATTCTGGAAGATAAATATTTTGTTGAGTACCGTGCAAATCCCGCACACAGAGTGGTTCTTCATTATGTGCTGGAATCTCCAAGAGAGAAAAACTGCAGTTATATGGCGGAGCAGCTGTATCCGTTGGTTCCCGGGGTTTTCGTCCGTGAGTTCACACTGTTTTACGGAGAACGTCTCACCTGGTTTGTAACGGAAATCCGTGATGACGGAACAGAAATTTCCACGTCAGATCGAAGCTATGTGGAAGAACAGGAAGACATGTTTGCAACAGGAACCAAGTATGCAGATATTTATGAAATGTCCAGAGCGCTTTCCGAGCGGAATCTTCCGAAACTGGAAAGACAGATGAAAGAATACGGAAAAAAGAATTTTATGGTGGAAACCCTTTTTTCTCTGAAATAGACGGTCATGGAGAGAGACAAAAAGAGGAGGGATGTCAGTGGGACATTTTGTGGCAGGTTTTGATCTGGATAAGGAGTACTCACAGATTTGCTGCTGGAACGAAGATACAAAAGAACCGGTTTCCATATCGGTGGTGACAGGAGCGGAAAAATACAGAATCCCTACAGAAAGTCTGGAACTGTTTCTGAAAAAGGCCATGAAGCTTTTGAAGCCGTACGGAAAAGTACATGAGGCGGAGGCTGTTGTTTTTTCTGTGGAAGAGGCTTCTGAAAAAAATGTAGAAAAAATCCGGCGAACAGCCATGCAGCTGATGGGGGTACCGGAGAGCCGTATTTTTGTGCAGTCCCGGGAGGAAAGCTTCTGTGCGTATGTGCTCAGTCAGCCGCGGGAAATCTGGAGGCATCAGTCAGTTCTGTTTTCCTGCAGCGGAGAGGTCTTAGAAGCCACAGTTTTGCATGTAGGGACCAGAACGGTCCCGTATCTGGCGCGTACAGAGAAGGATAAGAGCTGGAATCGTCCGGTTTCCGGTCTGCAGCCGGATGAAAAGGATGAGCTGCTCTGCGTCATGGCACGGGAAATTTTTGCGGAACGTCCTGTATCTTCCGTGTTTCTGGTAGGTGAGGGGTTCGAAGAGCAGTGGTATGAACAGGCTTTGCGGGTTTTGTGCGGCAGCGGAAGGAGAGTTTTTGCCGGAAATAATCTGTTTGCCAAGGGAGCTTGTTTCCGCGCGCTTCAGGAAGCCGGGCTTAGCGGTGAAAAAAACTGTGTATTTCTCGGCGAGGACAAGATTTCCTATAATGTTGGACTGCTTACACCAGGTACAGGGAAAAATACAGTCTATACATTGCTGGAGGCAGGAGAGAGCTGGTACGAGGCAAAGGCCGAGTGTGAAGCACTTTTGTGCGGAGACCCTTCGGTGGAGTTTGTTCTGAAGCCTATGCAGGGAGGGGACGTTCTGAAGGAAAGACTGATTCTGACCGGACTCCCGGATCGCCCGTCCCGGACCACAAGACTTCGGATTTCTGCACAGTTTGTAAGTGTGGACAGGCTGCAGGTTGCAGTGTGGGATCTGGGATTTGGGGAGCTGTTTCCTTCTTCCGATCTGAGCTGGAGTGAAGAAGTGGATTTGGGCGGATGACGGATGCGGAACAGGGGTTACGGAAGGAGAGAAAACCATGGGAGCGGTTATCATATGCAGAAGAGAACCGGCAGAGACGCCGTATTACATTGAAAGCATGGGAATTCGTGTCTATTCCATGGAGGAACTGGCCTATTTCCTGTATGAAAATATATATCTTGTAGATAAGAAAATGCTGGGCGCACGTCTGTGGGAGTGGCTCCGCAGGGAAATGCACTGTCCGGAACTTGCAGATAAGCTCCAGAAAGGCGCTGAAGCCGGAGGAAGTCTGCAGAATATGGTTCTGACGATTTTGAGAAGTGTGGAATTTTATTCGCAGGAAGAGCTCGCTCAGCTCACGGCTAAAATGAAGGTACTGAATACATATCAGGAACAGGAACGTCTGAAGCTGAGGGCGGATGAATATTTTGTGGGAGGAAATTATCAGGCCGCTATCTGCGAATATGAAAAAATTCTGGATATCCGGCAGAGTGACAGGCTGGGAGTGGAATTCTATGCCCATGTATGGAATAACCTGGGGGTATGCTGCTGTCGGTTGTTTCTTTTTGGCAGGGCGGCACAGGCATTTCGTATATCCTGGCAGTATCAGAAAGATCCTGAAGTGCTGAAGGAGTATGTCTGTGCCATGCGCCTGGGGCTTTCTGATGAAGACTTTGAGGAAGCCATGGAACTTCAGCATATACACGGTGAGCAGCTTGAGGAACTGACAGAAGAATATGAAAGACTTCTGCAGGAGGCGGAGGAGCATATACCGGAATGCACAAATCTGCCCAGGAGACTTTATGAACTGGAAAGAGAATATGAAAAAAATACGAGATATGCATAGAACAACCGGATTATTAAGGGAACCGTTCGAAAGGAGGTTCCTTTTTCGCTCTTTCTTCTTGACAGAGGCGGTTCTATATGATAGAATTCCATCGTGACTTTACTATGGTACAGTGGCCCATTGGTAGAGAAAGAAAGTATCAAATGCCCGAGGCCCGGCGCCCGGAGACAAAAAGCCGTTCCGGCGGCAGTGGGAGGAAAATATGAAAAAGAGAATGTTGAGCGTTTTACTGTGCGGCTGCCTTGCAGCATCTGTAATTACAGGCTGCGGTTCTTCTGCAGAGAAAGAGGTTGTGACAAATACAGATGCAGAAGATGCGGCAAAGGATGCGGCAGAAGAAGGAGAGGCAGCAGAGGCTGCTGAGGAGACTTCTGAAGGTCCCGCCAGTGATATGGAATATGTGCTGGAGAAGGGAACACTGGTTGTAGGTATTACAAACTTTGCTCCCATGGATTATATGGATGAGAATGGAGAATGGATTGGCTTTGACGCCGACCTGGCAAATGCTTTTGCAAAGAGCCTTGGTATTGAAGCAGAGTTTGTGGAGATTGAATGGGATAACAAGATTCTGGAGCTGGACAGCAAGGCTGTTGACTGTGTATGGAATGGTATGACGCTGACAGATGAAGTTACGAGCGCTATGGAGTGCACAGATGCCTATCTGCATAATGCACAGGTCGTTGTGGTACCGGCTGATGTGGCAGAGGATTATCAGGATGTGGAAAGTCTTTCTGATCTGACTTTTGCGGTAGAGGCAGGAAGCGCAGGAGAGGCTGAAGTAAGTGCGCTGGGTCTTAATTATACTCCGGTTTCTGCTCAGTCAGATGCCCTGCTGGAAGTAGCTTCCGGAACTTCAGACGCGGCTGTCATTGATCTTCTGATGGCGGCAGCCATGATTGGAGAGGGTACCGGCTATGAGAATCTGACTTATACAGTAAGCCTGAATAATGAAGATTATGGCGTCGGCTTCCGCAAGGGTTCCGATCTGACAGCTGTTCTGAATGACTATTTCACATCAGCTTATGAAAACGAAGTAATGCAGAAGACTGCAGAGAAATACGGTGTGCAGGCAGCGCTGATTGGCGCTGAGGCAGCTGCAGATACAGCAGAGGAGTAATATGGAACTGATAATGGAACAGATGCCGATCGTCATTCGTTCTCTGAACAGTGGCTTTCTGCAGACTTTGAAATTATTTTTTGTTACTTTAATCGGTGCGGTGCCGCTGGGACTGGTGATAGCCTTCGGTTCCATGTCACGATTCAAACCTCTGAGCTGGTTATCGAAAATGATTGTCTGGATCATACGTGGTACGCCGCTTATGCTCCAGCTGATGATTGTATTTTATTTTCCGGGACTGGTCTTTCACAATCAGATCTGGAGAGGAAATACAGGACGTTTCGTGGCAGCTGCAGTAGCTTTTGTAATTAATTACGCCTGTTATTTTTCTGAAATATACCGGGGCGGAATTCAGGGTGTCCCTGTGGGGCAGGAAGAGGCCGGACTGGTGCTTGGAATGACGCGGATTCAGATTTTTTTCAAGGTAAAGCTGATGCAGATGGTCAAGCGTATCGTTCCGCCTATGGCAAATGAAATCATCACACTGGTGAAGGATACTTCTCTTGCGACAACGATCGCGCTTCAGGAAATTATCTGGGCAGGAGAGTCTTTTATGAAAGGCTCTCAGGGAATTTCCGGTGTAATCTGGCCCCTGTTCTTTACAGCCGTCTATTATCTGATATTCAGCGGCGTGGTGACTGTCCTTCTGGGACGTCTGGAACGGAAGCTGGAATATTTCAGATAAGGAGGGGCGTAAATTTATGGCGATTCTGGAAGTAGAACATATCAGTAAAAATTTTGAGGACATCACGGTACTGAAAGATATCAGCTTTTCTCTTGAAAAAGGAGAAGTGTTGTCCATTATAGGCTCCTCCGGAAGCGGAAAGACTACGTTCCTGCGTTGTCTGAATTTTCTGGAACAGCCTGACTCAGGTGTGATTCGTGTGAATGGGGAGACGCTGTTTGACGCAGATGCGCGCCAGAGCCGGCAGGAAGCAGAGATTCGGAAAAAAAGACTCCATTTTGGTCTGGTATTTCAGTCTTTTAATCTTTTTCCGCAGTATACTGCCCTGGAAAATGTGATGCTTGCCCGTCAGCTTCTGGCAAAAGAACAGCCGGATTACAAGGCTCGGAAAAAAGAAATTCATCAGGAAATAGAGGAAGAAGCCAGAGCACTTCTGGTACAGATGGGGCTTGG
>CALWGE010000015.1 GCA_944378225.1 uncultured Merdimonas sp.
ATATAGAAAATGAGATCCAGTAAGAAACCGGAAGTCACACCATCTTGTGTAAACAACAGTCCTCCGGCGATCAGTGTAGCAAAAACTCCGTTGATCGCTGCCGTGTAAAACATCATCGGTGTCCGAAGCTGCCTGGTATATGCGATCACCCATACTTTATATCGGTCGATGGAGTCTTTAAATTTCTTAAAGGAAAAGATGGTCTGGCCAAAGGTTTTTACCACCGGAATACCGCGGACATACTCTACCGCTTCGTTGGACATATCATCCAGCGCATTCTGATATTCTTTCATCTTTTCCTGCATCTGCTTTCCGGTCATTGTCATCATGATCAGAAATCCCAGCACAACCGGAACAAGGCTCAACAGGCCCAGCCTCCAGTCAAACGCCAACAAAAGCACCAAAAGACCGCAAGGAGTTGCAATGGCATTAGCTCTGTCGGGAAGCTGATGAGCAAGATAAGTTTCAGTCGCTGCGCTGGACTCGTTAACGATCTTGCGCAACTTTCCGCTGCCAAAACTTTCGGCAAATCCAAGAGGCAACTTAACGATATGCTCCATGACCTGTATACGCAAGTTTGTAGCGATACGAAATGCCCCTAAATGGGAACACATAAGTCCTGCTATGTAGACAAGCACCGCTATAACTGCAAACAATACTGCCATCCAGCCGTTTTGTGTCAGGTTCTGTGCCTGGCTGAAATCCGGTGCCGCCTCCAGTACTTCCTTTATCATTTTCCAGATGTAATAGAAGGGTACCAGAGCAATCAGGGCACTGATGGCAGAAAGCACCCAGGAAGCATAGGTCAGGTACTTATAGCTGCCTGCAATTTCCAGCAGGCGTGATAAATTAGACTGTTCTTTCAAGGAAATTCCTCCTTTACCTTTTATTTATGATACAGAGGACCATGGTTCGTCCTTCTTCTATCCAATTTTGTTAGTTTATACTAACCACAAGTCAAAAATTATAGGGCGCTATTGCCCCATAATTTTCATCCATCCTGCCGTATAAAAGGCGTGCAATTCTTTGACGTAATTTTCAGCATTTTCAATCGGCATTTCATGGATAATCAACTCAAAAAAAGCATGAAACATTCCCGTAATCAGAATATGCTCCAACGTGGGGTCGATCTGAGGAGAGGGTCTCCCAAGCTGCCTTAAGACATCCTGATAGGCATGGGTTCCATCTGTTTCAAGCTCTACCATTTCATCAATAAACTCTGCAAATTTTGTTCCTTCCGAACAGCAGAGGAGCAGTTTACATTCCTCTAAATGTTCGTACGCATAATGAAGAATATCATCCATGCAAAGCCCCGAAATATCACTCATAACTTCCGGCTGCTTGGCAGCTGGCAGTTCGGTAAACTCCTGCTGTGCCTTTATAAAACGGTTCAGAATATATTCGTAATGCTCCCCAACGATTGCTTCAAAAAGTTCTTCTTTACTTTTATAATATCCGTAAAAGGCTCCAGTGGTCATTCCCACGGATTTCACAATATTCCGCAGGGAAGCGTCTTTATACCCTTTTTCTAAAAATTCCGTTTTTGCTGCCCGGTGGATATTTTCTAAAGTCGTTCCATTTCCGTTTATTTTGCACACCTCCTATATAACATCGCTATATAACACTGTTATAATTTTAGTCTATGAAAGGGATTTTGTCAAGAGAATAGAAAGAGTTATGTAAAAAATTAATTCGCTCACTAGCAAACGGATATATGCCTTCACAGACACTGAAAAAACAGAGAACACAATCCTAATCTCTCGTGTTCTTTGCTTTATGGGGGGCAATTTATATCCAATTCCATGTACACTGCTATTTCAATCTTTCAGAACAATTGTCAATCACTGATAGTGCAATGTAGAAATATATTTTTTGAGCCTTACTTACATTGTCTTGTTTACATATCAGGCAGTAAATGCTTTTTCACAATCTTCTTTCCAATCATAGCGCCAAAAAATGCGGAAATAATCACACCTGCCAAAAGGGCTGGTGCGCCCCAGAACTGTAGTATCTCAGCTGATGGTGTAAGCATTGCCGCCAATCTCCCGCTGTAAAGTAAACTCCGGCAACCAGAAAGCCATGTATTTTTACCAGATATTCTTGTAATTGAGCTTTTAATTGCTTTATACCATCTGAAGAAATGCCGTTGTATATTATAGAACCTTCTACGAGTGTTTTTGGAATAATACTTTTTGTATGGATAAAACATATTATTCCTTCTTAAAACATCGTGTACATCATTTATAAAATGCTGGCTCCGCTGTTCAGGCTGCTTTATCCTTACAGCTGTCAGTGTGTTCCTCTACTTCCGGTTTCCAGGTTTTTACACCTTTCAGGAAATAAATGATGTGAAATATCCATACACCCGCAAGTATTATGCACGGTATATAAAGACTTCTCCAAAGCATCAGGATAAATCCTAAGGACATCAGAACCGTTACCGTTATCATAACCCGGACTTTTGCCGACCAGGTCATTCCCTTCCCCTTTACATAGCTTTCCAGATTATTGCGGTACAGTTTTGTGTTTGTAAACCACCGATGCAGCCGATCTGAACTTTTCGCAAAGCTGAAGGCTGCCAGCAGAAGAAAAGGAAATGCGGGCAGCATGGGAAGAACTGCACCCACTGCGCCAAGTACCACGCCAAAACATCCAAGCATCATCCAGAGTATTCTTTTAATTCTCATATTCCTTCTCCAATCTTCTTTTTTCTTTTCGGCTTTCCATTACATGCCTCACAGCCATAACGGGATGGTGCAGCATCATCCTTGGTCCGGAAAACCGCATCACTTCCTTTATTTTTTCCCGCATGATCGGTTTATAGCAATGGACGCGGCAATTGGAACAGAACGTTTTTGTCTCCATAAAAGGACACCTGTCGCTTCGCCACACCGAATACTCTGCCAGCTCCCTGCATTCCGGGCACAGTTCCTTTCGCGTGCCATGATGTTTGCAGCAATACAGACGGATCATCAGCAAAACAATTTCTTTCTCCCGCTCTCTTTTTCTATCTGTTCTGTTCAATCATTCTTCCTCCCTCCATCCGATATACACAGTCTGCAACAGCCATGGTAGATTCCCGATGAGACACCAGAATAATCCCTCTCTCCTTTTTCTGCTGCTTCAGAGCCTGAAGAATGATTCCTTCGTTTATACTGTCTATATTGCTTGTTGGTTCATCCAGAAGAATCAGTTCGCTTCCTCTTAAAAAGGCCCGTGCCAGGCCAATGCGCTGTTTCTCCCCTGCAGACAGATTGTCACCCAGAGCACCAGCCTGGGTCTGATAGCCATCCGGAAGTCTCATGATCAAATCGTGAACAGCTGCCTGCCTGCAGGCCGTCTCTATTTCTTCCTGCGTTGCATCAGGCCTGGCAATCCGCAGATTCTCTTCGATTGACTCATCAAATAAATAAGTGGTCTGGCTGACCATGGTGACATGCTCTGATAAACTGCCGGTATCGATTTCTTCAATCTCTGTGCCATTGTAAAGGATCATTCCGCTGTTTTTCTTCCAGAACCGGAGAAGCAGCTTAAGCAGCGTTGATTTTCCACAACCAGAGGCTCCCACGATTCCTACAATCTCACCTTTCTTTGCTCTGATACAGATATCAGACAGTACTTCTGTTTCTCCATCATACGAAAAGGACAAATGACTGACATTCAAATTATCCAGTGTGTCCAGCATAATACCGTTTTCCACAGGCCTGACTGCAGGTTCTTCCCTGAGAAGATCCAGTACCCGATCTCCGGAAGCAAATGTCTGCGTCAGATTTCCCGGCAATGCCGAAATCGCAATCACGGGACCAAATGAACTGAACACAGCAGCCACGCCCAGAATCATTCTTCCCATTGTAAGATCATGACAGATAACAAGAACTATTCCCACCGCAAGAGCTGCCAGAATGAAAACAGATACCAGAAGCTCCGTTGCGGCGGACGCTCCGGAAATATCATGCTTCATCTTTTTTGTTTCCGTCAAAAGTTCATTCGAACGGCGATTTACTTCCTCCTTGCGTTTTTCGCCCCCATTATGAAGAACAATATCTTTAATGCCTTTGATACTATCCAGAAAATAAGCATTGAAAGAAGCGAATTCTGTACGGTAACGGACGCCCGATGCTTTCAGACGGATAGAGACACAAAAAGGAACCAGTATTCCCACCGTAACATAACCGATCACTGCTGTGAGCGACAGCCACCAGCTGGATACCATTCCCACAAACACAGCCGTACACACAGATACCAGAACCGCAATGCAGACGGGTGAAATCGTATGTGCATAAAAAACTTCCAATGTTTCAATATCCGAAGTGATCATCGCAATAATGGAGCCCTTCTGTTTGGTCTCCAGCTTTGCCGGACAGAGTACGCGCAAAGCCCTGAAAATCTTATCACGCAATACTGCCAGCAGCCGAAACGCAATATAATGATTGCTGTACTGTTCCAGATACCGCAGTATTCCTCTCAGAATTCCGCATCCAATGGCCAGTACCATCAGCGCCCCATAGGAAAACGAGATATTCTCTCCCAGAGCTTTTGCTATCCCTGCAGCTCCGGAAAGGGTAACTCCCATGGCACACAGAAATCCAGCCGTACCATTTAAGACAGCAAGCACCATCACAAAAGACAGACTTCCCAGAAGCAGAATAAGATTTCCCATTATTGTGACTCCGTTCCTGCGCGTTTTCTGTTTTTCGCTCATTCCTGCACCTCCTTATATCCTTCCTCCAGTCTTTTCTGCGCAGTATACAGTTTTGCATATCCTCCCCGACGCTCCATCAATTCATGATGCGTCCCTTGTTCCTTCACCTTCCCGGATTCCATATAATAAATTCTGTCTGAAGGAACCACATTGGCAAGACGGTGAGAAATTACAATCACAGCTTTTCGCCTGGCCAGCTTCCGGATTCGCTCCATAATAATGATCTCACTTTCAATATCAATATTGCTGGATGCCTCGTCAAAAATATAGATTTCTTTCTCTGCAGCCAGATTAACTGCCAGAGCCAGCCGCTGCTTTTGTCCGCCGGAAATATTTACAGCGTCTTCACTGATAACCTTGTCCAGACCTCCGTTCTCACGCACATACTCAGAGAGATTTACTTCGCTCAGCGCCTGGTAAATCTCTTCTTCTGTTACCCCCGGCTTTGCCAGCTGAAAGTTACTGCGGATGCTTTCGTTAAAAATGTAGGTATTATAACTTACCACAGCCAGACGAGAATAATAGGATTCTCTGGACAGTTCCCCAATGTTTATTCCCCCTGCTGTTACCCGTCCCCGGTGAGGCGAAAGGGCTCCGCTCAGAAGACCTACAATGGTTGACTTGCCGCATCCCGATTCTCCAACGATAGAAGCCATCCCTGTTTTCGGGAAAACCATAGTCACATCCTGAAGCACTTCCCGCTTTCCATCATAAGAAAAGCTCACCTGCTCCAGACGAAGCTCCAGCTCCGGCGCTTCCCGGTTTCCCCATACCGGGTCAGGCTGTTCCAAAAGGGAGAGTATCCTGTTTCCTGCGCTGATACCGTTCATCGCTACGTGAAATGCAGAGCCAAAAGCCCGAAGAGGCAGGAAAAATTCTACCGCTACCAGAATCAGGAACAGAGCTGCAAAGGGAGACAGTCCGCGGTTTGCAACTGCAGAAAGTGTGAGGGCAATCCCCAGGCCTGCTCCTCCATAGGCCACCAGATCCATAATAGTAGCGCTGGCCAGCTGCATCACCAGTACCTTCATTGTAATCTTTCGAAACTCCTCACTGGTTTTATTCATGCGTACCTGCCGGGCACCATCGGCTCTGAAAATTTTCAGTTCCTTCAATCCCTGGACGCTGTCCAGAAATGCATCCCCCATAGAAGTGTATTTCCCCCAATATCTGGAGAAAATCCGTTTTGCATACCGGGAAACTGCCACAATAGAAACCGGGATCAAAGGGACACAGCAAAGCAATACTATAGCCACACGCCAGTCTATCCATACCGTAATTCCAAACAGAAACAAAGGCGCAAGCATTGCATAGAAAAACTGAGGAATATATGCAGAATAATAAAGATCGAGTTGTTCAACCCCCTCTACCGCAACCTGGGTCAGTCCGGCCATGCTCATCCCGTCTGTGGAACGCATCCCCAGGCGGACAATCTTGTCATAAACCTTCTCCCGCAGCTCCTTTTTCACTTTTCTCCCCAGCAAATCCTTCAGATCTCCGGATATACGTGTGGCAGCACAGCGCACTGCAATTCCAAAACCTGCCAGCAGAGCAGGCGCCAAAAATATCACTATTCTCCTACCATTTTCATCAAAACGAGCCGCACACCACACAATCCGACAGATACAGGCCGTAACAGTAAGATTTGCCAGAAGTCCAAGAAGCATCAGAGCAACAACACCAACAATATATTTTCTGCTTTTTCCCAGCAAACAAAAAAGATTCTTATCCAGCATAAATTCAGTTTCCTTTCCAGTCCTTTCTTCCGGTTAGAAATTTCTAACTTCTAAGAATAAGAAAAAGCGGAGCTTATTAGCATCCGCTAACTCATTTGTTAAATATACTGTACTTTCATCGCAAAGTCAACGCCTTTGTATGGCAAAATCTATACTTCCTTGTTTTACACAGTCATCACCATTCTTCTTCCCTCATATTCCATAGTCGATAAATGAATCCCATAAACTTCCTGCAGTGTCTCAGAGGAAATCACTTTTTTCGGATCGCCCCTGGCAATCAAGGTACCTTCCGGCGACAATGCCACAATCTCATCGCTATAGTAAATCGCCTGATTAATATCATGCAGAACCATCAGAATTGTAATCCCCAGTTTCTGATTCAGCATCTGCACCAGTTTTAAAATCTGAAGCTGATAACGCACGTCCAGATATGTGGTAGGCTCATCCAGAAGCAGTATTTTTGTTCCCTGGGCGATCGCCATGGCAATCCATACGCGTTGACGCTGTCCTCCGGACAGCGCGTGTATCTGTTTTTTCCGCAAAGCCAATGTTCCTGTGATTTTCATTGCCCGTTCAATCATCTGAATATCTTTTTCCTTTGAAACAGAACGCCCCATCTTTGTATAAGGAATACGGCCATAAGACACCAGCTGTTCTACGGTAATATCTCCCGGAGCCGTGTTGTTCTGATGCACCACAGCTGCTTTTCTAGAAAATTCTTTTAAATCCATTTCCTTTAACGGCTTATTTCCAAGAAAGATCTCTCCCCTTTCTGGTTCCAGATTTTTAGTCAGCAGCTGAAAGAGCGTCGATTTCCCACAGCCATTGGAGCCCAGAAGAGTAGTAATTTTCCCTTGAGATATTTTCAGGCTCAGATTCTGAAGAACCGGCTTCTCTCCGTAAGAGAACATAACATTTTTTAAGGTAAAGCAGGTTTTATTTTCCATAGATTCCCCCACTCTTTCGCAAAAGAATTACAAAAACAATTCCTCCTGCAACTGACAGGATAATGCCGGCGCTGATTTCATAAGGATATGCTATCGTGCGCCCCAGAGTGTCTGCCAGAAGGAAAAGGAAAGCCCCCAGCAGAGCTGAAAACGGCAGCAGCAGCTTATGTTCGCTTCCCACAAAAATCCGTCCGATATGAGGCACCAGCAGACCAAGAAAGCTCACCGCGCCCACAATGGCAGTACAGCCGCCAACCAGAAAGACTGCTGTCAGACTTACCAGCAGGCGTACCCGATCCACATGAATACCCAGGCCCCGGATAGTTTTATCCTCCAGTCCCATCAGATTGCACCACCGTGCACAGAACATGGTTAAAACCAGTCCAAGCATCACAAATACACAGAGTATCTTCACATCACTCCAGGTCTTCATTGTAATATTTCCTTCCACAATAGAAGCCACTCCCAAAAGATTCCCGCCGCTCATGGAATTCACACCGCTGGACAATCCTGTAAACAAGGACTGAATCGCCACACCCATCAGAATAATCCGAAGAGGCGACAAGGTTCCTCTCCATGCCAGAGAATACACCATCCCAAAAGCCAGGAGACCTCCCAGAAAGCTGAAAACAGGAGCCGCAAGATAGAACTGGGGAAACAGGGCTGCTGCAGCTACTGCCGCAAAGCCTGCACCGCTGGATATGCCCAGAATTCCAGGGTCTGCCAGAGGATTTTTCAAAACTGCCTGAAACATTACTCCCGCACAGGCAAGCCCTGCACCCGCCATCATGGAAATCAGAATTCTGGGAATGCGCAGATCATAGACCGATGCCACAGCCTGATCATACTCCACAAACAATCCTCTGAATAACTGAAGGAAACTCAGTTTGATACTTCCCAGGTTTACTGATACAAAGAACAGTAGAATCAGCGCCGCAATCACCATCAGAAAAGCTGCAAAAACACGTCCTTTCATTCTGCCTTTTTTCAATTGACTCATACTCATCTCCTGTTAATTTCTCTCATTCACCGCCTGACAGATTCAGACCATCTGCATACAAAATTTCATCCAGCGTTTTTAATGCATTCTGGTAATTAAAGTTGGCACTCATACCAAATTCCTCATTTGACAAATCGTACACCTGTCCGCACTGCACTGCGCGAAAATGCTTCCAGATATCATTTGTGTCAAATTCCTCCGCAAACATCTGCATAACACTTTCCGGCATGGCATGAGCTGTGCGCAGTATCATATCAGGATCTTTCTGAAGCATATCCTCCGTATTGACATTCAAAAACTCATCCTCTGTTCCTCCATAGACATTTATTCCTCCTGCCATTTCCACCAGACTTCCCACATAGGAATTTTCCGTTGCAACCACATAGGAGCCAGGCAATCCCATCAGTATGAGAACTGTGGGCGGTGTGTCATCCTCATGACTTTCCTGATAGTCTGCGTAATAACTCTCAAATTCCCCCACCAGTTTCTGTGCCTCGTCGGTCCTGCCAAACAATTCTCCAAGTTCCTGAATGGATTTAAACATTCCCGGTACGCTTTTCAGATTCAGAAATGCATACCGCAGTCCTGCTTCCTCATACTTGGGCTGAAGGTCATTTATCAGACTTGCAGGACTCAGAACCCAGTCCGGATCAAGCTGTGAAAGTATTTCCAGATCCGGACTCATAGGGCTGCCTATGGATTCTGCAGTTTCATACCGTTCCGGAATATCCGTCAGATCACTGTGCGGCACACCCGCCAAATCCAGATCCAGCTTTTCACAAATCTGCATAACCGCCACGCTGGTAGCCGCAATCCGCAGCTCTTCTGCAGCCGTTTCCTCTGACTGCCCGCTGCTTCCATCCGTATCTTCTGCGGCCGGATGCTGATTTACGCATCCGGTCACAGAAGACAGCAGTAACGCACAAAGTATTCCCGCGGCAAATTTTCCGGCTTTACTTCTCATTCTCCGGTTCCTCCCAATAGTCATCCAGGAGATCCTGTGCGTTAAAATCGTCTTCTTCTGTTTCATCTTCCACGATTTCTTCTGACAAAATATTTTTCCGCTTCAGCACATGCGCAAGGAACACCTTTCCTGCCAGCAGAACCGCACCTGCCAGCAGATTTGCGCAAAAGATTACTGTAAAAAGCATCCACCATACGCCGCCGCTTAAATTTAACTGCTGCACGTTATTACTTACCTCCCCTGTTTCAGCACTCAATACGGATTCTGCCGTCTCCGTACTTTCTGTTGTTCCCTTATTCCCGGAACCTGTCTGTCCTTCTCCTGTAATCAATCCTGTTGCCTGAGCCAACACATCATTTTCAGCACTTCCCGATTCCTTTGCGCCTTCCGCCTCACTGCTGCCCATCTGCACAAATCCTCCCGTATTGCCATCTGTAAAGTCACTCAGAGTGATATAGAAAATGACACTGCGTCCCATAGCCTCTACATAACACTCTGCCCGGACTATGGTTTCTTCACTTTCAACAGGAAGTCTTAAATCCTTCTGATCTTCGCCTGACGCTGTTTCCACATAAGAAACTTCTTCCCAGTCACTGTCTCCCGGTTCCTGAACGGACAGAAGAATCTCGGAAAGATTATCTGTCATATGAAGACGCAGAGACAGATAGTATCCTCCTTCCGGATTTTCCTCCAGCATCGCATTGGTATCCACCACATTTGTAACCATCGACTGCCCCAGCGCCTCACTGGTTTCTCCGCCGGAGTCTTCAATCGTATCAGTTACCGGATGACGATAAAAACCGGAAGCTTTTGCTGATCGGCAGGGAAGGGTCTCTGCCTGAACGACAATCGAAAATCCAAAACTCAGCAGCAGGCAGAACAGTATTGCCCTGATCTGTTTGCAGCCTTTTCTTTTCTTTCTCATCTAATATCTCCTCTTTCTGTGCCAGTATAAAGTGAAAATTCCTGCAGTGGCTGCAGTCGTCAGGAGCAGGATAAAAATTCCCTGTATCCAGGCATCTGTTACCAGCTGATACCCTGCATCCTCAGATAAGATACCGCTCTGTTCGTCTTCCTGAGCTGACTGCATATCTGCGTCCTCATTTTGAACCTCGTCTGCTTTCTCTGTTTCCTCCACAGATTCCTCCAGTGCTTCCTCTGCAGAACCGGTCACAGTTGTCCTGCTGTCAAAATCAAACACAAGGCGCGCATTCACTTCCATCTTCATGGCATTAATCAGCATAGTTACCAGCATGGGAGAAGGCACTTCACCGCTTACCGTAAATGTGAAGCTGTCATATATCTGACCTCCCAGTTCCACCGCATTCGTTTCTTTCTCAGCTTTTACGCCACTGTAGCTCATCCACTCCGGTCCTCCGCCTTCCACTCCGGCAACCGTATGCAGAATATAAACCGTCAGTTCTGAAGTACTTCCATCTACCACCAGCCTGGCTTTCGGATACATATAATCCGCCATCATACTGGCATCACTGGTCTTTTCTTTTATTGCGGTTACCGGAATCAGATATTCTCCACTGGCCAGACTTCCGCTTGTAGTTTCCGCCGCAGAGATACCGGTGGCTGCAGCTGCGGTCCCTGAAGAGGCCGCAGACGTGCTCTCATCTATCACCGCAGCATCCCCTGAAGACTGTGTCTCACCACTTTTCCAATTGCCAAATACCACATAAAATTCCTGCGTACTCTTCATAACCGCATTGACATAAGCCGACATCTTAACTTTGCCGTCTGCGGAATTTTCAACGGCTGAAGTGGGAATCGTCACCGTAATGGGAGAAGCGTAATAGTTGCCGGCCGTAGGTATAAACTGTTCGTTTGTGGAGAAATAACGGCTGACTTTATTAACGGTATCAATGCTTCCACTGTAAGTACTGCCATTCACAATAAATTTTATATTTGACAGAGGCGTTCCCTCGCCCGCATAACGCGGTATCGGATTAATCACATAAAGTGTCACTTTTGTACTGTTTCCGCTGACTTCCAGATCCGCTCTGGAATAGAATAACGGATTACACATGCTGACAGAATTGATATTGTCACTCTTTCTCATGCTTACAGACGCAGTGTATGTGCCATTTTTGTTTTCAGTCGTACCTGCTGTATCTGATCCTGTATCCGACCCTGTATCCGTCACCGTTCCGTTTTCTCCGGAACTGCTGTCCTGTATCTGATACAGACTGTATACAGAAAATCTGGATGTATAAAGATATACATAACCATTGGTCCAGTCTGCATAATAAGTATTATCTTTATATCCACTCGTCTTTCTGGCAGACAGCGGCTGCATCAGTCCCGCAATCCCGTCATGACACCGGTAAACCGACAGGGTATTCCCTCTTGACTCATCCAGCGGCAGCCTGATTTCCATGACATAAGAACCTGTATCTGTGATTGCAGTTGTCTCGTTCGTTGTCTCGCACTCCAGGCCAATCTCATAATAGGCTGCCGTACCACTTGAAGCCCCTGCTGATATCAGAGCGGCAATTGCTGCTATTCCTGCCTGATCCTTTACACTGTCCGCTTCCTTAATATGGAATTTATAGAAGCCATCCGCAGTGTCCTCAGCATTTACATAATCCTTCAGGCCATTGACTCCCGCATCTAACCCCGGTGTCTTTTCTATGCTGTACTCTTTTTCTGTTGTATCAGTTTCATTTCCTCCAGTATTTTCCAGATCATCCACATCATCTAATACCAGGAAGAACTGTTTCCACACAGCCATAGGCTTTACATAAGCCGTCAGCAGAATGGTTCCGTTCTCACTTTCTTTTACTGCTGGCAAAGGAACGGAAAAACGCACCGGGGCACTTGGATAATCGCCTGCTTCCGGCACAAAGACGCCTCCACTTCTGTCCTTCACAAAATATTTGACTGTCTGATTATCATGATCCACTGTCACTGCGGAAGCATAGGAATCATCACTGGGATGCAGTGTTACCTTGTCGCTCTCACTTCCTGCAGAAGAAGCCAGGCCTTCTGCCGTGATATCAGCCGCGCTTCCCGTCACGTATACGTTTGTAAGAGGCGTTCCGTATCTGCTGAAATTCTCTCCCGGAATCGGATCGATAAGGTAAAGCACGATATCTACCATTCCATCCTCCCGCAGAGTCAGGTCTGCATTCTGGTGGAAGAAAGGCCAGCACATACTCTCCTGCTGTTCCGGATGTATCTGTCCGTTCTGTTCCATCAACAAATGCGCTGCAACAGTTTTCTGTACTGTCTGCTCTCCGGTATCCACAGTGCCGGAGCTGTCCGTCTCACCTGTGCCTTCACTTCCATCTGCTGTACTGCCTTCCTCATTAACAAGGCTTGTATAGAACATAATATTTCCTGTATAGGTGCCTTTTGGAACCCGGGCAATATCCTCCTTGTACAGGGTAAGGCTTCCCTGGGCCGTGCCGCTGGAAGTAAAATACTGAGTCCCAAATGTATTATAACCAGTCAGTGTTTTCTCACTATCCTCCGAATTTGCATATGTAATCTCTCGATCAGATGTAATTTTCAACTTAAAATCATTCAAATTTTCCGCTGTAATGCCTATCTCGTAATTTTTCGTATAATCACGGGAAGAATCCAGTTCACCCAGTGAAATGGTCTCAGGAAGAGAAATATAGTAGGACGGAACCGCAGACGGAACAGTAGCTGTAATCTGCATATTCTGTTTATCTTTCTGTCCTGTTTCATCAGACACAGCCTGATTTTCTTCTTTCATTTTCTCCTGCATATCTGGTGATGCCGCAGATACAGGAAGAAAATTCTGCAGCGCCAACGCTGCTGCCAGAAACAATGCAACGCATTTTATTCTTTTCATATGAAATTCTCTCTTTTTGTGAAACTCTCGTAATGTCAAAAGTACTTCCCGCCCCTTTTTCAGAGCGGGAAGCTGTAAACTGTATTTTAAACATATGGACAGAAATTACTGTGCAGCGTAATAGCTGATGGTGAAATCTGCAGTACCCGTGTAGTTTCCGGCTGCTGCTTTTGCCACATCTGCTGCTGTTACCTTGATATTTCCGTGTAAAGTTGTGGTTTCAGCAGCCTCCTGTGTACCGAAATCATTGGCAAATGCCAGCGTATTCTCGCCGCTTGTCAGGTTTCCTTTCGCTCCTGTTTCCACTTCCACTTTTCCGCCGTTCAGATTGGATGCTTCAACCTTTACTTCATATGCCATCGTGTTATCTTCTGATGCGGACAGCGTACCCATTGTAATGCTCTCCGGAATCGTCACCTCATAGGATGCTGCCGGCGCTGCCACATCAGCTGTTACCTGGGCAGACTGTGTGGACGTCTCTGTAGGGCCTGCCTGAAGCTCTGTGAGTTTAACAACAAAATTCTGAGTCGTATTCATCACTACATTCACGTATGCAGAAGTATCAAGACCTGTTTCAAAGGAATCCACCGCATCTCTGGGAAGAGTAACTGTCACAGCCTGTGTCGGCAGCATATCCCCTGCATTAATTCCGAAAAGAGCACCTGTTGTGTCAAATGTTTTTTCTGCTTTTGTGGTTATATCTGATTCTGCGGTATAGTCCGTTTCGTTATAAGTTACCACCACATCCTTGATAGTGCCATCCTGTCCCTGATCCGAAAAAGCAGGAACGGGATATGCCACATAAACAGTTACAACTGCCGAATCCTCTGTCAGTTTCACATCAGCCTCATGGGCAAAAATGGAATCGCACATACTGTAACTGGACGGATTCGAAGCATTATGAAAATGCACCGTAGCCGTATAATCTCCATCCGCAAAATCTGTGGAACCTGCTGCGGATACCGGCATTACACTCATACCTGCAGCCAGTGTCAGCGCCATCGCTGCGGAAGCAGCTCTTTTTAAAATACTCATAAAAACACCCTCCTTGTTCCTTTGAACATATATTTTTGATCAAACGCATACTGCGTAAAATCCACTCTTACTTCACTTCCAGAACACAGTTCACAGAAGCCCCGTTACGCGGACTGTAACTCTCGTCCATGGCAAAGGTATCATATTTTATCATCAGATCATACGTACCCGCTTCCAGAGCACGATCCAGGGTAATTGTGTAAAGGTGATCTCCTGGTTTAATTAATTTAGACTGATAAATCTGCTCCTCTTCCTTGTTCAATATAAAGGTAACCTGAAAATAAACATCATTTTCATCAGGATTATACAGATCAATATCCACTTCTGTTTCTCCGGCATTCACGGGAATCGTCGTATATCCAGGGATCTTGATCCCCTTTTCCACGCTGCCTTCACTGGTGGTCTGAACCTGTCCCTCCTCAAATTCCGGTTTGAAGCTCGTCACTTCTCCTTCCTGTTTCGCAAATTTTGCAGCCACAGCCACAGCTATTGCTAATCCAATTATAAGCAAAACATATTTCACTCTTTTTTTTACTATTTCCATACTCTCCATCCTTAATTAAAGTGTAATACTCACTTCATCCCTTTCATTAGTTAATTCTAACCTTCGTTCTTTAAAAAGTTAGCTATGACTAACCATCGAAAAGAATATCATCATATTTCCTCTGTAGTCAAGTGGAAATCAAGGTTATAAACGATAAAGTTTCTCAGGAATACGCATCACAATAAAAATACTATTTTCCTGCTTTGACTTCTAGTCTCTTAGTCTCAATATCGCTTTCTCTCTCCATCTCCAGGAACTGCTCCGCATTCTTTTTTACTTTCAATAACTCCCGCATACTGGTAAGCTTTTCCCGGTTTTCAAGCTGCCGGATTTTCTTCTTTCCGTCCTCAATCTCGGCAGTCAAGTCCTCGCGGATTTTCTCTCTCGGTTTTGTCATGGCTGGTCACTCCTTTTTGCCTGTCAAGGGTGTTTTATCACTTTGTACACGAAAAATAAATTTTTAGTATTGTAAAAATTCTATTTTTAATGTGCTAATGTTCATAGCATAAAAACGTCCTAAAAATCTAAAAATTTTTCCTTTACTTCGCTGGTATGAAAGAATATAATAAAAACATAAGTGAATAAAGTGCGATTATGGTTTGTTCACCTTGTAAGAAGGTCGGACAATTAAAAGGGAAACAGGTGAAAATCCTGTGCAGTCTCGCTACTGTATTTGCGGAGCAGTTTTCATCATGCCATTGAGGATTCCTTGAGAAGGCGAAAACTTGTGTTGATGCATAAGCCAGGAGACCTACCATAAATCCGGTAATGTATTCTGCGATGTACAGAACTGTTACAAATGAAGGAAAATATGCCTGCTTTCTGTGGGGATATTTTGATTTGTATACGTGTGCTGCTATCATTGTCGGCACACGTTTTTTGTTTTGTCATTCTGGACATGGAAAAGGAGGAAAACATAACGAAGAAAATTGTAATCTTAACTTGCTTAAAATCTGTGGATTGTTGTACGGGAGCCGCTTGTTTGGCAGCTTTCAATAATAGGACCGGAGCATTCCAGCGATATCAGGCAGAAGAACTTGAATTGTCCGCTTTTTTCCACTGCAATGGCTGTAACAGCGTGTTGGAGCAAGACAATGGTTTGCTGGAAAAATTGGATCGGATTTTAAAAATCCACCCAGATGCAGTCCATTTAGGAGTTTGTACTCTAAAAAAAGAAACTGGGCGGTGTAAAACCATCGAGCAGTTTATCAAGGTTTTTCAAGATAATGGCATTGCGGTTATCGATGGTACACATAGTAGCCCACGGCTTCCCAATATCGGAATGCCGATAGCTAAATAGCAATTATATAAAGGAGAAACAAAAAGTCATGAAGAAAAAAATTTTAGCGTTGATGATGGCTGCCATTATGGCAGTTGGGTTAGCTGGATGCGGGAATGATACCGGTACCAGCAGCGAGACTTCCGGTGAAACAAGCGTAGTTGACAGCACCAGCAATACCAATTCTGGTGAAGAAAATGAGGGTTCGAATTATTACCCTGTAACGGTGGAAGTTTACAATACGTCCCAGGAATTAGTTCCGTACACCTTTGAAAAATGCCCGGAAAAAACTCTGGTATACGGTCGGAACAATGTGGAAATTATGTTGGCCCTGGGACTCGGTGATAAAATCATGATGATTGCCGACTGCGGCAGCGTCCTTCCAGAATACCAAGAAGAATTTGAAAAAATTCCGCAGTTGAAAGACCATCAGGACGTAGGCTATTTTGTCAGGGAATACGCCATGAGTTTAGAACCGGACATGGTAATTGGCTGGCGTTCTCTGTTTGAAATGGATGACCGGATGGGAGATGTGGAATTCTGGCATGAACGAAATATAGGTACCTATACCAGCATCAACAGTGTCTTAAAGGATAACCAGTCTTTGGAAAATGAATACGCAGATATTCGGAATATCGGAAAAATCTATAACAAGGTAGACGAAGCGGAAGCAATTATTTCAGCTATTGAGGCAGACGTTGCAAAAGGCAAAGAAGCAGCTGCCGGAAATGACCCGCAGCGTATTCTGATTGCAGAAAAATGGGAGGGTGAATATGATATTTACCATTCTAAAACTGCTGCCGGAGATATTGCAACACAGCTTGGCGCAGAAGTTTTAGGCGAAAAAGGCTGGACGGATGAGCAGATTGTAGAATCCAATCCAGAAGTAATTTTTGCTGTGCATGTCAGCTCTGTTTCCGATGAAGAAGCTATTGCTTTATATACGGAAAATCCGGCCTTGGCCAGTGTTGATGCAGTGAAAAATGGTCGTGTATACCCTGTGGTCTACAGTTTGGCCTACACTCCAGGAGTGCGCACTGGCGAAACTGTAAAATTCTTTTTACAGACACTGTACGGCATTGAATAACCAGGAAAAGACACGCCAGCAGTATCCACTCCTCCCGCTGGCGTGTCTTTTTTTATTGAAACGGAGAACATATATATGCAGAAGATTGATTTAAAAGACGGGATTTTTAAAGGTTTGCCCATTTATATTTGCGCATTGATTCTGCTGTCCATTGGTCTAATTTTGTCGATTTTATATGCGGTTACCGTTGGTTCCGCTGATCTGTCTGTAGAAGAAGTCTACCGGGTAATTCTGTATGAAATTTTTCACATTGGAAATCCCGAAAAATGGGGCAGCGGCGCTACGCACGACATTGTATGGCTGATTCGTTTACCTCGGATTATTCTGGCTGTTGGTGTTGGGGCCGGGTTGTCGGTGGTAGGTGTTGTAATGCAGGCTATCGTGCAGAATCCCCTTGCTGATCCATACATTCTAGGTATTTCTTCCGGCGCCTCTCTTGGAGCAACGCTGACAATCCTGCTCGGAGCAAGCCTGTTCGGAGCTGCTCAAGTCGGCCTCGGTGCTTTTATTGGAGCCATGACGGTGGCCTTTTTAGTAATTTTAATTTCAAACTTTGGCGGCCGAACCACTTCGGTGAAGCTGGTTTTGTCCGGTGTGGCCTTAAGTTCCCTATGTTCCGCTTTTTCAAATTTTATTGTCTACATGGCAGATGACCCCGATCGATTCCGTACTGTCAGCTTCTGGCTGATGGGCAGCCTGGCGGGAGCTGAATGGATTAGTAACGCTTGGATTTTAAGCATCGTTCTCATTTCTGTTGTGTTCTTTATAACACAGTCCCGCATCTTAAATCTGATGCTTTTAGGTGATGACACCGCCGTTACTCTTGGTACAAATCTGCAACGGTATCGGAGGGTCTATTTGATCGCAGCATCCCTGATGGTTGGTTTTATTGTATATGCTTCCGGCGTAATCGGCTTTGTTGGGTTGATTATCCCTCATTTTGTCAGAGGCCTTTTTGGTGTGGATCACAAAAAACTTCTGCCATTGTCGGTGTTGGTAGGCAGCGTCTTTCTGATTTGGGCTGATGTAGTCGCACGAACCATTCTGCCCAATACAGAACTGCCGATTGGAATTTTGATTTCCGTGGTAGGCGCACCTATTTTCATTCTGCTTTTATTTAAAAAGACCTATAGTTTTGGGGGGAAGTCATGAATCAGATCGAAGCACAATCACTTTCATTCTCATGGGGAGATACACCTATTCTCCATGATGTATCTCTTTCAGCAGAAGAAGGAAAATTTATTGGCCTGATTGGGCCGAACGGAAGTGGAAAAAGCACTTTTTTAAAATGTGTCTACCGTGTCTTAAAACAAAACACAGGGTGCGTCTATTTGGCTGGCAAAGATACTCGCAAAATGAAATATAAGGAAACCGCCTGCTTGTTGGGAGTTGTGGCACAGCATAACCAATATGACTTTGATTTTTCTGTTAAAGATGTAGTGCTGATGGGACGGTCTCCTCATAAATCGGTAATGGAGAGAGACAATGCCGAAGATTACCGCATTATGCGGGAGACTTTGGCAGAAGTAGGGCTGAATGATTTTGAGAAGAGATCGTTTGCTTCTTTATCTGGCGGTGAACAGCAGCGTGTTATATTAGCACGAGCTTTAGTACAGCAAACGCCCATCCTGATTCTGGATGAACCTACCAACCATTTGGATATAAAATATCAGTTACAACTTCTGAATACGGTAAAAAAACAGGCAAAAACTGTTTTGGCTGCTTTCCATGATCTGAATATTGCCGCAATGTATTCCGATGAAATTTATGTGATGGAACAGGGGCGAGTTTGCGCTCATGGTTCTCCGGCAGAAGTTTTGACGGAAGATTTGATTTATCAGGTATATGGGGTGCATTCGCATATATTTCAGGGAGTGGAAGGCTATCCCTATATTCAGTTTATAAAATAGCAATTTGGGATAAGCGAACAGGAACAGCATTGCCGCTCCTGTTCACTCTTTTTCTTTTGAAAAGTCTTCTGTGCCTGCCGTACTAGTCTCCGCATAGCCTGCTGCTCTGCATCATCATTCAGCATCCGGGAAATCTCCTTTTTGCTGTCAAACATTAAAAGGGGGGTATATTTCTCACCGTAAACCTATTGTGCCCAATTCTCCATGGCTCTGGCAGCTATACCCTCAGGGACCGTAGGCCGCTCTAGCAGACCACGCTCGGCACGGCTGCGGTGGTCGATGCGTTCTTCGCGCCCGGCACGCTCCAGATAACGGTTTGCCACATCTGCCCATGCACTCCTCCACAGAACAAGTTGCTCGTCGCTGTTCCAGCGTTCCGTGATGGGATTCTGTCTGCCATATTTGGTGCTTTTGGGATTTTTCATCCAGCGGGAGCACTGTCGGCAGGATATGAGTATGGGGATTGTGTCCGGGAGGATATGGGGCATGGATGGCAGCATCCGCACAATGCACAGCTGCTTTCAACAGGCTAAAGCCCATATACAAAAAGCCTTGTATAATAAATACAAGACTTTGCATACTTAATTTCTGTATATTTTATTTTCCTATAAACTGAATTTAATATGATACTACTAACAAACCATCACATTCTTTGAATTCTATCGCACATAAATGCTGCAGCCTCTCCGTCATGGGTAATAAAAAGGTAAGATAATCCATGCTCTGCTTTTAATTCCTTCAATATCCGGAGAATTTGTGCCTGCACTGAAATGTCCTGAAAAGAAATCTCTTGCAGTTTCTTCTGATTCCACACAGTTTTTTATACTGATCATACCATAAGGTCCATATCCGAATATGTCAACCTCTATTCCATGGCAAAGAGTACGGTATCACTGGCTTGGAAATTTACCGGCTTACATTTTTCAGCGGGGAAGTAATACTCCAATTTCCCGTGATATGTATGCCTCCTGCGGCAAAATATCCATATGGCTT
Organism: uncultured Merdimonas sp.; assembly: GCA_944378225.1. GTDB lineage: Bacteria > Bacillota > Clostridia > Lachnospirales > Lachnospiraceae > Laedolimicola. The sequence continues at coordinate 20,027 of CALWGE010000015.1, forward strand.
ATATTGAGATATGTCTACATCTGATAAACCATAGATTCCCCGATTCCTGATATTTCCCGGTAAAAAGCCGCTTCGGAAGCCTTCTCATAAGGAATCAGCCACAGCAGTCCGATTCCCATCGTCAGACTGCAAAGCAGCCTCCAGCCAATAAAACTAAAATGCAGACAGAAAAGACGCCAGCGCCTGCCTGACATCATTTCCTTTGACCGGCGTATCGCTTCGCTGGCAGTCAGCTCCGGATGTTCCGCCAGAATGTACCCTGTCATGGCATAACTGTATGCGGCAATGATCCCCGGGATCACCAGCAGAAGGGTCCAGAGCAGTACATAGAGCGTCTGCAGAAACCTTGCTGCAATAGCGGTGCTCCAGACAGATATTCCGGAAAACACATCACTGAATACCGGTTCTTTCCGATCTATGAGATTCAGATTAAAACGGGCATAGCCAATTTCTATGATACTGCCCACTATAAAATAGATTACTGCCAAAAGCACTGCAGCCAAAATCAGATAAACTGCACTGCCGGCAAGAAACCTGGCTATCGCTGAGTCTGCCGGTCCGTCAAAGGAATAGACAGACACACCGCTAAAATCAAAAGTGGCCTGTAATCTGCCTCCGGCTGTATGCAGGCTGAATTCCGGTCCTTCCTCTCCCGTACCGCCAAGCAGAACAGCTATCAGACCTGTAAGTACCGCCAGCCCCCATTTTCCTCTCAAAGCATCCCTCCCGTCAGCCCGAAAATCCGAAGCATATTTCATAATACCCCTCCCTTTCTATTCTGTCTGCATTTTCCACAGCTATGTGACTCATTTACATTAAAATAACTCCTGATTCCATAATAAAGAAAATATATGTAAAAGTAAATAAAATACAGAAGAAAAACCTCTGCTGCGAGTCTATACGGGGCAAAATAAACCGTCTCCATTTTCTTTTGGACGACAACATAGTTTTTGGCTGTTTCCGTACTTCAAATAGACTACCGGCAAAAAATCAAACAGGGGAAACGTGCTGCAGGGAAAACTTTTGAATCATTGCCGTCTGGTCATATTTCGCAAATTCCAGTTCCATGCGGTCACGCATGATATCATAATTGGAATATCGTTTTCCTTCCATATCCGGTTCCCTTTCTTCCTGCTTCATCCCCTATGGCATATGAATTTTCATATTCTGGCACCCGTATCTATTATAATTGCAGATATATTTTCGTCAATACTGCTTGTTCACACACATCAGACTATGTATACTATAATTACAAATACAGCTTTCTGACAACTGCGTTGAGACTAAACTTCAGAAAGTAAAACCGACGGGAGAGACAGGAGAATATTGATGAAAATTTTTGTACAGGTAAAATCCGCAGGAAAAAGAAAACCCGTTTTTGCGGCAAAGCCCTATGAGATCAGGACGCCAGGAACGCTCCGGGAGCTTCTGCTTGAGATCTGCCGGATGGAAGCGGAGGCCTTCAATCAGAAGATCCCTGACCGGCAGCTGCTTCCCTTTCTCACCCAGGAGGAGATTGACGACCGCGCTGTGAGCGGCAAGGTGGGCTTTGGCAATATCTATAACGAGACAAAGGCAGACGTTTCCAGGGCACAGGAGAATGTGATCATGGCGTTTGAAGACGGACTGGTTCGTGTGTTCATCGGGGACTGCGAACAGGAAAAACTGGATGATAACATTGACTTAAAGGAAGGGGATGTCCTCACCTTCATAAGGCTCACCTTTCTTGCGGGACGTATGTGGTAAAGGAGGAAGAAATCATGGAAAAACCGTATTACAAACAAGACCCTTCCGTTCGGAAATTTATAGAAAAACTGTCCAAAGAGTCTCCGCTGGCGGATCTTCTGCTGAATTCTTCTTCCTACTGGCTCAGCAATGACCGTTGTCTGGAGATTCTGGCTGAAATGGGAATCCGCAGCTTAGAGGACCTGAAGAAATATCAGACGCTGGAGGATTTCTGGTCCCCCGGACTCAAAGAGACTGTGGACAGAATCGTAGGACGGCAGGAACGGAAGAAAATCGAGCAGATTACCTCTCTCGTGATGAACTGCCAGTACTCCACCTCTCTGGTCCGCCGCAGCTTTCACTCAGCCTTTGTCTTCAACAATATGGACAATCTCCTGTTTGCTGTGATCCGTGCCATCAGTTTCTCCCTGTATGGCCTGACCATTCAGGAGAGCTATCAGTATTCCAACCGCTTCTGCGGCAGGGAGCTTTACCTGATGCTGGCGCTTTGGGAAGACCGGCAGGATGTGACAGAGTTTGTGCGCACCGCCGTCACCGGCGACAATACGGAAGCCCTGCTTGATACGGATATCATCTGGGCCATCGTCATGAGCGGGCATCCTGCCCTTGTGGATCTTCTGTGCAGCACCCTTACAGCCGCCAGACTTCAGGAAGGGCTGCGCCAGGTCATTCTGGAGAGCGCGGACCGGGGAAGCCTTGCCGTATTTATAAAAATCTTTCAGACCTGTATCGATCAGAATCTGTTCCGGTACAGCAGCTTTGTGCGCGCCATGGGCACCTGGACAGGCTTCAGCTATGAGAACGTCTCCGCTTCCCATGTGAAGAATTATGCCATGAAAGCCTTTCGCTGCCTGACCGAAGACGAATATCGCAGAGAAGCCATGGAAAGCGACAACGTCATGGACGCCTATTTCGGTCTCTGGGCAGCCGGGGCCCACGAGGCTTCGGACTGTCACAGGTATGTGGAAAATCTGCTGACTGACAGCCGTAAATATCGGCGCATTCTGGGCTGGTACTTTGTCTCCAATCTGGATCATCCTCTGCTCCAGTCTGAGATTGCCAAAAACCACCTGGAGGAGAGGGATGATGAGACACTTGCCTGGGTAACCGCCAATCTTCCGGTCACGTCCCGGGCTGACTCATGCTGGGGAACAGAACAGGATAATCCTCCAAAACCCAATCCCGTCATTTTCCCCGGCAGTATCGAAGAACGGCGGGATCTGTTTGCGCGTATGCGGGAAATCGTCCTTTACATTGGTAACCGCAAACCTGCCTTTCACGGTACGCCTTTTCCTTTCAGTCAGATACAGCTGGAGAATACACGGGTGATCGCGTGCATGCTGAGTCTTGCCTATTATGACTTTGACCGGGAGCTGATCCTTGCGCTGGCTGATCTGGTTCCCTATATGAATGTTGACCAGAAGACCGCTTATTACCGGAAATACTGTCATGCCGATGAATGGGAAGAAGGAAAGCAGATTGTGCGAAAAGGACTGGAAGACAGGGCTGTTTCTGTCAAAGAGGCCTGCGTGTCAATTCTGAAAACCTGCAGTCTGGAGAACAGCGAAATCAACTCTCTCGGAGACGCGCTGAAGACCAAAAGCAGCAGTCTTCGAAAAGCAATCCTCCAGGTACTTGCAGCTCAGGAGGCTTCTGCACGGGAACAGACGGCGCTGCGCCTTCTGAAATCCGCCAATGAAAACCTGATTCAGGGCGGCATTGAACTGCTGCTGGAGAACAAAGAGGACGCAAAAAACAGCCAGGCGGTTCAAAGCGCCCTGGAGAACCTCCGCGGTCAAAAGCTCTCCACCCAGACCCGGATTCTCCTGTCACAGCTGACAGAGGAAGGAGAAGAGGCCAGAGAAACCTATACCCCGGAAAACGGCTTCGGCCTGTATGACAGAGCCGCTCTGGACGAGGTAATGGCTCCTGCCCCCGGCCAGCTGGCTCCGGAACGCGATATTCTGTCCTTTAAAGATCTGAAGAAATACTTTGCCGTTTCCGAGAAAGAGTTCAAGGCTCTTTTTGACAGCCTGAATCAGGTCTTTACGGAAAATGCCTCCTACGCATACGACACCATTACCTATATGGGCAGCAAGGAAAAAGTGATTCTCGGTTCTCTTGGGCACTTTAGCCTTCCTCTGACCCAGGAGGCTCCCTTCCGGTTCGGAAGCCAGCGTCCGGGGACCGTGTTCTCCCGGACCAGCAACCGGTTCCTGTATTTCCCCCTGGCAGACCGGTTCCGGCAGGCACTTGGAAATTGCGCGGAGCGTCCGGCGGATTATGTGCGCCTCTCCCTGGCTCTTATCCGCGAACCGGCAGACCAGTCGCGGCAGAACAGAGACAGTCTGGAGCCCTGGTTTGGGAAGCTCTATACCCCGCTGTGCAATCCGGACGCAGATCCCCTTTCCTCTTACGGAAGCCCCCGGTGTTATCAGCTCCGGGACGTTTTCCGCTCCTATCTGCCCTGCCACGACCCACACGCCGTGTTTGAGGAAGCGTTCCGGATATACCGCAGTCTCATTGCCTGCATCGGCGAAGAGAATCTTGGAAAAGCGGCAAAAACCGCCCGACCCCTGTATTCCCGGCAGGAAACGAAAATCACTGCTTTTAATATGCCACTTTTCACCGGAGTCCGTCAGTTCATCAACAGCCTGGATCTGAACGCCGAAGATAAGGATGTCTGGCTTCGTTATGAGGCCCGTCTGGAATATTTTGCTTCCCCTACGCTGACTATCAACGCTCCGGTGGCTCTGGAGCAGTATCTCGAAAGGATAGACCAGAGAATCCTTCCCCGGGAATGGCTCGCCTACGTGCTGCTGACAGAGGGTTACAACCGGTGGATCAGCAGCTTCTACACTCCTGCAAACAAACCGCTTCTGGACAGATTCCACTGGCTTTCAGATGAGCTTCAGAAGATTTTCTCCAGAATCGCCCAGGTGGAAGAAATGCGTGGAGAACAGGAAACCGAGCTGACCCACGCAGCCTGCAAAATCCAGAGACTGTACGGTGCCGAACATTTTGTAAACCTGCTGGCCGCCCTGGGAAAAGAAAATTTCTTCCGCGGCTACTACTTCTTCAACAATGGCACCAAACAGGCTGTACTCAGTCTGCTTTTGAAGGCCTCCCGGCCCCGCAGGGAGGATACAGCTGAGAAGCTGAAAGGGCTTCTTAAGGCCACCGACATCCGGGACTCCCGTCTGGTGGAAGCGGCGGTTTACGCGCCCCAGTGGGCAAGTCTTGTGGAGAAGGTCATCGGCTGGAAGGGGCTGAAAAAGGCAGTCTGGTTTTTCCACGCCCATATCAACGAGCGTTTCTCTGCCGAAAAAGAGACCGAAGTGGCTGTCTACTCTCCCATCTCCCCCACGCAGTTTAATGACGGCGCTTTTGATAAGAACTGGTTCTGGGACGCCTATGAAACTCTGGGCGAGGAACGTTTCAACCAGCTCTACAAAGCCGCCAAATACATTACGGAAGGCAGCAACCGGCACCGGCGCTCACAGCTCTATGCGGACGCTGTCAGAGGAAAACTGAACGCAGAGGAACTGAAAGCTGAAATCTGTGAAAAGCGCAATCAGGAAAAACTTCGCGCCTACCCGCTGATCCCTCTGGGAGACAAGGGGAAAGCAGAAGCGCTGGAACGTTATGAATTTTTGCAGAAATTTCTGAAAGAAAGCCGCCAGTTTGGTTCCGCCCGCAGGGAAAGCGAGAAGAAAGCCGTGACCACCGCCCTGGAAAATCTTGCGATTACCATGGGCTATTCCGACGTCAACCGCATGATCTGGTTCCTGGAGGGAGAAAAGCTGGAGGAACTTAAACCTCTCATGGAGTCCTTCACAGAAGGAGACGTCACCTTCTGGCTGGAAATCTCCGATCTGGGAGATCCGAAAATTGTATTTGAGAAAAATGGAAAGCTGTTGAAGAGCGCGCCTGCCTCCATCAAAAAGCATCCCCATATGGCAGAACTGAAAGAGGCACTGACTCAGCTGAAAGATCAGAAATCGCGGGCGAAAAAGACACTGGAAGCTGCCATGGCAGACGGGGAACTTTTCCCCGGCGACGAGCTTCGGAAGTTTGCAGATCACCTGATCCTCTGGCCGCTGGCAGACAAACTGGTCTGGATCGAGGAAACTTCAGGAAAGATCGGCTTTCTCATCAGAAATGACAACGCCATCTGCCTGGAAGAACTGGACGGCACCCCGGCATCTATTTCCGACAGTGCAAATTACCGGCTGGCTCATCCTCATGATCTCGCCAGCAAGAAGCTCTGGCCGGCTTACATGCAGAAGCTTTACACACAGGAAATCGTTCAGCCCTTTAAACAGGTATTCCGGGAATATTATCCCATTACAGAAGACGAGCGCGAATCGAAAACCGTATCCCGACGTTATGCAGGATATCAGGTTCAGCCGGCAAAAACTGTGGCTCTTCTGAAGGGACGCGGCTGGACTGTGGACTATGAAGAGGGCCTGCAGAAGGTCTGCTACAAAGAAAATGTCATTGTCCGGATGTACGCACTGGCGGACTGGTTCTCGCCGGCAGACATCGAACCTCCCACACTGGAGCAGATAATGTTTTTCGATCGGAATACCGGAGAGCCAAGGGCCTTTGACACTATTTCCCCTGTCCTCTTTTCCGAAGCCATGCGTGATATAGACCTGGCTGTCAGCACTGCCCACGCCGGCGGCATCGATCCGGAAGCCAGCCTTTCCACCATAGAGCTGCGCAGCGCCATCGCCGGTGAACTCTGCCGCCTGATGAAGCTCAAAAACGTCCGCTTCGTTGGTTCTCATGCTCTTATCGATGGAAAACTTGCCAGATATGACGTTCATCTGGGATCCGGTGTGGTCCACGCCGAGGCAAAGGGCATGATTGCTATCCTGCCGGTACACAGCCAGCAGCGAGGAAGGATTTTCCTTCCCTTTGCCGATGACGACCCAAAAACAGCAGAAATCATGTCAAAGATTATCCTTCTCTGCGATGACCAGAAGATCAAGGACCCCAATATTCTGCGGCAGCTGCAGGGAAACTGAAGAAAGGAATCGTAATCCATGAAGTGTTATGATGAACAACTGCACCAGCTGCAAATGCAGTGCGCAAGAAAGAAAAAACTGGAGGCATCCATCGCCGAGCTTAATACTCAGCGGGATGCCTACGCCGCCCGGACAGAAGAGCTCCGGCAGCTTCTGTCTGACGAGCAGGCGGATGTCGAACGGCTTGAGGGACGCAGTCTTTCTGCATTCTTTTACAATGTCATCGGGAAAATGGACGAGAAACTGAACAAAGAACGACAGGAAGCCTATGCTGCCCGGGTGAAATACGATACCGCCGCCATTGAACTTCTTGGAGTGGAGGAAGATTTGAAACGCTGTGAAGCAGAACTCAGCACGCTTCAGGGCGTCGAGGAGCGCTATGCTGCTGCTCTGCAGAAAAAAACGGAGGCTCTGAAAGCAGCCGGAGGTATTACTGCCGAAAACCTTTTTCAATTGGAGGAGCGCAAAGGCTACCTGATGAATCAGTTACAGGAATTGCAGGAAGCTCTGGATGCCGGAAGCGCCGCATTGGCTTCCGCAGATCTGATTCTTTCCAGATTAAACAAGGCAGAAGATTGGGGAACTCTCGATATCTTTGGCGGCGGCCTGATTACAGATATGATGAAGCATAACCATCTGGACGCCGCCCAGTCATCTGTGGAAGCCCTGCAGACACAGCTTCGCCATTTTAAAACAGAACTGGCTGATATCACGATTGATGCAGATATTCAGGTCAGTATAGACGGATTCCTCCGGGTCGCCGATTACTTTTTTGACGGCATTTTCGCTGACTGGGCCATACTGAATCATATCCAACAGTCTCAGGAACATGTACAGCATACCAGACGCCAGATCTTCAGTGTATTGGAGCATCTGAAAGCTTTAATGAAACAGGCGGAAGAAGAATGCTCCCGTATTTCGCTGGAAGCGGAGCAGCTGGTAAACAGTGTATCTGTTTAAAATACAACATCTGCCCTAACCTTCCTTTTTCATGGCAAAGTATCCAATCAGAACCGTCCATACATATGCACAGGTCTTGGGAATCATCAGCATTCCAATCACAGGAACGGTATCTGCCCACAACACCACCGGGATATAGAAACCAAAGCTCAGTACAATGGTCAGCCACATCCATCGAAAAGCCTGATCTCCATGTTCCTTTGCGCTGCGACAGAACAGCACGATCACCAGGATTCCCAGCAGAGCGAAGGGAATGTTGCGATAGATCCCCCAGGACAAGGGTGATTCAGTGCTGAGCCACTGGTTCTGCGGCATCATGCACAGAGCAATCCGCGCACCGATGGTAATAACGGAAATCAGATATACCGCATCAAACAAGGTTTCTACAATTGCCTGCATAGTTTATTCTCCTTTATACTCAGCTTTATTTTAAACTCTGGAATCAGCCAGCACCGCTTTCCCAAAGTTGCATCCAAACAATAATCCGGCCAGCAAAAGGGACGCACCCAGACCAATCAGTCCTATGCGGAGAATGTTAAAACCCGCCGCGCTCCACACCAGACAGGCGAGAAGCAGCAGAGTGTTTCGTTTTACTTTCATAAAACCGCCTCCTTTAATTGAACATCGTTCATTTTCCGGGATAAAAAATTCCCACACCTCAGTGGAATTTCAATAAAGAGAGCTGCTGACAATATTCAGCGCCTTAATATGAACATTGTTCATTATATGATGTAATATATGGTTTGTCAATTAAATTTTCTGCCGCATATATTTTCTTCCAAAACAAATTTCGGGAACTGAGTCTCCGGTTATCGTTTACATTCTCAGCTTAAACGTCTTTGGGGCCAGTCGATACACGGCTACACAGGCAATTACGCTGTATACCACGCAGAACACAATTGTCATTCCCCCAAATATCAGCGTAGGCATCTGTACACGCATCAGAAACCAGCAGACGAGATACGTAGCAGCCATCACAATACGATAAGTGCCGCTTTTCAGTTCAGCTCCCACTGTATAGGGCTGCAGCAGATAATAAATCATCAGATAATGCACGGAAAAGAAAATACTCATACAGAGTATCGATACCACAATGACAGCGTAATGGCTCGGAGCATCCGTTCCTCCCGAAGCAAAAAGCAGCACTGCCAGTCCGACACCTATTACAAACGCCGGCAGCAGATTAATCCTGATAATCTCCCGGAGTCTGATCCGGAACAGTTTCAGAAGATCTCCCGGTTTCTTGTAAAACGCATAGGTCAGAAGACTGTTGTCGCAGTTCATGAATAAGGCCTGCGTAAAGCTGGTTCCCCGGTTGATGGCATACATAATGAACACAAAGTAAGGCAGAAACTGAAGAGTCATCTGGTTAATCACCACGCCTACTTCAGGAAAAAACGGAATAGCCGCCAGCGCTGCCAGAACCAGAAGCAGACAGACTGCCGCAATGTTCCGGGATGCCTTCCACAGAATCCGCTGATGTCTCCTGATGAAAAGTTCGTTCAGGTATTCAAAACCCTTCCGGCTGCTGGTTATTCCTGCATCTGCTGAAATCGCCTTTTCGCTCTGTTTTCTCGCCGCTGCTGCCGCTTTTGACACACCTTTTTTATCCATCTGATTCATCCAGTCTGCAAACAGCTCCTGGTACAGCTGCCTGTAGGCCGGAAAATGCAGAATCGCAGGAAGTGAAAAAGCTCCGGCCAGTACAAAGCCTGCCATAATAATCAGGCTGATTATTCCCGGCCAGAAAATCTCAAGTATCGGGAGACCAAAGGCTGCCGAAAGTCCCAGCAGAAGGATCAGCCAGTAAAGCGCTCCGGCCTTGTTTTCATTGGGAGCCTTCCCCTTGTTTTTATAATCACGAAGAAGACTGGCTGCCGAAAAGAGCTTTACCCCCACTGCAAAAAACGGCAGAAGCAGCCTCTGCCAGATTTGCAGATCTGCCAGTCCGCCCAGAAGCAGACCAAAGAGCAGATAAGCGACGAACAGTTTTCCCAGCTCATATCCGTAATTGACCAGCGTATATGCCCCTGCTTCCATGCGAAGCAGAATCAGCGCGTAATATTTATCCTTTGAAGGATTAAACATATAGGTATTCACAAAACCGCCGATAAGCGTGCAGACAGTCATCAGATACAGAAACAATCCCTGCCTGTCCGGAGAAGGATAAAGAAATACTGCCCCTGTCAGAATGAGAAAGTAGATACTTTTTCCGCTGAACGCCGCAATAATTTCCCAGAAAACAGAGACCACATTGGCAAAAATCTTCAGCCCCCGTTCCCCATACAGTGTCTCAGGCAGAAGGCGTCCGATGAGCGGAATCTGCTTCAGAGCATACAGAATACTGTTAACCCGATAGGTATTGCGCAGGGCGAAGGTCAGACGCAGCGTCTTCCACACAGCAGCGCCTCCCGCCTCCACCCTACCCATGGGATTCCTCCCTCAGGGCTTCGATAATCTTTTCCTTAAATTCCTGATCATCCAGATTGGACTTATCCACAGCCTCCAGCTGTCCATGAGAGAGGAGCACTATCTCATCGCAAAGGTCCACGGCCAGATCCAGAAGATGCGTGGAAAAAATCGTCACGCGTCCTGCTTTCAGAGAACGCAAAAGCCTTTTCATCTCTTCTGCCGTCACCACGTCCAGAGATGTCAGCGGCTCATCCATCAGCAGAATATTGGGCCGGGCAATAAGGTTAATCAGCATCTGCATCTTGTTTTTCATGCCATGAGAATAATTTTTCATCAGCTTGTCCCGATCCGCCGGTTCAATGTTCATTTCATCAAAATACACATCCAGCGGCCTGGGATCCTCAATTGTTCCCTCATGAATATCCATAAAAAACTTCAGGAACTCCCTGCCTGTAAGAAATTCCGGAACCGTAGGCGTGGAAAGCACATACCCGATATCATCCGGAAGTACCTCCCGCTGTTCCCCGTTCACCTCCAGCCGGAATTCTCCGCCATCCGTCCTGATATCTTTGTTCAGGCAGTTAAACAGCGTAGTTTTTCCTGCGCCGTTTCTCCCCAGAAGTCCATAAATCTTTCCGCTCTCAAAGGTAAAATCCACATCCCGCAGAACCGTCTTTGTTTCATAACTTTTCTGAAGATGTTCAATCACAAAACGCATTTCTCTTCCTCCCCTCCCTCATTGTATTAATGTAATAATACAACAGGTTTATTGAGAATTTCCACTGGAAAATTCTTAATTCTTTTTGAATAAAAAACTTTTTCTGTACCGGTTTCTTGCTTTTTCTCTCAGGAAGCACTAAACTGACAGAAAAAGAAACTGATTTTTCGGAGAGGAAAATGGATTATATTTCTCTTTTGGTATTTGGGATGCTGCTTTCTGTTCTTGGCTGGTTTAATTATAAAGGAAATATTTCCAGTATTCACTGGTATAACCGCCGGAGAGTTCTTCCTGAGGATGTCCCTGCATATGGGAAAGCCATGGGAACGGGAACCATGATTATAGGGGCAGCCCTGCTGCTCACGGCTGTCCTGCAGATGATTTTTAACAAAGAAGCGCTGTATTTCATCACTGTGGCCGGTATTCTTATCGGACTGGCCATGATGCTTTACGCACAAATCAGATACAATCACGGTATCTTTTAAACTGTTGGGAAAACGGGCAGATCTGCTCTGAAAACTGCTGGATTCTTTCCCTTGTTTCCGGTATCCTGATTACACTGATATTTTTATGGAGGTACACGTTATGAGTCTTGGAAACTGCCTGTTTAACGCGCGAAAAAAAAGCGGTCTGTCTCAGGAGGAGGTCGCGGGGAAACTGGGTGTCAGCCGTCAGACTATTTCCAAATGGGAGACGGATGAGACATTGCCGGATATCCGCCAGGCAAAAAAACTTGCTGTCCTTTACCATCTCTCTCTGGACGAACTGATCGATTTCGACGCAGAGGTGGATGAAATCCGCAATGTAATCGCCAATACCAGCGAAGAAACTCAGCAAAAAGTTGACTGGACGAAGCTCTGGGCTGAAAAATATCCTGTCCTTGCCTCTTATCCGGAAACAGTGAATGTGGACACCTATGCATGTGAGCTGAAAAAGCTTCTCACACGCCTGAAGGCAGAATATGGATACAACGACATGGATGCTCTTCTGGTCCTGAAAGATATTCTGGGACATGTATGGAATACTTCAGGAGACGGCGCGCATTAAAAATGTCTCCGTCCCGGAAGAAAAAATGCAAAAGTCAAAAGCAGCTGCATTCGCTTAAAAGCGCTGCAGCTGCTTTAATACTCTTTCCAGGTTCTTTTTATTTCCGTTTATTTATTTCCCAGTCTTTCGATACATCTGCGTACATCTTCCACCGTCTCCGCCAACTGCAGTGCTCCTGCCTCCTCAAGCTCTTCCCGGCTTCCGTAACCGTATAATACGCCTATAGAGGAAGGACCGTTCTCCTTTGCTCCCTGTATGTCATTTTCCCGGTCTCCGATCATCACCGTACCGGCTGTGTCCCGGATGCCGGCCCGATCCAGAGCGTACTGAATGACATCACTTTTTTCGACCCGGGTCCTGTCCATGGTAGCTCCGGCGATAATGTCAAAATACCGGGCAATTCCAAAATGCTCCAGTACGTGAATGGCAGACGGCTCCGGCTTGGAGGTCGCCACGATAGCGCGCCGGCCTGAAGCCTTCAGCCATTTCAGAAGGTTTTCAATTCCGTCATAAACCCTGTTTTCATAGATCCCTTTCGTAAGATAATATTCCCGGTAATATAAAATTGCCTGGTGACACTGCTCCTGCGAAAAACCATAATATTTCGCAAAGGATGTGTCCAGGGGAGGCCCTACAAATTTCCGCAGTATCCCCATATCCTTCTCTTCAATATTCCACTTTCGCAAAGCATAGGCTACGGAATTGGTTATACCTGGACCGGAATCCGTCAGCGTGCCGTCCAGATCAAACAAAATCGTATGATACATGTCTTTTTCCTCCGTGCGGGTTTTATTATAAATGCTGAAAAATGCCTGTCTCTCCTGTTTCCCTCATTCCTGATTCAGCCAGGAAGCAAAAAATTCATCCGCAGAAACGGGACGGCTGTAATAATATCCCTGACCATAGTCACAGTGCAGTTCCCTTATCATGTCATGATCCTCCAGGGTCTCAACTCCTTCCACTACTGTGGGAATATTAAGTTTGTGTGCAAGTTCTATAATCTGTTCCATTATTACTTTAACATTTTTCTTTCCCTCAGCTACATCTTTCAGGAACCATCTGTCCAGTTTAAGTTCATTAATCCGTATCTTTCCCAGGGTATTCATGGAAGAATATTCACTTCCAAAATCATCCAGTGAAACCCTGAACCCTTTCTCCTGCAGACCTTCTATCTTTCTGTTGACCTCCTCCACATTTTCGAAAGCAAATCCTTCCAGAATCTCCAGAGTAATCAGCTCCGCAGGAATCCGGTATTTGTCAGTGATTTTTATCAGCCAGGAAATGTAATCTTTTTCATAGAATGTTCTCTTGGACTGGTTCACTGATACAGGAAATGGCTCTGCACCCTGATCAATCCACTCCCTGAGCTTTCTGCATACAGACTCTACCATATACATATCAAACTGAACACAGAAACCGTTCGCCTCAAATAAGGGAATAAACTGATCCGGATAGATCATTCCTCCGTCCGACTTAAACCAGCGGACTAAAGCCTCTGCACCTGCCGTTTTCCCTGAGTTGAGGGATATTTTAGGCTGCAGATACAGCTGAAATTCACGGTCCTCCAACGCCTGATTCATATGGGACTCCACATAATTGCCAAGGATTTCTTTCTGGTGCAGTTCCTTATCAAAAAACATGACGTTGTTCTGGTGCACTTCCTTGGCCCGTTCCAGCGCCAGCATCACATGTGTCATAATCTCATCCAGAGTCTGGGATTTCTCATTTTCCTCTACGACAGCAGCTCCGCAGCACAGAAGAAGCTGATAATCCCCTTTTGCATCCGAAGCAACTCTGGTGACGCTGTCCATCAGTATTTTCAGCCTCTTCTCCAGCCGTTCTTTGTCTGTCTCCGTTGTATAGATATAGAAAATGTCCGCAGTCTCTCTGCAGAATATTTCTCCGGGCTCCAGATTTTTTTCTATCTGATCTTTTATGAAGCGCAGTACTCTGTCTCCCTGCTCTCTTCCATAGATTTCATTGATAAATTTAAACTGGTAAACATTCAGAGCCAGGATACTGTACTTCCTGTCTGTCCTGAGATTCTCTTCCACGTTCTGGCGGAAACAAAGCATATTGCAGGCGCCAGTCAGTGAATCGTAATAGGCAATCTGCCGAAGTTTGATTCCGTTTTTCCATACAAGACGGCAGCCGTAAGACAAAAGTCCCAGCATCAGGAAAAGCATCATTCCCAAAAGCACACCCGCTGCATGAATTAACACATAAATTTCCCGGCTTCCCATACGGGTATTAATCACACTGAACAGACACCCTTCATGAATTCCCACTGACTGAATAAGTCCCTTGTATCTTTCACCGTTGTATGAGAAAGAAAATTCGAATTTGCCCGTATCCTGAAGCTGCTGCTTTGCCGCCTGAGTATCAGCCTCATCAAAATAAGGAGAAGAAAAGACATTTGTCAGCTGTCCGCTTATATCATCCTTTCCGGAACGCACAACATAATTTCCATCCAGATCAATCATGTTAACATAACTGGTTCCGCCAGCAGAAACGTCTGCGCTTAAAATTTCACGAAAAATATCAATTCTGCTGCTGGCCGCAAGTGCCCCCACAATCTCGTTTCCATCGTATACCGGAGTGCCGTATATAATAACTTCTTCCTTCGACAATGCTCCCTGAATAATCCGGGAAATACTCTGATTTCCTTCCATAGCTTCCAGCAATACTTTTTGTGCCTCTTCGCTCACACCGGAAATATCTTTTTCCGTCACTCCCTGGTCCAGCACTGCTGCAGCTAAAGTTCCTGAATCATCCATATATATCATTGTAAGAAAATCATTTTTGTAATTCGCCAGATCAAGAAGCTCCGGAAAATCCGTTCTTTCCGCCAGCCCTGAACTGCCAATGACACTTGCAACGGTATCTATAATCTGAAAATCTGAATGAATTTGATCATAAAGCCGTTTGCAGTATCCTTCTGTCTCTTCCTGCAGCTGCTTTGCAACCGAACGATCCATCATATCCACCAGAATAGCGGCAAAAATGACACCACCTGTGAGGAGCAATATTCCTGCTCCAATAACTGTTCTGATGATTCTTTTCAGCTGTTTTTCCGTCCGCTTTTCATTCATTTCCCGATACATCTGCACACAGCCTCCACAATCTCCGGTATCTGTACAGCTCTGGTTCTGTCTTTATTTTACACGGAAAAACAGCGAATAACAAGATTCCTTTATTTTTCGGCTACATATCCGTTTTCCAGGGTTATCACACACTGATAATGCGGATCCATACGGCTTATTCTTTCTTTAATATCCATACACAGCTGATTTTTTTCTTTTTCATTGTAAGAGTACGGAACTACCACATCAAAAATCAGATTAATCTGCTGTTCGCCTGCCACCAGCCGAAAATCATGAATAGACAGACGTTCGTCTATTTCTTTAACAGCAGACTCTACCTGTTCCTTCAGCTCCGCTACCCGTTCGTTTCTCACTTCTACCGGATCCATATGAATTACCAGAAACAGCCCCAGCTTTTTCACCGCGTCCCTTTCAATCCGGTCAATAATCTCATGAGATGTTTCCACATCCACATCATTAGGCACTTCTGCATGAACAGAAGCCAGACTCCGGGTAGGACCATAATTATGAACAATTAAATCATGACTCCCCAGAATGCCGTCATAGCTCTCCACAAAATCCGTAATTTTTTTATACAGTTCCCGATCCACCGGCTGCCCAATCAAGGGTTCCAGTGTATCCCGGGCAATTCCGATTCCGGCCCACATTACTACAAGCGACACAAGCAGACCCACAAATCCGTCAATGTTAATCCCGGTAAAGTGAAAGAACAGAATTGACGCAACAGTGGCCAGCGTTGTAATCACATCTCCAAGAGCATCCGTTGCCGTAGCCTGCATCACACTGGAATTGATTCTTTTTCCCAGCACTTTATTGAAGTAACCCAGCCAGAGCTTTACACACACAGATGCAAGAAGAATCAGCACAGGGATCAGATCAAAGCTCAAATCCTCCGGATGCCGTATTTTTTCTATAGAATTCTTAAAGAATGTAAAACCTACCTGAAGAACCAGAAATGATACCGCCAAAGCTGCAATGTATTCGATTCTGCCATGACCGAAGGGATGTTCACTGTCTGCCGGTTTTCCCGCCATTTTTACCCCTACAAAGCCAATAACCGAAGATGCCGCATCCGACAGATTATTAAAGGCATCTGCCATAACAGCAACGCTTCGCACTGCCGCTCCTACTGCCAGTTTTCCTGCAAACAGCAGCACATTGCAGATAATTCCCACAATACTGGAAAGAATACCGTAATCTGTGCGTACCTTTGCGTCATCTGTATCCTCATAATTTTTCACAAATTTTCTGACCAGCAGATTAACCACTATCATTCACTCCTTCGTTTTTCTGTATTCTGCTTCTTTGATATATTTCCGGATAACAGGAAAAGAAGGAACCTCCGGAAATCTTATTTTATCCGTAGGTTCCTTATTTTGTTTCATATTATATCCGCAATTTCTTTTGGCTATTGTCCTGTATCAATCTGAGCCCCCGGATCTGTTTCCACTACTGCTGTTCCATCTCCGCTGTTCTGCGCAGCCCCATTCGAAAGCGGGCTGGTAGCTGTTCCTATCACATTGCCGGGATGAAGGCTGCAGGGTTTGGCCACCAGAGGCGAGCCGGAAACATTATTGTCTTCCGGAATCAGTGTAATAATGCGGAATTCGTGAACCGGACACATATCTGTCGCCAGTGCGCCGCTTTCCACACAGGCCTCTCCGGTCACATGCACATCGCAGTATTCTGTAGGCTGAGTACCTTCGGCAAAATACTCTGTTTTCATCATGCCGTCACAGATGCCGGGAATAGGCAGCTTGCCGGAAGCAGAGCAGACAGTAGCGCTTGTGATGTTATCCGGCATCTCAAAGCTCTTGTTTTCCAGATTCTCATGAATCCGGGACATTACCTCACGCCAGATATTCAGGTGATACCGGGTCTCTCCCGCACCGCTGTTCAGCTTGTGATTATTGTCGTACCCGGCCCATACGCCTGCTGTATAGTAGGGAGTAAATCCTACAAACCATACATCGTTGTTATCGGTCGTAGTACCTGTCTTTCCGGCAATATTCATACCGGAGAAATTCGCTCTCGTACCCGTTCCGGAACGTACCACGTCCTGCATGGCGCTGGTCAGCAGCCAGGCTGTGCTGTCTTTCAGAACAGTTCTGGTATAGGATTCTGTATTGTCAATCAGGACGTTTCCGTCATGATCCAGAATTCTGGTATAAAATACAGGCTTTGTATAAACGCCTCCGTTGGCAATCGTTGCATAGGAAGCCGTCAGCTCAACGTTCTTAACGCCATTTGTCAGGCCGCCCAGCGCAAGAGTCTGTCCGTAATCGTTATGGCCGCTCTCAGTAGTCTCTGTCTGAATCGTCGTAAATCCGAAGTTCTCCAGATAGGAAACACCCAGCTGCGTCGTAATATCCGTCAGTGTCTTAACCGCCACAATATTAATGGAGTTCATAATACCGGTCCGCAAAGAAGTCCAGCCGCTGTAGCTTCTGTTAGCGTTCCTTACTTCGCGTCCCTTTCCGTTTTCATACCGGTAAGGCGCGTCATACTGCGTAGTAGCCAGAGTCATTCCTGACGCGTCAAGCGCAGGCGCATAAGTAGATACGATCTTGAAAGTAGAACCTGGCTGACGCATAGTATCTGTAGCCCTGTTCAGAGACAGACTGGCTGTCTTCTCTCCTCGTCCTCCTACGATTCCCTTCACGTAACCGGTGGTCTGATCCATAACTACCATGGAAATCTGAGGCTGCACTGTAATATCAATATTCTCGTAGACCGTATCGCCTTCTTCCACCAGAGCCTCTTTATAAGTCTCTATATGAGCCAGAGCGTCCTCCTCGGTGTCAAACAGCAGTTCGAAATCGGCATACTCATTTTCCTGGAAATATTTTTGCATCATTTCCTTACTGTAGTTAATCTGCTCACCGTCCGGCTTCACTATGGTCAGCGCGTACTCCAGACCATATTTAACCGTGTCCGGATAATTCTCCGGATCTGAGGTTTCTTCATCCATAATGGCCTGAATCTCCGGATCCTGTGCCGTCTCAATAGTAAGACCGCCGTTGTAAACCAGATTGTAAGCCTGCTGAGACGTATAACCCTTGATCTCCTGCAGGTCTTTAACCACCTCTTCAATGGTTGCATCCACATAATAGGAATAAACGGTCGAAGTGCCTGTGCTTTCATTGGTCGTCTGAATCCGTTCATAGACGTTGTCCGCCATGGCTTCATTATATTCGTCCTCAGTGATATGCTCATGCCTGAGCATGGAATCCAGAACCAGTTCCCGACGCTTTGCATTTTCCTCCGGATGGCTGATCGGATTATATTTGCTGGGATTCTGAGTAATTGCAGCAATGGCTGCCGCCTCAGAAACCGTCAGATCACTTACACTCTTATTAAAATAGCGGTTTGCCGCTGCCTGAACTCCCAGAGTATTCTGTCCCAGGTTAATGGTGTTCAGATAGGCCTCCAGAATTTCTTCCTTGGTCATAATCTTTTCCAGTTCCAAAGCCAGATACTGTTCCTGAAGCTTGCGCTCTACTTTTTCGGCAAACGTATCCTCGCTCATGAAGTCAAACACGCTGTTTTTCAAAAGCTGCTGAGTAAGGGTGCTGGCTCCCTGAGTTTCTTTAAATCCGCTGGCTATCATCGTTACGCCCGCACGCAGAATACCACGCAGGTCGATACCATTATGTTCATAAAAACGTTCATCTTCGATATCGATAAAGGCCCAGCGGACGTTCTCAGGAATATTTTCTATATCCACCCATACGCGGTTGGAGCCTGCCGTAACGAGCTCTGCCATCGTATTGCCTTCCGAATCCAGCATGACAGACTTATATCCCCGCGGGATAACCGTCGTATTATCAATATCCGGCGCATTGTCAACAACGCCCTTCACGATCCCGATGCCCGCACAGATACCGACAACGCCTACGACCAGGATACAAATCAGAAATGCTTTTATGAATATGACACTTGCTTTTTTCTTTACTTTTGTAGCCTTGGAGTGCATGGACTTCTGCTTTTTAGAAGTTCCGCGTTTTCCATAATTCATCTTCGTTCCTCCTCTACATCGTTTCATTATAACAAAAGTTTCCCCAGGAATAAAGGGAAATTTAAAATTTCACAGTTTTATCAGCATTTCTTAAGGTTTTTACGTCCGTTATCAGTTGACAAAAAGAAGCGGTTCATTCTATACTGACCCTGTATACAAAGGATTTTCCGGAAATTTTCAGACCCTGACAGCTTTCGACAGTCTTTGCATCTTTCATAAGCTATAATATTCCTGAACCGGGATTTTCCCCGCAAACCGCGGAAAAACAAAACCGGTTAAAGGAGAATTAGGATGCAAAGGGAATTTTTAATTGAAACGCGGGCTGTCTCGGACGAAAAAGGAAACCTGCTGAATCTGAAATACTATCTGATCGAAGAGGATGCTCCTGATTTGGCTGCCCCTCTCTATCGAATCTGCATAAAAAAATCTCTGTCAGGGCAGTCCTGTGTGGAGGAAACACAAAGCACTCCTCCTGTCTCAGACTCAGAAGCGCATGCGCGCCGGATGCTCCGTCAGCTGATTACAAATGCAGTAACACCCGTATGTCTTCTGGAGATCGTGGATGACATGATAACAAAGGAAGATATCACGGTCACCTGAAAGGATTACAAATGACTGAAACATACCGTTTTACCTGGCAGGGCGGTTCCGGCGAGCTCACGGAAAAAAAATCCCGTTTTATCGCCACCCTTGCTCCTGTCAAATCTGAAGAACAAGCTCTGCAGTTTATTGAGCAGATAAAAAAACAATACTGGGATGCCCGGCACAACTGCACGGCCTTTACTATCGGAAACCGTCATCAACTGACTCGCTGCAGCGATGACGGAGAACCTGCCGGTACTGCAGGACGTCCCATGCTGGACGTGCTCCTGGGCGAAGACATCCATGATACCTGCGTGGTAGTGACACGCTATTTCGGCGGTACGCTGCTGGGAACCGGCGGGCTGGTACGCGCTTATTCAGGAGCAGTGCGTGAAGCCATCAGACAATCTGTCATTCTGGAAAGACAGAAAGGGATACGCCTTGGCATCCACACTGATTACGGCGACATAGGAAAAATACAGTATCTGATTGGGCAGAACCAGATACCGGTTCTCTCCTCATCCTATACAGATTCTGTTCTTCTTCAGACTCTCGTTCCCGAGACTTTCTTTGACTCCTTTGTTTCAGCTCTTATCGAAGGTACCTCCGGAAAAGCACGTCTGATCAAAGGGGAATCCGTCTGGTATGCGCTTGAAAACGGTCAGCCCCTGCTTTTTGACAAGGAGGCCTGAATATGGATTTTTTTTCCGCAAGAAAGCTTACCAGATTCTGGGTCTGCCTTTTTACGGCAGCTCTGTTTCTCCTGTTCCTCGTCTTTTTTCTCTGGGAGTATAAAAATGGTCTTTTCACCAATCCGGCTCTCTCCCTGCGCATAAATGAAATCTGTACTATCAATCCCGGAACGCAGGAAAGCGGGAATACAACCTACGAAGATTATATAGAGCTTTATAATCCCACAGACCAGCCTGTGTCCCTGAATGGCATGTATCTGTCTGATGACCCCGGAGAGCCTCTGCTTGCCGCACTTCCGGATGAGGAAATTGCTCCGGGTGAGTATTATGTAATCTATGCAGTCGGGGAAGGAGACTCTGCACCGGAAGGCTGCCCTTCCGTTTCCTTTGGACTGACAGAAGAGGAAACGATCCTTCTGACCTGGGTAACGGAAACTGATACCGGAATTACCAGCACACATACCCTGGATTCCGTTTACATTCCTTCATCCATCGCTTCCGGAGCTGTCTATGCTGCTTCCGGGGACGGCAGCAGTGATTTTACAGAATCCCGCCCCTCTCCGGGCGTCTCAAACAGTACCTCTTCCCGTGTTCTGGAAGAACCTGTCTTTCAGTCCCAGGGCGGATTTTATGAGGACAGCGCTGAAGTCGCCCTGGCCGCCGCAGACGGGCTGACCATCCGTTATACCCTGGACGGAAGTGAACCCACGGAAGAATCCCCGCTCTATACAGAACCTCTGCTTCTTACAGATCCCAGTGAGCAGAATAATGTATATTCCTCCAGAGAAGATATTACCTCCCTGGATCGCAATTACCAGGCGCCGGAAAACCCTGTGGACAAGGCTGTCATTGTGCGTGCTGCTGCTTTTGATGACGAGGGAAACCGCAGCAATACAGTGACATCTACCTTTTTTATTGACTTTGACGAAAAGGAAGGGTATGAAAACGCCGTAATTCTTTCTCTGGTCACAGAGCCGGACAATCTTTTTTCCGATGAAACCGGAATCTATGTACGCGGTTCTCTCTATGAGGACGCTCTGGAAACAGGAGAAATATATGAAGAATTTCCCTGGATAGAGTTAATGGATTATACTCGCTATTATCTGGAAGGAATGGATTCCGAAAGGCCTGTTCATTTGGAACTGTATTCCATTTACGGAGATGCACTTATTGATCAGTCCTGTGGTATCCGCATCCGCGGCAACGAATCCAGGAGCTTTCCTCAGAAGAGTTTTACTCTCTATGCTCGGAAACGCTATGAAAAGGACTCCTTTGACTGCAGACTTTTCAGCGATGACTTCTCCCTTACAAGTCTGATTCTGAATAACAGCAAGACTCTGAAAAAAGTTTTCTTCTTTTCTCTGGTAGAGGATCGGAACGCAGCTGTCCAGAAATACAGCCCATGCCAGGTTTTCCTGAACGGAGAATACTGGGGCATGTATTATCTCATGGAACGCTATTCCTCTGAATATCTGGAGGGACGCTACGGGGCTGATCCGGAAAATTCCACTCTGATTAAAGATACCCGCTATGTAGACGACGGGGATGAAGAAGGCATCGAGAGTTTTCGCGCCCTGAGAGACTATCTGGATCGGGACGATCTGGACGACCCGGAAGTATACTCCGGTCTTCTGGAACAGATGGACATGCAAAGCTTTATCGACTGGATGTGCACCAATATTTATATTGCCAACACAGACAGCAAACCTCTGGAAAACAATGTCTACACATGGAAATCCGAACAGGCCGCAGAAGGAGCGTCAGCTGACACCCTGAAATACAGTGACGGAAAATGGCGCTGGATGCTCTACGATCTGGACGATTCGCTCGCTGTAGGCACTGCCATGGAGAATACGGAAGCTTACACCATGGACTCCTTTACTGATCATGCCGGCTATGCGCCCTGCGGCTATCTGTATGATAAACCTATTCCTGCTCTGATGAAGAACGAGGATTTCCGCAAACAGTTCGTTCTTACTTTTATGGACATGGCCAATGAAAATTTCCGGGCTGATCGTATTATGACTCTTCTGGATGAAATTGAGGATCAGTATTCATCCTGGGCTGATATCAGCTGGGAACGCTGGAATACGAATCCCCAGGATAAAACCTTTGCCGAGCAGGTGCAGGAGCTCCGCATTTTCCTTCAAAACCGCTTTGAATATATCGTCCCCTGTCTGGCAGAGCATTTTGCTCTGACAGGAGAACTGGTGACGCTGACCCTTTCTGCAGAAGCAGATGGCAAAGACATTCCCGATGATTGCGAAACAGTTTCTCTGAATACTCTGAATCTGGGTTTGTCCAAAAGCAGCTGGCAGGGGCAGTATTATACCGACTATCCCATAACTCTGACAGCCCGGGAACTCCCCGGTCTGGAATTTGTCCGTTGGGAAATGGAAGGCGGTGAATTTACAGAAGGCGATGCAGAAAGCCCTTGTATTCAAGTACAGCTGAACAGCAACACTCAGATCTGCGCCATATATGAATAACCTTTTCTTTTACAAAATTTTCAAAAGACGCTCCGGAAGAATCAGCCGGGGCGCTTTTTGAATTTACTGCAAATTCTTCCGCTTATGAAATCCGGACAATCTGTCAATAATAATTCTGAAAAAGGAGTATTCCGGATCAAAAAACCGACATTATCCGGATATTCTGTCAAAAAAGCAGAAGGAGAATATTACCATGAATAATCTGCAGATTGAAAAAGTCACAGGAAGAGAAATTCTGGATTCCAGAGGGAACCCCACTGTGGAAGCCCAGATTACACTGTCCGACGGCACCACAGCACGAGGCGCGTC
This sequence comes from uncultured Merdimonas sp., assembly GCA_944378225.1. Taxonomy (GTDB): domain Bacteria; phylum Bacillota; class Clostridia; order Lachnospirales; family Lachnospiraceae; genus Laedolimicola. The sequence goes on from CALWGE010000015.1 coordinate 43,137, forward strand.
TCCCAGCGGCGCCTCTACCGGAGAATTTGAAGCCCTGGAGCTTCGGGACGGTGATAAAGGCCGCTATCTTGGGAAAGGCGTTACAAAGGCCGTAGAAAATATCAACACCGTTATCTGCGAGGCTGTTACCGGTCTCAATGCCTGTGACACTTACACAGTGGATCAGGCCATGATCCGGGCAGACGGCACCAGAGACAAATCCGTTCTTGGGGCAAACGCCATTCTGGCCGTTTCCATCGCTGCTGCCAGAGCGGCTTCCCTCTCTCTGAACATTCCCCTTTACCGCTTTCTGGGCGGCGCTTCCGCCTGCCGCCTTCCCGTTCCCATGATGAACATTCTGAACGGCGGCGCCCATGCTTCCAACACCATAGACGTTCAGGAATTCATGATCATGCCCACAGGCGCGCCGTGTTTCAGGGAAGCTCTCCGCTGGTGTGCGGAAGTTTTCCATGCTCTGGCTTCTATCCTGAAGTCCAAAGGACTCACCGTCTCTGTAGGGGACGAGGGAGGTTTTGCTCCGAATCTGAGCAGCGATGAAGAAGCGATTTCCTACATTCTGAAGGCAGTGGAAAGGGCCGGATATCAGCCGGGGAAGGATTTTATGCTGGCTATGGACGCCGCATCCAGCGAGTGGAAAGGCACAAAAAAAGGTGAATATATCCTGCCGAAGGCCGGAATCCGCTTCACCTCAGAAACACTTATCGAGCATTGGAAAAAGCTTGTGGACGCCTATCCCATTCTCTCCATCGAAGATGCTCTGGATGAGGAGGACTGGGAAGGCTGGCAGCTGCTTACCAGGGAACTGGGAAGCAGGGTACAGCTGGTAGGCGATGATCTTTTCGTCACTAATACAGAACGCCTCTCAAAAGGCATCCGTCTTGGCTGCGGTAACTCCATTCTCATCAAACTCAATCAGATCGGCTCTGTATCGGAAACTCTGGATGCCATCCAGATGGCTCACAGAGCGGGTTACACTGCCATCTCCTCTCACCGCTCCGGAGAAACAGGCGATACCACCATTGCCGATCTGGCCGTCGCCATGAACACCGGTCAGATCAAAACAGGCGCTCCCAGCCGTTCCGAACGGGTGGAAAAATACAATCAGCTGCTGCGAATCGAAGAAGAACTGGGCAGCTCTGCTGTATATTCCGGAGCGCTGCGGAATTTCTGATTCCGCCTGATAACAAAAAATCCCTGCAGGTTTCTGTTGTCCAGACGTCCGGATTTTGCCGGACACAGGATACAGAAACCTGCAGGGCCTATTTCTGATTATCTTTTAATCTGTCCGTAATAAGCATTTGCCCCATGCTTTCTCAGGAAATGCTTATCCTGGATTACCTGCGGAGCCGGAGCCACGCCGGGCTTCAGAGCTTCGGTACGGTAAGCCATCTTTGCCACCTCTTCCAGTACAACTGCGTTATGTACTGCGTTGGCGGCATCTGTACCCCAGGTGAACGGTCCATGGTTTGTGCAGAGCACGCCCGGGATATGCATAGGATCTTTGTCCCGGAAGGTCTCAATAATAACAAGACCTGTATTCTTCTCATACTCGCCGTTAATCTCTTCAGCTGTCAGGCTTCTCGCACAGGGAATCTCTCCGTAGAAATAATCTGCATGAGTAGTTCCGTAGCAGGGAATGCTGCGTCCGGCCTGCGCCCAGGATGTCGCCCAGGGAGAGTGAGTATGTACCACGCCGCCGATCTTCGGGAACGCCTTATAAAGCTCAAGATGGGTCGGTGTGTCAGAAGACGGATTATAATCTCCCTCAACCTTATTTCCGTTCAGGTCAATAACTACCATGTCTTCCGGTCTCAGCTCATCATATTCCACACCGCTGGGTTTGATAACAAAAAGTCCGCTCTCACGGTCTATACCGCTGACATTTCCCCAGGTGTAAGTGATGAGTCCTCTTCTGGGAAGCTCCATATTGGCTTCATATACCTGTTTTTTCAGTTCTTCTAACATTTATTTTCTCCTTCCTTTTAAATTATCCCGTTTAATCATCTGTCTTCTGATCCAGAAGCTTTCTCATGGCACTGCAGGCAAAATGGAGATCACTCTTCCAGTCCTCCTTGCCCAGATACCAGAATTCTGTTACGAAACGGCGCACGCCGATCTCCCAGGCTGTGTCAATCATAGCGGGGAAATCCACCTGACCCTCTCCGTACATCATATCGCGGAATTTTCCCGGTACAGTCTCCTTCAGGTGCATGGCAACCACATGTCCGTCGCAGCTGCGCAGATCCTCCAGAACGTCTGTGCCATAGGTAATGGCTGCGTTGTTGATATTTCCGCAGTCCGGATAAACATTCAGATAAGTAGAGTCAACCGCATCCACGTACTTCATGGATTTTGCACAGGTATTCATAAATTCTGTTTCCATGGTTTCAAAGCCCAGAAGTACTCCGGCCTTTGCCGCCATACGGACAGCCTTCTTCAGATTCCTGCCAAAACGGGCCACAGTTTCAGGAGTAGACTCATCATAATAAACATCATAGCCTGCCAGCTGAATAATACGGACACCCAGATCATCTGCCAGCTGAATAGCTTTCTCCATGATCTCCATGCCTCTCGCCTCTGTCGCCGGATCGCTGCTGCCCAGGGGGTATTTGCGATGGCCGGACAGACACATGGTACGTACAGGAATTCCTACCTCATACATAGTCTTCACCAGCTCCAGGCGTTCTTCCTTCGTCCACTCCAGACGCGCCAGTTTGGCATCCGTCTCGTCAATACTGATTTCCACAAAATCATATCCCGCCTCTTTGGCCGCCTCCAGCTTTTCCTTCCAGCTCAGAGTGTTGGGCATGGCTTTTTCGTATAATCCGATGGTATATGCTTTCATCCTGTTTCCTTTCTGTCTGCTTCCCTGTTTACAGGCTTTCAATCTCATAGAAAGCAATCTGATCAATCTCACGGTTTGTAGATACGAGGCCTGTTTTTCCGGCCTTATCATAAACACGCACATTAGCCGGTCCTACATCGTGATCCAGAACTTCCATCACATAATCATTTCCGTCATAGAAGCATGCCAGCAGATCGCGCTCTCCCTTGCGGTGTCCTACAATAGCCACGCCTTTTCCGAGTACCTCTGCTCCCCAGATACCATGGGAAAACTCATAAGGCTTCTCAAAGGTCTTGATGCAGGTATATTTTCCGTCTTTCTTCTTATAAATCTTGATAATCTCGCCATGGAACGGAGTCATTACCAGCATCTCCAGCTCTCCGTCTCCGTCAAAATCGGCAAAAGTCATATCGCTGGCTGCATCCTCTGTCAATGTCTCTACAGTCCATTCTCCGCCTTTTTCCGCAGGAGGAACTACCTTAAAGATTCCGTTATCTGCAGCTACAGCTGCCCATACGCTTCCATTCTCTTCCACGCGGCAGTAACCATGGTTCTTCAGAAGACCCTCCTTCAGAACTGTCAGCTCAATCTGATGCTCCTCATCCACGCCGCTTAAATCCTCAGGCAGTACGCCTACCCAGATCTTGCCCGGGAATCTCCAGTCATCCTTGTACTCATGGTCAGACTTCAGCGCACAGGCGATCAGGTAGTTTACGCCGCCGCTTGTCAGAATATCGAAACGGTGTACAAAAGGCAGATCCACCAGAGTCTTTACTTCCCAGTCATTCTTTGCCTTCGGTGTAACCAGAACAATTTTGGCATCCTTGGAATCATTAGGAGAATAGAATTTATGAGTTGCCAGAAACTGTCCGTTGCTTCCCGGTACCTGCACCATGCTCATGGTTCCGCCCGGCTCATCCCATACGGTTTCTTCCAGATTTCCATCCAGATCAAACAGAAGGCATTTATTCACCTTTTCTGCTGCGATCAGAATGTGCTCTGCTCCGTTATAGTTCAGCGGACTGATTGCATAGCACTTCTCCAGTTCATGTGTCTTTATCTTATTTACTTTCATTGTCGTCTCCTAATCTACCTGGTATACCCAGGTCCCGATTTCCCGGAACTGCCGGACCATTTCGGCCGGAGCATCGGCATCGGTTATAATGTTTTCTATTTTTTCCGGCGGACAGGATACGCTTCCTATCTTCTCGCCAAACTTGGTGCTGTCTGCAAGAATATAAGCAGAACCGGTCACTCTCTGAAACATCAGCTGATTCAGCGTCACTTCGCTCACCATCTCCGTGGTCATTCCAATATCCGGGCTTAGACCGCTGCACCCCATAAAGCTCTTCTTGGCCGTGACCTGTGCCAGATTATTTCTTGTAAAATCCCCGACCATGGCCCCTTTCATGTAGCGCAGCTCACCTCCCAGCAGAATAATCGTTGCCTGGGAAGGATTCTCCTCATTCATAATATTTCCATTATTGGTGATAATCGTCACCCGGCGGCTGGTAATGTATTTTACCATCGCAAGAGCCGTGGAGCTGGTATTAATAAAAATACTGTCCCTGTCCTCCACCAGACTGGCCGCATAACGGGCGATCTTTTCCTTGCGAAGTTCCCGGCTGTTCTTTCTGGCTGCTTCAGCGCCTCCGTTCCTCGCCCCTCCGTAAAACCGTTCCAGAAGTTTATGCTCTTCCAGATACTGCAGATCTCTGCGAATCGTCAGCGGCGACACCTGAAGCTGTTCGGCAAGTGCTGTGACTGTCACGTCGCCTTCACCGCGGACAGTCTCCAGAATCTTCTCCCGTCGGCTGTTTACAATCGAACGGCTTGCTTTCATGTCGCTCCTTTCTTCTCCTCAAACAGAAGAAGATTCTTCCCCAGGCCTTCCGGTCCTGAGGAAGAACCTTCCCAAATTCACTTCATTATTTACTGAAGCTGTACACCAGACTCTTTCAGTTTTTCTTCCATCTCAGCCTGAGACATTACATTCTTAAGACCGATTACGTGAACACCCTTTGCCTCAGCCTCCTTAAACATGGAGATGAAGTTCAGCGGGCAGAACACTACGTC
>CALWGE010000016.1 GCA_944378225.1 uncultured Merdimonas sp.
TGGTTCGGAATAGTGTAGTGCTGGCGGTCTATCTCTTGTTTTCGGTTGCTTGCTTCCTTACCGTACATGAGCATTATAGCACGCTTTTCAGCAAGAATCTACCTGTTCTTCTGTTTGTCCTTCAGAATTAGCTGAAATGCTTGCTTTTCCCGGCTGTTTCTGATAGAGTAAAAGTGTCTCTGATAACAGAGAAGTTTCGACCAAATTTTACAAAATAATGAAAAAGGAGATTATCATGGCAGATAATAAATGCGATAACACTTCCTGCGGCGGCAACTGCGATGCCTGCGACGGCAATATTACCGTTACCCTGACACTCGACAATGACGAAACCGTTGAATGTGCCATCCTTACAATTTTCCCTGTAAACGGACGAGACTATATCGCTCTTCTCCCTCTGGATGAGAACGGTGAAAATGAAGACGGTGAAGTTTACCTCTACCGTTATGACAACAGCACAGGCTCCCCGGTTCTGGACAATATTGAAGATGACGATGAGTATGAGGCCGTAGCTGATATGTTTGATCAGATGCTGGATGCAGCAGAGTACGACGAAATGGTTGATGCTGATGCAGACGACATTGAGATTGAAGAGGAAGTTTAATCCACTCAGAAATTAATTTCGGAGAATTTATACAGAGAGCCACTGCTTTACAGGTGAACATTCCCTTGTGAAGCAATGGCTCTGTTTTTATGCAATATATTCAGATATATCAAAAGCAGCGTTATTCATCAAGCAGTTCTTCCACAAACCGGCTTCTTTCTGCCTTTTTCCCGTAAAGTTTTTTCACAGAAAAAATATAGAGCAGTTCTTTTGCCCGGGTCATTGCAACATAAAACAACCGACGTTCCTCTTCCATATCTTCTTCAAAAACTGTGCGCCTGTGAGGTGTAATGCCCTCGTTGGCATCGATGATGAAAACAATCCGGTATTCAAGTCCTTTACTGCTGTGCATTGTAGAAAGAGATACGCTGTCCGGATTCTGTTCCCGTTCCTTTGCCTGACGTGCCATCTCCTCACGCACCCGGTCAATGTGTTCTTCCCACGCCGCCAGCGTGGAAAAATTCTTCGCCAGTTCTTCCAGTTCATCCAGAATCTGCAAAAGCTCTTCCTGATTTCTTCCCCGGTATTCTGCGTATTCTTTCAGATATTCCTCATAATTAATAATATGGCGGATATAGTGAAGGGCTCCGGAAGGAGTGAGCCGCCCTGCAAGCTTCAGATCCTTTCGAAGCTTTTCAATCCGTTCGCAGACCCAGGGTTTGTCATCATACCAGGTCAGGAGCGCTTCCCAGGAAATTTCTTCGCTTTCCAGACACTCCCGACCCAGATATCGTTTGGGTCGATTCATAATCTGCAGAAAATCACTGCGCTTCAGACTCCCCTTTGCCATATGCAGATAAGCAAATATATCCTTCACGATCCAGTGATCATACAGATTCGGCAGACTGTCTCTCATCCGAAAAGGAATTCCCTCAGAAATCAGTTCTTCCGTAAGCTTTCGGGGCTGTGTGTTTGTACGGAACAATACAGCAATGTCCCCATAAGATCCGCCTCTTTCTTTCCATGCTCTGATTTTTTCCAGAATACAGGCATATTCCTCTTCCTGATTTTTGAAATGATGTGTAAGGATCGGCGGTCCCTGTTCTTTCTCCGCGCGAATATTTTTCGGGAAACGTTCTTTATTGCACGCAATTACTTTTCCTGCTCCTTCCACGATCGATCCTGTACAGCGGTAATTCGTATCCAGAAGAACCCTTTTGGCCGCCGGATAATCCTCCTCGAAATGAAGCATAATCTGAGGCTTGGAGCCGCGAAAACGATAAATAGACTGATCATCATCTCCGACAATAAAAAGATTATTCTCCGGCGCCGCCAGCATCCGAACAATGTCATACTGCAGCTGGTTGATATCCTGAAATTCATCCACCAGAATATAGCGGAATTTTCTCTGCCATGCTTTTAGAATATCAGCCCGTTCCTTTAAAAGTTCGTAGCAGTATCCCAGCATATCGTCAAAATCTATTTTCCCGCTTCTGCGCAGACGGTTATCATATTCGTTAAATATAGCAAGAAATATTTGAGAATTACATGATACGGCTTTATAGGCTTTCAAATCCGGCCTTTCATTTTTTACCCTGCTGATTTCCGAAGAGATGGAAGAAATCAGCTCTGCCTCATTTTCCGGCTCCAGCTTTTGTCTGAGAATGGCATCTCTCAGAAAATGATACCTTTCCTCATCACGCAGGATATGTTCTGCACGGTATCCGTAAGCCAGTTTCAGAATCTGAAAAAAAACCGCATGAAAGGTACCAAAGGACACCTTCGTATTCTCCTCCCCCGTCATATGCAGATAACGCCCTCTCATTTCCCTGGCTGCTGCCTTAGTAAATGTGATAACCAGAATTTCTCCGGGATTAATATGACAGACCTCTGTCAGATATCGGACCCGCAAGGTAAGAACGAGTGTCTTACCTGAACCCGGGCCAGCAAGAACCAGCATAGGACCGTCTCTGTGAGAGACGGCCTGCTGCTGCGCTTCAGATAACCTGCTCATGCATTTCCTTTCTTTTCCATTTCCGCCCAGTTTACACTTTCCGGCGGAACCTTATGATCCCCCAGAAACAGCTGCATCCACGTCACATCCAGCCACCTTCCCTGTTTATATCCTGCTTTTTCAAACACTGCAAAAGTCTCAAATCCCAGATTGTTATGGAAATTAAGACTTGGTTCATTTTCTGAAGTGATAACTGCATAGAGATTCAGTATATGCATTTCTTTCAGTTTTTTAAACAGAGCTTCATACAGTGCCCTTCCCGCTCCTCTTCCACGGCAGTCCCGATCCACATAAATGGAAATTTCTGCGCACCAGTCATAAGCCGGGCGAATCATATAGGTATCTGCATAAGCATAACCTATCACGCGGCCGGCTTCTTCACAGACCAGATAGGGATAACGTTTCTGAATTTTACAAATACGGGATGTAAATTCTTCCAGAGAAGGAACCTCATACTCGAAGGTAATTACAGTATCCGTCACGTACGGAGTATAGATTTCAAGAAGCCGGAGGGCGTCCCGGACGGACGCCTCCCGGATAGTCAGATCATTCATTTTTCAGCATTCTCCAGCTTGTCAATCGCTGCTCTGAGACGCTTCAGGGATTCTTCTTTTCCAAGAACCTCCATCATTTCAGAAGCGCCGCAGGGTGTAGTCTGCTTTCCGGACATCGCAATCCGGATGGGCCAGAGCACCTGGCCATTTTTACAGCCCTTTTTCTGAACGCATTCCAGAAGACTGTTATAAAGAGCATCATTGCTGTAGTCTTCCTGATTTTCCAATATCGGAAGCAGTTCCTTGAGTACCTCAAGGGAAGACTCCTCTGTAGTCTTCATTTTCTTATGAGTATAGAGACTGCAGTCATACTCCGGCACTTTCTCGAAACAATCAATCAGTCCCTGGATATCCGGAAATACTTCAATACGTGTCTTTACCATTTCAGCAAGTTTTTTCGGATCACAGTCTCTCGTCACAGTCTCCTTGATATAAGGCAGAGCAATCTCATAAAACTTGTCAAAATCCATGGCCTTGATATACTCACCGTTCATCCATTTCAGTTTTGTATAATCAAACACAGACGGAGCCTTGCTGATATGACGATAATCAAAGGCCTGAACCAGTTCTTCCAGGCTGAAGATCTCGCGGTCCTCTTCCGGGCTCCATCCAAGCAAAGCCACAAAATTAACAATGGCTTCCGGAAGGAATCCCTGCTCAATCAGATCCTCAAAGGATGAATGGCCGCATCGCTTGGAAAGCTTCTTGTGTTCCTCATCCGTAATCAGCGGACAATGAATGTATGCCGGAACTTCCCAGCCAAACGCCTCATAAAGGCGGTTGTATTTCGGAGAAGAAGAGAGATACTCGTTTCCACGCACCACGTGAGTAATTCCCATCAGATGATCATCCACCACATTGGCAAAATTATAAGTGGGATATCCGTCAGATTTGATCAGAATCATATCATCCAGCTCAGCATTATCTACCGTGATATCTCCATAAATCTCATCGTGAAAAGTGGTTGTTCCGGTTGTAGGATTATTCTGACGAATCACGTACGGCACTCCGGCAGCCAGCTTTGCCTCCACCTCTTCTTTGCTCAGAGAAAGACAGTGCTTATCATATAAAACAATTTCCTTGCCTGCCACTTCCGTCTTCAGAGATTCCAGACGTTCCTTATCACAGAAGCAGTAGTATGCCTCACCCTTTTCAATCAGTTTTTTTGCATATTCCAGATAAATTCCTGATTCCTGGCGCTCACTCTGCACATAGGGACCTACGCCGCCGTCTTTATCCGGGCCCTCGTCATGTTCCAGACCGGCCTCTTTCAGCGTCCGGTAAATAATATCCACAGCGCCCTCTACATAACGCTCCTGATCTGTGTCCTCAATACGAAGAATAAAATCTCCTCCTGCATGCTTTGCAATCAGATATGCATACAGCGCCGTTCTCAGATTACCCACATGCATTCTTCCTGTAGGACTGGGCGCAAACCTTGTTCTTACTTTGGTCATTTCTTTCTTCACTCCCGTTCTTCTTTCGGCTTTCCGCGGATATAGACAGAAAATTCTTCTTTCCCTCTCCAAAACAGAAATGCCGCTCTGGAAATTATATACCAAAGAAGAACGGTTTACAAGGATATTTTTCCGTTAACAAAGCGGCCTCTCTCCAAGTTCCGGCACACTTCCTGTCTGCATCTGTATCTTCTTCACTTGAAAATCTTGCCCCTTACATTAAGGTAATTTCTGAAATTCCAGAGATACCAGCCCATAGGACTGATAGAGTAGGATACTCCCTTTTTCTTCCTTCCACACAGTGGCAGTTGAACCACTCTCACTTTCCTGCGTATCCGTCTTCTCCGGTTCTCCCAGAATATCCGTCAACTGTATTCGGTATGCTTCCGCGTCCGGCTCATTCAACTGCATGGTAACCACAGAAATCTCTCCGTTTTCATCATAAAGTGTACCTGCCTGCAGCTGCTCCCCAAAAAGCTCCACTTCGTAAAGCCTTCCTATCAGAATACCATCGTCTGTCTGATTGAGTTCCCCTCCTCCAAGCATGTCTGCTGCCTGCTCGTCTGTTTTTCCAAGCATGTCCAGAATGCTCTCTATTACAACGGCTGTATCGTCTGCTGCGGTCTCTGTTTCCGCAGTTTCTGCTTCTGTGTTCCCCATTTCTTCCTTATCTGTCTCTATATTGCCAGTTTCTGAATTCTGTGACTCTGGCACAGATACAGTATTGCTGCATGCACACAAAAACGTCAGAAAGCCTATTCCTATTCCAATACAGATTTTCTTTTTCATATTCTTTCCCCCATTTCCTTACTGTAATCTTTCTGTACTCAGACAATGATCCACCAGATACGTATCATCCAGAACTCCCTGATTCTTAAGTTCTTCCAGCCTCTGCTCTGCTTCCTCCTGTGTTTCAAACTCTCCTACCTGAACCACAAATTTTCCGTCCTCAGTCTGAGCCGCTGCTCCTTCATACATGGAAAGCTGCTCGACAGTCAACGCCAGTTCCTCTGTCATTTCCATAGCCTGACTTCTGATAAACCACACATCCCGGCTTTCCTGCTCTTCAGAAAACAGATGGATTTCCAGGCTCGCCGGCTGCTCATATTCCAGAATTTCAAAATCAGTATCCGGTTCCAGTTCCAGTACCACGCGCACTGCAGAATCATCCAGAATAATTTCACGGTACGCATCCCGGATATAGGGCGAATCTGCGGCCTCCAGCAGAAGCTCCTCCAAATCAAATCCACGCACTCCATGCACCGTCAGAACAAGTCTGTCAGGTGCCGTTCGTTTTTCTGCCTGATACGCAGGTGCATGTACAGCCTGTTCCGTTTTCTCTGATGAACCGAGTGCAAAATTTATTTTTATTACATCCTCTTCAGCAGCTGCTGTCATGTTCATTCCGTCTGTGGCAGTCCCGCCCGTTCCAATGTGAAAAATCTGTACCAGATTACCCAGCACAGGCACTTCCGACAGTGCCGCATATACAGGCGGGGTATTGCCTGCCAGAACCAGCACTGCTGCCGCCAGAACTGCCCCTGTAACCTTTTTTCTCCTTGCATGCCGCAGTCTTTCCCTGCTTCTTACCTGAGCCATCATTTCAGAAAGCTCCTGGGGAATTTCAATTTCCTCATAACCCTTTTTATCAATCTCCATGCTGCGCCTCCTTTTCCCGAATTTTTTTCAGCAGACGGTAAATTCTGGTTTTCACTGTATTTTCCGGAATCGAAAGAATCTCGCTGATTTCCCGGAAACTCCTGTCCTCCAGATACTTCAGAATCAGCAGCGTTCTCTCCCCGGCCTCCAGCCCGTCCAGACAGCGGTAAATATCCATGGATACTTCTGCTGTCTCAAATCTTGACTCCTCCATGCCTTCCTCGTACTGCTCAAAAGAAATCCATCTCTTCTTCTGCCTGAGATAACGGTATGCTTCAAAAATAATAATTCTGCTCATCCACGTATCAAAATATTCCTCCTGCCTCAGCTGATGCCTGTGACAGTAGCCCTTATAAGTTGCTTCTGACAGAATTTCAAGGGCATCCTGTTCGTTTTTTGTATAGCAATAGGCAAGCCGGTAGTACTTTTCTCTGGATTTTTCCCATTTTTCTGCAAACCGCTCTTTTGTCAAATGATTGATATGAAACACACCTTATCTCCTCCTTTCAACCATTAGAGCTATGGGAAGAAGAAAAAGTTTCACAAATTTAGGAAATTTAAAAAGGAATTACAAAAAAGCCATGGCAACTGTACCAGCCGTCAGCAGCGCAAGACCTGCCGCTGCCTTTCTGCTGAGCTTTTCTCCAAATACAACATAGGAAAAAGCCACTGTAACCAGTACACTCAGCTTGTCCACAGGTACCACCACACTGGCAGGTCCTTCCTGCAGTGCCCTGTAATAACATAACCAGGAAGCACCCGTAGCCACACCTGAAAGGCAGATAAAATTCAGCTCGCTGCGCGGGATTTCCCTGAGGGCCGAACCCTTTTTCTGAACAACTACCATCATCCAGGCCATGATCAGAACCACACCGGTGCGGACTGCCGTTCCAAGATTTGATTCAATACCGGAAATCCCCGTTTTTCCCAGGATCGCAGTCAGACTGGCAAAAACAGCAGAGCCTGCCGCATAAAGAAACCAACCGGCTTTTCCATTCTTCCCGGCTGCTTCTGAGGTACTCATATCTTTTTTCTCAATCATCAGAAAAATACCTGACGCAATCACAATAACAGCCAGCATTTTGGGAAGAGAAATGCCTTCCCCAAGAAAAATAAGCGCCAGAACAATTGTAAGAACTGTGCTGGACTTATCCACCGGTACCACTTTATTGATATCTCCCAGCTGAAGCGCCTTAAAATAGCAAAGCCAGGAAGCTCCCGTGGCCGCCCCGGACAAAATCAGAAACAGCAGTGTCTCCCTGCTGATTGAGCCAATCTGGTTCCAGGATCCCGCCACAATTACCATAATCCAGGAAAAAATCAAAATTACAACGGTACGCACAGCCGTTGCAATCGTAGAATCCGTATTTTTAATTCCGCATTTTGCCAGTATTGAAGTGATGCCGGCGAAGAAAGCAGAGCCTGCCGCGTAAAGTATCCACATTATATTTCCCTCTTTTCATTCTGCTGATTTTTATCTTATTTCCTTATTTACCGCTCCCTTATATCCGTCCTTCAGCTCCGGAATATGAACACCGGCATGGGCGGACAGTTCCTGCGGTTATAATATTCATTGGCTATTACCGTGTATTCCCTGGGCGGCAGTTCTTTCAAATATTCCAATATCCTATCTTTTTCCTCAAATCCAGTCTCACCTCCGCTGTAGATGCACAGGCTCATCATTCCGCCGTGTTTTATGATCTCCAGCCCTTTTCGAATAGCCGCCAGGCTTGTCTCTGCCCTGGTAGCAATGGTATGATCACCCCCGGGCAGGTACCCAAAGTTAAAGCATATCAGATCTGCCGACTCCGGACTCAGATATCGATCTATGTTCTCATGACCGTCCAGAATAAGTTCTGCTCTGTCGCACAAGCCATGCGCAGAAAGCAGATTTTCCGTATTCTGCAGCGCCTGTTTCTGGATATCAAAGGCCCACACTTTCCCTTGCTTCCCTGCCAGCCTGCACAAAAGCAGGGTATCCTGTCCGTTTCCCATTGTAGCATCCACATAGGTGCCGCCCTCTTCTACCTGAGAAGAGATGATGGAATGATACCATTCTGTAACCTGAGACTGTCTCATGATGTCTCCTTTCTATTATTCTATACCGGATAATCTTCTGTTATCTGTACATAAATTTACCTGTCTTTCACTTGCGCAAAAGAACAGACTGTATAAAAAAACTCAAGCATATTGCCTTTCACAACACACCTGAGTCTCTTTTGTGAGAATCTTCCAGCTTTTGACCTGAATCATTTTTCAGCTTTCCCCAATACGGAATCCTGTCTTCTCTTTTTTACTCCTACCGCCATTCCATACTGTGCCTGATGTCTGTCTTCCACAAGAGTTCTCTCATAACGGATGATGCCATTGTTATCGTAAGGGTCGTTAAAATAATATCCCTCTTCATCATATCCAATGAGCAGCATACAATGCTCATTGGATATCCATGTGAAAGTTTCTCCTGTTTCCGTTAATTTCCATTCCGGTCCGATAACAGGTTCTCTCATATTGATACATGCCCAGAATATCACTGGCATTCCCTGATCAATATACTCACGAAGCAAATATTCCATAGATGCCCCGGTTTCATTGATGATATCGTAAGTGTCTCCTGCAACTTTTTTCAATGCTTTACATATGACAGGAGCATAGCATCCAAAAGAATTTTCGTCATAAGGACTGCCGCAGAAATACTGATTCGGGTCGGGTCCATACAGCTGACCTCCCCTTTCTTCAAATTCCTGCTTCTCCAGATATTTTTCTATGAATTCATCCACCGTGATATCATATTTTAAATACTGTAACAGCATGACTGCAGACACGCTCTCACATCCGGTCGGATGCTTTATACTCTGATCAATATAAGGTACCTCAATCTTAGTCATTGCCATGAACCCGTGCTGCCTTTCTTTTTTCCACAGCCCTCATAGCGGTTAAAACAGCCAAAAGAAGAAGCAGACTGATTCCCAGTACAATCCACCATACCCTGATAATGCCGGCAATCACATAGCCTATCAGACAGACTGCGGCAACCACTGCCGCATACTGAATCTGCGTGGAAACATGATTCATATGATTACTCTGCGCTCCCGCCGAGGACATAACTGTAGTATCTGAAATCGGAGAAACATGATCCCCGCAGACAGCCCCTGCAAGCACTGCTGAAACAGATATAATCATCATCTCCAGATTATTGGCGGAAGAAAATAACGCTACTACGATAGGCACTAAAATTGCAAAGGTTCCCCAGCTGGTTCCTGTTGAGAAAGAAAGAAATACCGCAATGGCAAACATAATCGCCGGAACAATCACGCTTGCTGACGCATGACTGCCTACAACGCCCTCCACAAATACGCCTATCTCCAATGCGTCTCCTACACCTTTCAAAGACCACGCGAAAATCAAAATAACAATTGCCGGTATCATCAATTTAAAACCATCTACCAGGCTGTCCATAAATCCCTTGAAAGTCACTACTTTTCTGGGCAGGTATAATACCAGCATAAACAAAACTGTAATAAAGGTGGCAAAGATCAGACTGATCTCCGCATTACAGCCTGCAAACGCTGTAACAATATCTGTTGCTCCATCCTGAAATCCCGTGTAAATCATGGCGCCCACAGCAGAAACAATCAAAACAGCAACGGGAAGAACCAAATCCATAACATGTCCCTTAGCAGTTGTTTCTTCCTCTTTAAACTGTTCAAATTCTTCCTTGCCGGAAGTAAACAAATCGCCCTTTTCTGCATTCTCTTCGTGTTTTTTCATTAAACCGAAATCAAATTTCATGAGAATAACATAAAGTACCATTGCAAGAGTCAGCAATGCATACAGATTATAAGGGATTGTTCTTAAGAATAACTGAAATCCCGTAATTCCCGCATCCTCCGGTACATAGGAATTCACTGCTGCTGCCCAGCTGGAAATCGGTGCTATGATACAAACGGGTGCCGCTGTGGCATCAATGATATATGCCAGCTTCGCTCTTGACACCTTATACCGGTCTGTTACCGGACGCATAACAGAACCTACCGTCAGACAGTTAAAATAATCGTCAACAAAAATCAGCATACCAAGACCCGCGGTTGCCAGCAATGCGCTTTTCTTCGACTTGATTTTGTTTCCTGCCCATCTTCCGTAAGCAGCAGAGCCTCCCGACTTTGACATAAGTACAATAATCATTCCCAAAAGCACGTCAAAAATCAGGATATTCAAATTCATACTGCTTTTCATGATATCAAAGAATGCAACAAACGCATTCCATGGATGAAAGCCTGTATACATCAGGGCACCGACTGTAACGCCAATAAACAGCGAACTATATACCTCTTTTGTGATCAATGCCAGCAGAATTGCCAGAAGCGGCGGTACCAGGGACCACCATGTGCCAATAAAAAAAGTTCCATCCATCTTACTAATCCCCCCTCTGTCTTGGTATCTGAATCATTCCTTATTCAACAGGACACTAACTTCGTATTATAAATGGTTATGATAAAATATACAATACAATTTTGTCGCCATCTTGTCTTACGTTCGGTTCAGGCGGGCTTTCATATCTCGTTTTCTGCCTCCATACTCTTTACATGGATTCCCGGGTTTCCAAAATCGTATTTCTGAGTATACATTGTAAAATAGGAATAGTATACCATGCCCTCCCCTGCGTAAACCGTGGAATTGTGAATATGGATATCCTCACTGTCCTCATCTGCCTTCTGCATGGCCGACATGATGCTTGCGCAGTGAGCGGCAATACGGGAAAAGCTGTTCAGTATATCATTGAAAATGGTTCCCTGCTCCAGGCCGCAGTCACCACTGCCCAGCCGTATGACATGGTTGTGCTTCAGTTCGTCACACAGATGGGTGATCACAACGCCCAGAGGCGCCACTTTATCAGCCTCTTTCTGATCTGCCTCCGTGAATGCCCTGGCAGTAATATTCATGACCTCGCGTACGGCCTGCATCACCACATTCAGTTCATCCAAAGCCTCTTCAGAAAAACTCATGCGGTTCTCCTGCATCTCATTGGACATATAAGCAATATTAGCCGCATGATCGCCAATCCTCTCAAAGTCACTGATAGTGCTCAGATAAAGGGTCATCTGCCTTGATTGTGCCGTGGTCAGCTCCTTTTTTGTCAAACGCATCAGATAAACTCCAAGCCGGGTCTCATACTTATCAATCAGATCTTCCTTGCGCTGGACCTTCTCAAAGCGCTCCTGCTGGTAATCATTCAGAAGATTCATCGCGCGATTTACGTTTTTCCGCACTTTTTTTGCCATTCCGGAAATTACACGCTGACACTGCCCCATCGCAAGTGCCGGATACACAACCAAACGATCTTCCAGCAGTTCCAGATCTGCTTCTTCTTCCAGTTCTTCCTGCGTATCCTTAACCAGCATACAGACCAGCTTTTCCAGCTTAGGAATAAAAGGAAACAGTACGCATACTGTAGCCACCCGGAAAACTGTATTCAAAAGGGCTATCAGAACGGGCGTCATAATCTGATTCATAAAATCAAAATGCAGAAACCAGTTGGCTGTATAAAAGGCAGTTCCCCAGAAGATCAAGCCAAACAAATCGTTCAGAAGATAAATCAGAGCTGTCCGTTTCCCGTTTTTATTGGCACCGACAGAGGAAAGCAGAACGGGACAGGCTGCACCTACACCGATTCCAAGTATAATAGGAAATGTACTGGCAAAAGTCAGAATTCCTGTCGCAGACAATGCCTGCAATACACCAATGGCTGCTGATGCGCTCTGCAAAACCGCCGTAAAAGCGATACCTACCAGAATCCCCATCAGCGGATTTGAAAACACAGTAAGCATGCTGGCAAAAGTCTCATTTCCACGCAGCGGTTCCACTGCACCACTCATAGTCTGCATTCCCATCATCAGAATAGCGAATCCCAGCATGATATTGCCGATATTTCTATGTACCGAACGCTTGCCAAGCATCCGGAGCACAATACCCACAACAGCCACGATCGCTGATATAGTAGCCGTGGACAGCACAGCCGCCCAGCCTTTTGAGCCTTCAATATAAGACAGGCACAGGATCCATCCCGTAATGCTTGTGCCGATATTGGCTCCCATAATGATACTGATCGCCTGCCTCAGCTTCATCATCATGGAATTAACAAAACCAATCACCATCACCGTTGTCGCTGAAGATGACTGAATCACACAGGTTACTCCCGCGCCCAGTGCAACTCCCTTCAAAGGTGTGTTGGTCATCCTATATAAAAATTTTTCCAGCTTATTGCCGGCTACCATTTTTAACCCGTCACCCATCAGGAGCATACCATAGAGAAACAATGCTACTCCGCTGAGCAGAGACAGGACCATCGAAACTATTTCCATAATCTTTATCTTCCGTTCTGCATTTATCCAGAGTATAAGCCAAAAGAACCTTATCCACAAAAAATTGCGGATAAGGTTCCTTTTAGCATCTGTCGCGCTTATGTCAAATATTTACTTTCCTGCCATCTGCTTTGCAACTTCTTCAGCGAAGTTCTCTTCCTTCTTCTCGATTCCTTCACCGGTCTCGAAACGTACAAAGCCCTTGATGGTGATCTTTGCGTTGTTCTCTTTTGCAACCTGCTCTACGTACTTACCTACGGACTGCTTTCCATCCTCAGCTTTTACGTATACCTGATCAAGCAGGCAGATCTCTTTGAGCTCTTTATTGATACGACCCTGGATCATACCCTGAATTACCTTCTCCGGCTTCTGGGACTCCTTCGGATCATTCTGAATCTGAGCCAGAAGAATTGCCTTCTCTTTCTCAATGTAATCCGGCTCTACTTCCTTATCGCTGGTGTACAGCGGCTTCAGAGCTGCAGCCTGCATAGCCACGTTCTTAGCCATCTCTTTAACAGCATCGTTCACTACATCTGTCTCAACGTCAACCAGTACGCCGATCTTGCCGCCTGCATGGATGTAGGAAGCTACGAATCCGTTCTGCTCCTCCATCTGACGGAAACGACGAATGTTCATGTTCTCACCGATTACTGCGATCTGAGAAGCCAGAGCTTCCTGTACAGTCAGAGTTGTATCCTTCTCCCAGGTCTCAGCCATGAAACCTTCAATATCAGAAGCGGAAGTCTTCAGTGCCTGAGCAGCTACATCAGCTACATAAGCACGGAACTTCTCGTTCTTTGCCACGAAGTCTGTCTCAGCATTTACCTCTACAGCAACAGCCTTATGTCCATCTTCTGATGTGCAGATATCTACGATACCCTCAGCAGCGATACGTCCTGCCTTCTTCTGCGCGCTTGCAAGACCTTTCTCTCTCAGCCAGTCTACAGCCGCATCCATATTTCCCTCAGTCGCCGTCAGGGCCTTCTTGCAGTCCATCATGCCGGCGCCGGTCATTTCTCTTAACTCTTTTACCATTCCTGCTGTGATTGCCATTTTTCGTTCCTCCAGATTCTATTTTCAGCCCGAGTCAGATATCAGATCTGTCTGCTCTTACTCCTCTGCCTGAGCCTCTTCGGTCTCCTCGTAAACTTCCTCTACTTCCTCGGCTGCGCCCTGATTTGCCTCAACCACTGCGTCTGCCATGGTGGAAACGATCAGCTTTACAGCGCGGATTGCGTCGTCGTTGCCCGGGATTACATAATCCAGCTCTTCCGGATCGCAGTTGGTATCAGCGATTCCGATCAGCGGAATACCCAGTGTATGTGCTTCCTGTACGCAGATTCTCTCCTTCTTCGGATCTACTACGAAGATAGCGTCCGGAATTCTCTTCATATCCTTGATTCCGCCCAGGTTCTTCTCAAGCTTCTCCCACTCTTTCTTCAGGGCGATAACTTCCTTTTTGGGCAGTACATCAAAGGTTCCGTCCTCAGACATCTTCTCAATTGCTTTCAGACGAGCGATTCTGCTCTGGATAGTCTTGAAGTTGGTCAGCATACCGCCAAGCCATCTCTCGTTTACATAGAACATACCGCAGCGCTCTGCCTCTGTCTTGATAGCATCCTGAGCCTGCTTCTTGGTTCCTACAAACAGAACGGTTCCGCCCTGAGCAGCGATATCGAAAACAGCCTTGTATGCTGCGTCTACCATTCCTACAGACTTCTGCAGGTCGATGATATAAATACCGTTACGCTCGGTATAGATGTACGGAGCCATCTTGGGGTTCCAGCGTCTCGTCTGATGTCCGAAATGAACACCTGCTTCCAGTAACTGCTTCATTGAAATTACACTCATGATTCTTTCCTCCATTTGGTTGTTCTTCCGCCGGCTTCCGCACCGTGAAATACCTGCGGCCCAAGGGCCCGGCACCGTCCCCGGTTCCACCCGCGTGTTTTTTCACTAACTCTGCAAGTATAGCACAGGAAAAGGGCCTTTGCAAGCCCTTTTCTGTCTGAATTCCTATAAAATTCCTGTGGATTTTCTGCGGAGTTTTAGTTTGCCAGCCAGTCATACATCTCTGCGTATTTCTTGGCGGAACTGTTCCAGGAAAAATCTGCCGCCATGGCACGATCCACAATCTTGTTCCATTCGCGTTTTCCTGTCTTGTTCTCCCGCTTGCTGTCTCCCTTGCCGTCATAATAAATATGCTCTGCATAGCGGACGGTATTCATCATCTCATGCGCATTGTAGTTTTTAAAGCTGAAACCGGTACCGGTATTCTCATATTCATTATAAGGCTGGACCGTATCCTTAAGACCTCCTGTCTCACGTACAATCGGAATCGTTCCATAGCGGAGACTCATCAGCTGGCTTAAGCCGCAGGGCTCAAACTGAGACGGCATCAGGAAAGCATCGCAGGAACCGTAAATCTTATGAGAAAGAGCCTCGGAATAGAAAATATTCGCAGACACCTTGCCCTGATACTTCCATGCAAAGTGGCGGAACATATTCTCATACCGCTCCTCGCCGGTTCCCAGAACCACAAACTGAACAGCGTCCTGGCAAAGCTCATCCATCACATATGCAATCAGGTCAAATCCTTTCTGATCTGTCAGGCGGGATACGATACCGATCATCATAATCTTCGGATCCACCGTAAGACCCAGCTCTTCCTGGAGCGCCACCTTATTTTTCACCTTTTCCTTCCGGAAGTTCACTGCATTGTAATTATGCACCAGGTACTTATCTGTCTCAGGATTGTATTCATTATAATCAATACCGTTTACAATTCCACGCAGGGAATTGGAACGGGCACGCAGAAGGCCATCCAGATGCTCTCCATAATAAGGCATCTTAATTTCTTCTGCATAGGTATCGCTGACGGTTGTTACTGCATCTGCATATACGATTCCACCCTTCAGATAGTTCGCATCTCCGTAAGCTTCCAGTTTATCAGGAGTAAAGTAGGATGCATTCAGTCCCGTAATATCCTTTACTGTCTTCATATCCCAGATTCCCTGGAATTTCAGATTATGAATCGTCATAACCGTCTTGATTCCCTGGAAAAACGGATTATTCTGGAAAGAATCATTCAGGAACACAGGTACGAGACCTGTCTGCCAGTCATGACAGTGAATAATATCCGGGCGGAAATTCAGGGAGGGCAGAGCGGAAATAGCAGCCTTGGAGAAGAATGCAAATTTCTCTATGTCCTCATAAATATTTCCATAGGGCTTTGCCCCTGCAAAATAATACTCATTATCGATAAAATAGAATTTGACTCCCTCAAATTCCATTTCCAGAACGCCCACATACTGCTTGCGCCATGCCAGATCCATATAAAAGTGGGTCACATAATTCATTTTATCCCGCCATTCCTGCTTGATGCAGAGATATTTGGGAATCATTACACGGATATCATACTGCTCTTTATCAAAATACTTTGGCAGAGATCCGACTACATCTGCCAATCCGCCGGTTTTAATAAAAGGAACCGCCTCTGAAGCAACAAATAATATCTTTTTCACTGCATTTCCTCCCTGTTTCGGTAAAATATCTATATCTATTATAACGCATTCACAGTGTATTTAAAAGATAAATTTGTGCAAAATTTACACTTCTATGACACTTTTGCCTTATATTCCAGACGAATTCGATCAGCAATCAGCGCAATAAACTCTGAATTCGTTGGTTTTCCCTTCCCGTTGCTCACTGTATAACCAAATAATTCGTCAATGGTATCCATTTTCCCCCGGCTCCAGGCCACCTCTATGGCATGCCGGATTGCCCGTTCCACACGACTTGGGGTGGTCTGGTGATTTTTTGCAATGGTCGGATACAGAATCTTCGTAATCGAATTCAGCATTTCCATATCCTCTACCGACATCATAATAGCATCTCTCAGATACTGATAGCCTTTAATGTGAGCCGGTACACCGATTTCATGAATCATATTGGTAACATCCGTCTCCAGATCTCTTTCCTCTATGAACTCTGTCCGTTTCCGTTCTGCTGTCTGACAGACTGGGGTAAGTACCCGTTCTCCCCGGCTTCGAATGCTTCTGAGTCTTCCCAGAAGCATTTCGTTATTAAAAGGCTTCATGATATAGTAATTTGCCCCAAGAGCAAATGCATCTTCTGTGACAGCCTCCTGCCCGATGGCAGAAAGCACAATGAAAGCCGGCATTTTCCGTATAGAAGAATCCTTCTGCAGCTTTTCCAATACTCCAAGCCCATCCATTTTCGGCATGATCAGGTCCAGCAGCACCACATCAGGAGCATTGTTTTTA
The DNA here is from genome assembly GCA_944378225.1 of uncultured Merdimonas sp. GTDB lineage: Bacteria > Bacillota > Clostridia > Lachnospirales > Lachnospiraceae > Laedolimicola. The sequence goes on from CALWGE010000016.1 coordinate 16,874, forward strand.
ATGACTTCCACAGCTTCCTCTCCATTGCCTGCCGTACCGACTACTTCCATATCGTTTTCTGTCCGAATCAGTGCATTCAGCATTTCTACAATTCTTTCATTATCATCTGCAATAACCACATTCAATTTTTCCATCTCTGCCTCCCCAAAACTCTTTTTCACACCTTTTCCCTCTGTCCGACGGAATCCCCCGGCTTCCGTCCTGTTTTCTGCCTATTTATTATAACGAAGGAATCGCTTACCTTTCAATTCCCTATTGCTCTCCTTTTTGGGACAGGGCGAGACAAGTTTCGACATTTATTTCTATATTTCAACGTGCTCAAGCATATTTTCAATGAAAATTCCGAATCCTTTTGCAGAATCCTGTACAAATACGTGTGTTACGGCGCCGACAATTTTCCCGTTCTGAATAATAGGGCTGCCGCTCATTCCCTGAACAATTCCGCCTGTCAGTGAAAGGAGTTCCGGATCTGTCACCTCCAGAATGATTCCTTTGTTTACGTCCTCTTCATTTCGATGAACTTCCACAATTTCCGCACGGTAATCCTTCACTTCCCCGCTGACTGAACTGCGAATCCAGGCTTCTCCTGTTGTAACTTCCTGTTTGTATCCCACTTCCAGCGGCGATGCATCTACTTTCTGCATCAGATGTTCATTGACACTTCCAAAAATTCCTGCTTCTGTATTTTCTGAAATGATTCCGCATTCATAACTTTCCCGATAGCGAATCATACCGGACAGTTCCCCCGGCGTTCCTTCTTTACCCTTGTGTATATTTACAATCGTGGTATCATAAAGCTTTCCTTCCGAAGGCTCCAGAAGAATTCCGGTATCTACATCATTAATCCCATGTCCCAGCGCTCCAAAATCCCCGCTTTCCGTCACAAAAGTCAGGGTTCCGATCCCCTGCGTATTATCGCGTACCCAGATGCCAAGCTTATATCCCCCTTCCTTCGCAGGAACCGCATCCAGTCTGACCTGTATCATTTCCCCGTCACGGTCCAGATCCAGAACCACCTGCTCTCCACCGCAATTATTTATGGCCTCAATCAATTCTTCTTTTTCGGAAATTTCCTTTCCGTTTACAGCCCGGATATAGTCTCCTCCCTGTACAATCCGAAGAGCCGGTTCGTAGTTCAGGCCATCTGCTCCTGTCACTGTCCCTGTCCCGACAATCAGAATTCCTTTTGTTTCCAGATAGATGCCGATTGGCGTTCCTCCGGGAATCACACTGACCGGTTCCCGCAGTTCCACCTTGGTTTCTTTCATGGGAAATATTCCCAGATATTTATAGGAAATCGTGTATCCTTCACTGGAAAATGCATTTGCCGAGGCCTCTGTCAAATCCTCCTGGATTTCCTCTGACACCAGAGGGCTTACTCTGTCCGGCATCGGCTCTCCTTCTGTCTGAATATAAGCATCCGGAATACGTTCCCGAATCTGAATAAAATTCAGAATTCCAAGCCCTGCCAGACAGAGCGCCAGCACTCCGGATAAAAGAAGGCGGTATTTCTTTCTGATATCCATATGTTCACATCCTCTGCAACCGAAATAGTCCTTTCTGAGTCACTGTATTCTGGTCTGTTCGTGATCAAAAAGGAGGATGCAGCAAACATGTCTGCACCCTCTTCTAGTATGTGATATATGGACATATGTACTCTGGCACATTTTGTCACCGGCCATTTTTCCTGTTTTTAGCCAGTTCACGCATTTCCTGCGCATTTTTCAGAACAGCATCTGTAATTTCAGCTCCGCCAAGAATTCTTGCAAGCTCCTCCTCGCTCTCTGTTTCGTTCAGTCGACGTATCTGTGTACGTGTTTCTCCCTGAACTACTGTCTTTTCTATTCTGTAATGGCTGTCTGCCATAGCTGCAATCTGTGCCAGATGCGTAATGCAGATCACCTGACGTGTCCGGCCTATCAGCATCATTTTCTCAGAAACCTTCTGGGCTGTCCGTCCGCTGATTCCCACGTCAATTTCGTCAAAAATCACAGCATCAATCTCATCTCTGTCTGCCAGTACAGTTTTTATAGCCAGCATGATACGGGATAACTCGCCTCCGGAAGCTACCTTCATAAGAGGCCGCAGCGGCTCTCCCGGGTTGGTGGAAATCAGGAATTCCACACTATCCTGACCCTGAGCAGTAAATTCGGTCAGTTCCTCAAACTGCATTTCAAATTCCACATTCAGGAAATTCAAATCCAGCAGATGTTCCCGGATTTTTCCGCACAGTTTCTCTGCATGCCGTTTCCGGATTTCTCTGGCTGTACGGCAAAGCACCTGAAGCTCCTGTTCTGCCTGCTTGAGCCTGTTCTCCAAATCCTGGAGGTGCCGGTCATAATCCATGAGAACCTCCAGACGTTCTGCCTGCTTCTGCTGGTAAGCCATAATTTCGTGAATTGTATGGCCATATCGGGATTTCAGGTAATTTAGCTGATTCAGGCGTTCTTCCGCCTGAATAAATTCCCCTTCATCAAATTCCAGAGAAGACAGATAATCTGACATTTCCCGGTTAAAATCATTGAGAAGACCATCTATGTCCGAAAGCTGTCCGGCCAGAACCGACAGTCCCTCTTCATCAAAGGAAAGAACTCCCTGAAGTTCCCTGACAGCACGTCCAATGGCAGCTCCTGCCCCCGAGCCTTCTTCGTATCCGGTCAGAGAATAGGCGCTTCCTGCAGCCTCCAGCAGTTTTCTTGCATTAGTCATGCGACGATATCGTCGTTCCAGAGCTTCGTCTTCCCCTTCTGTAAGCTCTGCCTTTTCTATTTCATCTGTCTCAAACTCAAGAAGAGAGAGCTCACGCAGCCTGCTCTCCTCATCCATTTGCGCTTCCGCAAGCTGCTGTCTGAGTTTTTTCCATTTCAGATATGTCCGCGCAATTTCTTCTTTTACCGGTTCCAGTTCCTCTTTTGCAAATTCATCCAGAATTTCCAGATGCTTTTTCTTCTGAAGAAGAGACTGGTGTTCATGCTGTCCGTGGATATCTATAAGAAGCGCTGCCGCTTCTTTGAGCTGACTGACTGTCACCGTCTCTCCATTGATTTTATTTATGCTTCTTCCATCCAGAATTTTTCTGGAAATAATAACCTGCCCTTCTTCCGGCTCAATCCCCAGTTCCTGCAGCTTTTTCTTCTGCTTTTCTTGATTCACAAAAAAAACCAGTTCAGCCAGTCCGTACTCTGCACCCGGTCGCACCAGTTCTCTCGACACCTTGCCCCCAAGCGCCAGACTTACAGAACCAATCACAATAGATTTTCCCGCCCCGGTTTCTCCTGTCAGGATATTCAGTCCTTCTGTAAAATCAATCTCAGCCTCTCGAATCAGGGCCAGATTTTTCACATGCAGATGTGTTAACATATCCTCTCCTTATGCTTTCCCGCCGCCATCTATCGCTCTGCGCAGCTTCTCCATCACCACAATGGCATCATCAGCAGACCTCACTGCGCAGAATACTGTATCGTCTCCTGCAATGCAGCCCACAATTTCCTGCCAGTTCAAAGCATCCAGTGCTGCTGCTGCTGCCATGGCCATTCCGGCCACAGTCTTTACAACAAGAATATTCTGTGCCATATCCATGGACAGAAAGCTTTCTCTGAGAATTCCGATATATTTATCCCCCAGCTGACTGCCAGGTCCGGGAACAATCACATAACGCTGCCGGCCTTCCACAGCCATCTTCGTGAGTTTCAGTTCCCGGATATCTCTGGATACCGTTGCCTGCGTTACGCGAAAGCCCGCCTCATTCAGTCTGCTGGCCAGTTCTTCCTGTGTCTCTATGGCATACTGATTAATCAGCTCAATGATTTTTGCATGCCTTTCAAGCTTCATACTTTATGTCCTCCTGCCTGTTTTTCTGCGCCGTCCGTCAATGATTCGGGCGGCTGTATTTTTCGTTAATTCGCCCGCATCTTGTTGCGCAGAACCTCCAGAAAGCTGATTCTGCTGATTTTCAGAATACTGACCGTCTTTTCTGATCTCTGAATATCCACATAATCTCCTGTCTTCACAGGAACCAACACGTCTCCGTCAAAAGTAACAAATGCCTGCTCCTTCCCACTCCTTCGTCCGGAACCGATATGCACCGTTACCCTGTCTCCTCCGGACAGTACAATACTTCTGGCCGTCAGCGTATGGGGGCAGACCGGCGTCATCACGATCATGGATGCCATGGGAGAGACGATCGGACCTCCTGCAGACAGACTGTAACCCGTAGAACCCGTAGGTGTAGATACAATAATACCATCTGCTGAATAACGGTTGAGAAATTCTCCGTTTACGCTGATTTCATAATCAATGATGCGCAGTGCCCCGGCACGGTTCACAACAATATCGTTAAGTGCAATATTTCTGACCGGCTCTCCATCTTCCCGATATACCCTACCCTCCAGAAGCATCCGAGGCTCTATCGTGTAATTGTCCAGAAGCAGACTGTCCATGGCTTCCGGAATACCCGACTTCTCAATCTCCGCAAGAAATCCCAGTGTACCCAGATTTATACCCAGAAGAGGTATCTTCCTGTCCACTGTATCACGGGCCGCCTGAATCATAGTACCGTCGCCGCCCAGTACCAGAATGCATTCTGTTCCTTCCGGGATCCAGGATTCGTCTGTATATTTAAACCGACCACCGCCAGGCAGCTCTCCCTTTCCCTGATATTCCCGCACAATACATTCACATCCGCGGGCTTTCAGGTAATCATGAATCTCTCTGGTAGTTTTCAGTCCTTCGTCTTTTTCACTGTTTGTAATAATATAAAATCGGTTCATTCTTGTGTTCCTCTGCTGTCTGAAGGCACATATTTATTTTAATCCAGCGTCTGATGGGCATCCTCAACAATCTGATCCGGATTCAAACCGTCAGGAAGCTGTGCCTGCACTTGCTCCCAGGAGGGTATTTCTTCCATTTCCGGCCTTGCTGTCTTTTGAAGCCATGCCAGATATTCAATATTTCCTTCCGGGCCTTTGATGGGAGAAAACTCCAGCGCAAGAATATCAAAACCTATAGCCCAGGCAAAACTCAGCACCTGCCGGATGACTTCAAGATGGGTGCTCTTTTCACGAACCACACCTTTTTTCCCGACTTTATCCCGTCCTGCTTCAAACTGCGGCTTAATAAGAGCCACAACCTGACCATCAGGAGACAGCAGTTCTTTCACCGGGCGCAATACCTTTGTCAGAGAAATAAAGGCCACATCGATGGACGCGAACTCCGGAGCTTCATCAATATGCTCCGGCAGCAGGTAACGGATGTTGGTCTTTTCCATACAGACTACCCGCGGATCGCTTCGAAGCTTCCAGTCCAGCTGATTTGTCCCTACGTCTACAGCATATACTTTGACCGCCCCATTCTGCAGCATGCAGTCGGTAAAACCGCCTGTAGAAGATCCCACGTCCATACAGGTTTTTCCTTCCAGCTGCAAATCAAAATGCGCCACTGCTTTTTCCAGCTTTAAGCCGCCCCTGCTTACATATTTCAGTTTTTGTCCGTGGATCTCAATAGGCGCTGCCTCATCAAACATAGAACCGGCCTTATCCTCTCTCTGACCTTTTACAAAAACCTTTCCTTCCATAATTATGGCCTTGGCCTTTTCCCGGGATTCTGCCATTCCCCGGTTTACAAGCAGCACATCGAGCCTCACCTTCATGTTGTATTCTCCTTATATATGACCGATATATTCCGTAATAATCCGTTTGGCAATCAGTTCCGGATCAAGACCCACTTCCCTGTACAGCAGATCTACGTTTCCATGCTCAATATATTCGTCCGGAAGCGCTACATTCAGCACCTGCATGGGAAGCTCTCTGTCAGACACATATTCCAGAACATGATCTCCAAATCCGCCGTTACGTACATTTTCCTCCATAGTAACCGCCAGACTGTGTGTTTTTGCCAGTTCTTCCACCAGTTCTTCATCCAGAGGTTTGACAAAACGGACATTCACCAGGGTACAGCTGTATCCTGTATCTTTAAGAATGTTACGTACTTTTTCAGCCATCTTCACCATACTGCCCACTGCCAGAAGAGCAATCTGTCCTTCCTCATAAAGTACCTCACTGCGTCCATAGACTACCGGTGCACGGAACTCCTGCAGTCCGTCGTAGGCTTCTCCTCTGGGATAACGCAAAGCGATTGGACCGTCATAAGCGACTGCAAATTTCATCATATCTGAAAGCTCCCATTTATTCTTGGGCGCCATCACAGTCATATTGGGAATGCTGGAAAGATAGGAAAGATCGAAAATTCCCTGGTGCGTCTCTCCGTCACTTCCAACCAGTCCGGCCCGGTCGACAGCAAAGATTACATGAAGATTCTGAATACACACATCATGGAGTATCTGATCGTAAGCCCTTTGCAGGAATGACGAATAGACAGCTACCACCGGCTTGAGACCGCCGGCTGCAAGTCCTGCTGCAAATGTCACTGCGTGCTGCTCTGCAATTCCCACATCAAAAAAGCGATCCGGAAACATATTTTTAAACCGCTTCAGTCCGGTACCATCCGGCATGGCAGCCGTGATTGCCACAACTTTTTCGTCCCGATCACCCAGCTTACGCATTACTGTGGAAAAAATATCCGTGTAATTCGCTTTTGCACGTTTGTGTCTGGGCAGTCCCGTTTCAATCTCAAAAGGCTCTGCTCCATGAAACCGGGAAGGATGACGCTCCGCCGGCGCATACCCTTTTCCTTTTTTGGTACAGACATGAAGCAGAACTGCATGACGGATCCTGCGTGCATCATTAAAAGCACGTATCAACTGCTCCGTATTATGTCCGTCTACCGGTCCCAGATAGGTAATACCCATATTCTCAAAAAACATTCCGGGAATCACCAGCTGCTTCAAGCCACTCTTCGTCTTTTTGAGCTGACGGATAATTCCCTCTCCGTAGACAGGAATCTTTTCCAGCGTATTCTGCAGACCCTCTTTAAAATTATTATAACCTTCCGCAGAGCGCAGTCCATTCAGGTACTGGGACAGTCCTCCCACATTCTCCGCAATGGACATCTGATTGTCATTGAGAACAATGATAAAATTGCTCTTCAGTCTGGAAGCATTATTCAGAGCTTCAAATGCCATTCCTCCGGTCAGAGCGCCGTCTCCAATTACAGAGATAACATTATAATTTCCACCCGTCAGTTCTCTGGCTTCTACCAGTCCAATGCCGGCTGAAATGGACGTAGAGCTGTGACCTGTATCAAAGCAGTCGCAGTCGCTTTCCTTACGTTTCGGGAATCCGCTCATGCCTCCATACTTGCGCAGTTCGTCAAATCCGGCCCTTCTTCCTGTCAGAAGTTTATGGGTATAGGACTGATGACCTACATCCCAAATCACTTTATCCTGCGGAAAATCAAAAGCCAGATGCATGGCCATCGTCAGCTCCACTACACCCAGATTTGAGGCCAGATGACCGCCTGACACACTGATCTTTTCAATCAGGAAATCCCGAATTTCCTGTGCAAGCGGCTCCCATTCACTTTTATCCAGCTTTTTGATATCATTCACCTGATTGATCTGCTCCAGATACATGGCTTCACCCCTGTTCTATTTTTCTCTCGTAATCAACATCCGAATCAGTTCTTCCAGAAATTCATTTCTGTATTTCAGAGAACGCAGTGTTTCCAGAGCATTCTCTGAAATTTTTTCCACATCCTCTTTCGCCTTTTCCAGTCCCTCCAGAGTCACATAAGTGGTCTTATTATTCTTATCATCGCTGTGAATCGGCTTGCCAAGCACCTCCAGAGTGCTGGTCACATCCAGAATGTCATCCTGAATCTGGAAAGCCAGTCCCACATCGCCGGCCACTCTTTCCACAGCAGCCACCTCTTCATCTGAAGCGCCTGCCAGAACAGCTCCAATCATCATGGAAGATTCGATAAGAGCGCTTGTCTTGAGCCTGTAGATAAAGTTCAGCTTATCTCTCGAAAGAGGCTGTCCCTCAGACTCCACATCCACTACCTGACCGCCAATCATTCCGTATATTCCGGCTTTCCGGGACAGGATCTGAAGCGCTCTGGCAGTCCGCGGGCTTACTTCTATAGTAAAAACTTCCGCTGCAGTCTCAAAGGCCAGATTCAAAAGGCCATCGCCGGCCAGAATTCCCATAGCCTCTCCATAAACTGCATGGGTGGTCTTCTTTCCGCGTCGATACTCATCATTATCCATAGCAGGAAGATCATCATGAACCAGAGAATATGTATGGATCATTTCAATCGCTGCCATAAAAGGATGCACCAGTTCTCCTTCCCCGCCGAACATGCGGTAGGTCTCCTGCATCAGCATGGGACGGAGCCTTTTCCCTCCGGCCATAACGCTGTAATTCATTGCTTCCAGTACTGTCTTCTGAAATCCTGTCTCCTCCGGAAGGTATTCTTTAATAATCTCTTCGATTTCTCCGGTTTTTTTTCTGAGTTCTTCCTTAAAACTCATCAAGTTCTCCCTCCCCGTTCATCACCAGCATTTTTTTCTCTACTTTGTCCAGTTTGCTGCTGCAGTATTTTAAAAGTTTTGTTCCCTCTGTATATATTTCAAAAGATTCCTCCAGAGACACATTCTTATCAGCCAGTTTCTGAATCATCTCCTCCAGCTGTGCAAAAGCTTCCTCCAGTGTCTTCTCTTTCTTCCCTGCCATCGTCTATTCTCTCCTAAGCTTTCTCCGGCTCTCTATCACTGCCGTATATACGCCGTCTGTCACATGTATCCGCAGTTTTTCTCCTTCCGCTGCCTGACTGATGCTCGTCACTGCTCTGCCATCGGGTCCTTCCGTATAGGAATATCCCTGCTGCAGTTTTAAAAGAGGGGACAGGCCATGAAAGCGCTCTGCAAGAACTGACAACCGATTCCTGCGTTCAGCCAGCTTATCTTCCATGATTCTTGTTAACCGGTTCTGCAAATCTGCCTCTCTCATTCTGCGATCAAACAAAAGCTGTTTTGGACTGGCCATGGACAATTTTCTCGAAAATTCTGCCAGTCTTCTCCGATACTGCTCAGTTTTCCATTCCACAGCCCGGGAAAGCTGCTTCTGGTAGGAATCCATTCTATCCATGATTTCCCGGATGTCTGCCACTGCCAGCTCAGCTGCCGCCGAGGGTGTGGGAGCCCGAAGATCTGCCACAAAATCTGCAATTGTAGTATCCGTTTCATGACCTACGGCAGAAATTACAGGAGTGCTGCATTCGAAAATAGCTCTCGCCACTTTTTCTTCGTTAAAAGCCCAGAGATCCTCAATGGAACCTCCGCCTCTTCCTACAATCAGAACGTCCAGATTCAAAGCGTCAAGAGCCTCTATTCCTTTTACAATACTGTCAGCCGCCCCTTCTCCCTGTACCAGAGCAGGATACAGGATCAGCTGTATATAAGGATTTCTCCGCAGGGCAATATTCCGGATATCCTGTACCGCCGCTCCTCCGGGTGCCGTGACAATCCCCAGTTTCTTTACAAAAAAGGGAATGGGCTGCTTATACTCCTGTGCAAACATTCCCATCTCCTGAAGCTCTTCCCGAAGTCTTTCGTAAGCTTCATAAAGCCGTCCCACTCCGTCCTGCAGAATTTCCTGCGCATACAGCTGATAGCTTCCGCTCCGTTCATAGACGCCTATCCGTCCCAGTACAATCACTCTCTGCCCGTCTTGCATGGAAAAAGAGAGGCCTTTTCTCTGTCCTGCGAACATCACGCAGGACAGTGCCCCACTTTCATCTTTAAGAGAAAAATAAATATGTCCGGCACCATGGTATCTGCAATTAGATACTTCTCCCTTCACATATATCCGGTTCAGCATAAAATCCTGTGTGAACATGTTTTTTATATAATTGTTCACCTGAGCTACCGTGTAGACATTTTTCATTCTGCTGCTTCCGTTTCTGCCGCTTTTGTCTTCCCGATCTTTCCAAGGATTCCATTCACAAAAGCCGGAGAGCCATCCCCGCCAAATTTTTTCGAAAGTTCCACTGCTTCGTTCACCGCAACGCCTACGGGAACATCCGCATCAAATGTCATCTCATAAACCGCCAGCCTGAGTATGGTCAGTTCTGTCTTTCCCATCCGTGAAACCTTCCATCCCTCTGCGGTCTCACCGAGAAGTCTGTCGATCTCCGGAAGCTTATCCATAATCTGCTCATATTTTTTCTGCATATAAATCTGATCTTCCTGGGAAAGTTCCGGAAGACTTTCAAAGAAAAGCTGCATCTGCTGCGGCATTTCTTCCCGGTCATTAAATTCCACCCGGAAAAGCAGTTCAAATATATGTTCTCTTAATTCTCGTCTCTTCATATCTTTCCGTCCTGATTTCTTTCTCCGAATAAAGAGAGGCAACTAATACTAGCCGCCTCCTTTGTAATGTGCCATCCGGCAAGGTGTTATTCTTTCACACAGAGGCCGTCCGAAAACATGCCGCTTCTTATTTTTCCTTATCCATGTTCACATTGACAATGCGGATATTGACCATGGATACCTCCAGGCCCGTCATGTTCTCGATCGCTGTCTTCACACGATCCTGTACCTTCTCAGATACCTTCATAATACTATATCCATAGTCGATATTCAGAGCCAGATCCACATCCACATTCTGTCCCGTTACCAGCACCTTCACGCCCTTGGACAGGTTCTTTACGCCCAGCTTTCCGATCAGTTCTTTGGTAATATTTCCAGCCATGGAGGCAACTCCCTCTACCTCAGTAGCCGCAAGTCCCGCAATCGTGGCAACCACCTCGTCTGCAATCTGTACCTCTCCAAGCTGACCATCAGCATGTATCATATGAACGCCTCTTTTTTCTTCCTTTGACATCTTAAAACCTCCTGCTATTCCGGTAGTATCTGCTTCATTTTCTGTCCGGCCGGAGCGCCGGCACACATTCATTCTATTGTCTCATTCTATCATACTTTCGAAAAAATGGGAATACCCTAACGGCCGAATTCCGAGAGCTCAAGTCCCGGATTACGCTCCAGAGTCATACCCACACTCCAGGCATTTACCCAAAGCAAAAGCGGTCTTCCTTTCAAATCCCGGATCTTTTTCATGTCTGAAGTGCCTTTCAGCTTATCCATGTCAATATCTTCATTTTCAATCCACCGGATATGCTCATAAGGCAGCGGCTCCAGACGAATCTCCACATTGTACTCATTCTGCAGACGATATACCAGCACATCAAACTGCAGAACGCCCACAACGCCTACGATGATCTCTTCCATTCCCGTATTGAACTCCTGGAAAATCTGAATGGCTCCTTCCTGCGCAATCTGCTCGATTCCCTTTACAAACTGCTTTCGTTTCATAGTATCCATCTGACGCACCCGGGCAAAATGTTCCGGTGAGAAGGTAGGAATTCCTTCATAACGAATTGATTTTCCAGGCATGCACAAAGTATCTCCTATGGAGAAAATACCAGGATCAAATACGCCGATGATATCGCCGGCATATGCCTCTTCCACGATCTTGCGATCCTGAGCCATGATTTGCTGAGGCTGGGAAAGTCTCTGTTTTCTGCCTCCCTGTACATGATAAACCTCCATACCGGCTGTAAACTTCCCGGAGCAGATGCGCAGAAATGCGATCCTGTCTCTGTGGGCCTTATTCATATTTGCCTGGATTTTAAATACAAATGCAGAAAACTCCTCTTCCATAGGATCAACGAGTCCCGTATCCGACTTTCGGGGCAGAGGAGAGGTAGTCATTTTCAGGAAATGTTTCAAAAAGGTCTCCACGCCAAAGTTTGTAAGAGCAGATCCAAAGAATACTGGTGAAAGTTCTCCTTTGCTCACCAGTTCCTGATCAAATTCTGCGGATGCTCCATCCAGAAGCTCAATATCATCCAGAAGCTTTTCTCTCTGCCCTTCTGCCAGATGTGCTTCCAGCTCCGGATCATCGATGGATAAATCCAGCTCCTCGCCTTCTTTTGTTCCTTTTTCGGTATCAGAGAAGAGCAGCACCTTTTTCTCATTTCGATCGTAAACTCCCTTAAACTCCTTACCGGAACCAAGCGGCCAGTTGATGGGACATGTAGCTATACCAAGTTCATTTTCGATGTCATCCAGCAGTTCAAAAATGTCCATGGCATCTCTGTCCATTTTATTAATAAAGGTGAAAATAGGAATATGGCGCATCGCGCAGACCTTAAACAGCTTTCTGGTCTGCGGCTCCACGCCCTTACTGCCATCGATTACCATGACCGCTGAATCTGCCGCCATCAGGGTACGGTAGGTATCCTCCGAGAAATCCTGATGTCCCGGAGTATCCAGGATATTAATACAGTAATTATCATAATTAAACTGCAGTACTGAAGAGGTTACGGAAATACCTCTTTCCTTTTCTATTTCCATCCAGTCAGAAACCGCATGCCGGGCTGTAGCTTTTCCCTTTACGGAACCCGCCAGATTGATCGCTCCCCCATACAGCAAAAACTTTTCTGTCAGTGTCGTTTTTCCCGCGTCAGGATGGGAAATAATCGCAAAGGTTCTTCTTTTTTCAATCTCATTCACATAGTTCGCCATTTTTCATTCATCCTCATCTGATTTCATGCTTTGTTCTCTGAGCACAACTATTACCAGTATACACATTTTTCTGTTGTTTGCAAGGCTGTCTTTCTCTTTTATCTATTCCTGTTTTTCAGCCTGTCGTCTGTATTCTCTGGGAGACATCTGGCAGAACCGGCGAAACACCTTGCCGAAATAAGCAGTGCTGGAAAATCCCGTACGAGCTGCTATCTCCATTACCGGAAGTTTCGTGTCACGCAGTAGTTTTTTACTCATCTCCACCCGAAATTCCAGAAGGTAGTCGAAAGGTGTTTTTCCCATACAGCTCTGGAAACAGCGCAGACACTCCCGCTTTCCTACAAATGCTGCTCCGGCAATATCTTCCAGAGATATTTTTCTTTCGTAATTCTTTTGGATAAAGGACAACATCACCCGTATCCGTTCCTGACGCTCCGGCAGCATACCCAGCTTTGCATACTCTGTTTCCTCTGTTTCCTTCAGGAGCAGCAGCCAGATTTCCGAAAACAAATTTCGCGTCTGAAATTCTGTGTCAGGCTCTTCCTGAAGTCTTGCCGCCTGTCTGAGTTTTTCCAGTACATCTTTCTGCCGTTCTGTGTTACCCCGAAACTCCACTATTTCCAGTCTCCTGTTTTTCAGAATGGGATCCAGATATTTTGTTTCATAGATGCTCTTAAAATGACCGCTCAGAAAAGTTTCATGCAGCAAATGAGAATCTATCTTTCCTCCTTTTTCATTTTCCAGACAGCTTAAAACATTTGTATTCGTATAAAATCCTTCTCCCTGCTGAAATATCAAAGTACGGCCCGGTGTGGATATACGCATACTTCCTTCATTTACATAAATAAACTCTACTTCCTCATGCCAGTGCCAGGGAATCTGCGTTTTTGCCAGGTCTACTCTGTGAAGCACATACGGATACTCCACAGAAAGTCCTTCTATTTGTTCCAGGCCACTTGGATCCAGCTTCAACGTTCGGATATCCGATATTTTCATAGTTTCGCTTTCTCACCTCCGAATCCATTTTGTCATTATAGTTATATTTTTAGTCGCTTTTCTGTCTTTTATATAGGCATTAATTTATTTATAATTATAGTAAAGTATTTGAACGATGTAAAGAATCAACTTTATGCAAAAGGAGAACCTGCCATGTATTCCATCTGGTTTCATCAGATCCAGGAGTTTTCCGACAGAAATCCGGACTGCCTGGAGCACCTGACGCCTGAAATACTGCAAAAAGCTGCAGGCAATACTGTCAGGCTGCATCATATACAAATTTCCGAACTAAATATTCCTGTTTACTGTTCTGACAAAAAGGACAGTGAAACTCCAAATCACTAAGTATCTGAAACAAAAAGGGACTACGTACTTTAAAAAGTCCGTAGTCCACAATGTCATCAGAGATATCTGTCACTCAAAAAAGAAATTTCTCCATTGCTTTCAATCAGACGCTGATACCAGAAAAAGGAGTCTTTCCGGATTCTGCGAAGTGTACCATGTCCCTGATCATCCTGATCCACATAAATAAAGCCATATCGCTTACTCATTTCTGAGGTGGACGCACTGATGCAATCAATACATCCCCAATAGGTATATCCCAGAATGGGTACACCATCTTCCAGAGCCAGAGCCATCTGCCGAACATGTTCCCGAATATATGAAATTCTATAATCATCATGAACCGTATCTCCTTCCAGATAATCCAGAGTTCCCAGCCCATTTTCAGCCACAAAAAGCGGAAGTTTATATCTGCTGTACATTTGATTCAGTGCGTAACGCAACCCTACCGGATCTATCTGCCAGCCCCACGGAGTCTGCTCCAGATAAGGATTTTTTTCTCCCACAAGCAGATTGGCCGATACTTTTTCCTTTTTTGCTCCTTCTGCACTGGTTACCAGAGAAGCATAGTAACTGAAGGATACATAGTCAACAGTATTTTCTTTCAGAATTTGTGCATCTCCCGGTTCCTCCTGAATCCTGATACCCTGTTTGTCCCATAAAGTACGAATTGAATATGGATATTCTCCAAATACCTGCACATCTGTATAAAACGCGTCCAGTTCTGTCTCTTTCAGGCACTGCAGGCAATCCTCAGGTCTGCAGGTGGCAGGGTATTTCAGATTTTTTGTGGTCATACATCCAATCCGGAAATCCGGGTATTTTTCGTGAGCCAGTTTTGTAATCAGTGCAGAGGCAACAAACTGATGATGGAGCGCCTGATAACTGGCCTGCTTAAGATTCTCAGTATGTTCTTTAACAATACCTGCTCCTGTCAACGGAATATGCACTGTGGCGTCAATCTCATTGAAAGTTATCCAATAACGTACATCTGACTGAAACTCTGAAAAAAGTGTTTCCGCAAATTTCACAAAAAAATCTATGACCTTACGTTCTGTCCACCCGTTATAGGCAATCGTCAAATGAAGGGGCATTTCAAAATGAGAGAGTGTTATAACCGGTTCAATATGATATTTTTTCAATTCTTTTATCATGGAACGATAAAATTCGATTCCTTCAGGGTTAGGCTCGGGATCATCTCCATTTGGAAATATTCTCGACCACGAAACAGAAAAACGTAATGCTTTAAATCCCATTTCATGAAACATTTCAATATCTTCTTTATAACGATGATAAAAATCAATACCTCTCCGTTTCGGGTACTTGCTGTCATCTGAATCTGCTGCTGCTTCCTGAATCTGTTCCCAGCTCCGTTCAAAACATCCGCCCTTTTTTCTGTCGCCTAAAGGGAAAATATCAGCAGTAGAAAGGCCTCTGCCTCCCTCTCTTGCGCCTCCTTCTACCTGGTTCGCCGCAAAAGCACCGCCCCACAAAAAATTCTCCGGAAATACCGCCATGTTTTTATGCCTCCAGTTTTACATCCTCAAATTTGACAAAATGTGTTACAAGCATCGCCACAACAACAGAAATTACAATACCTGCAAGATACAGAACGAACTTCTCTCCCAAAAAGAGTGCTGCTCCAGCTCCAGGTACTGGCCCAATGCCTGTAGCATAGATACGAAATGCCGCCATAAAAGCGCTTCCTGCCGCTCCGCCCGCAGCCGCACCTATAAACGGACGCTTCAAGATACCAAGAACTCCATATAAAGCCGGTTCTGTGGTTCCAATCAGAGCTGTAATACCAGAAGAAAGAGAAAGGCCTTTGAATTCTTTGTTTTTTGAATCAAACGCTACCATCAAAGCAGCTCCGCTGACAGCTGCATTTGCTGATGCGCAAAGAGCCAAAAGAGGATCATATCCATTTGCTGCAAGACTCTGAAGTTCCACCGGCACAACTGCATGATGAAGTCCTGTAAATACCATAAAAGGATATACGGCTCCAAATACTGCTCCACCAAAAGCTCCTGTTTTATTATACAGACCAATGACTATATTTCCAATTATATCAGACAGTGCGTTTACTACCGGACCCACAACTACGAGCATCACAGGAGCAGTAATCACAATACAGATAAGCGGAGTAAATAAACCGGAAAAGCTTTTGGGAATTATTCTGCGGCACCCCTTCTCAATCAGGGACAGAATAAAAACACCCACAATAATCGGAAATACTGTTGATGAATAACTTACTATCGGAACTGTTAATCCAAAAACACTGCTGGCTTCTGTCATTGCCGTATAAGTGGGATGCAGCAGAATACAGGCAAGAACCGCAGCCAGTGTAGGCTTGCATCCGAATACTTTAGCTGATGAAAATGCAAGAAGTATGGGCAGAAAATAAAAAACCGCATCAGAAAACATCATCAGCATCGTATATGTATTTCCAGTCGAATCTACAACTCCACCAAAATTCAAAGCCAGAAGAATTCCTTTTAAAAGACCACTGGCCGCAAGAGCAGGGAAAACCGGAATAAAAATACCAGCAATTCCGTTCAGTATCTTATTAACCAGCTTTTCTTCTGTTTTTCCATCATTTTTCACTTCCGAATCCGATGTTACCATCTGTGAAAACACCTGAAAAAGATCTTCCACTTCTTTTCCAATGATAACCTGTACCTGGCCACTGTTAACCACACAACCCTTTACACCTTCTATATGCTTCATTCCCTCTGTGTCGCATTTTTCAAGCTCATGCAGATCGAGCCGCAGACGGGTGAAACAATGAGATACTTTTCTGATATTTTCTATTCCTCCGGCAAGTTCTATAATGCGCTTTGACATCTCTTCAAAATTATTTTTTTTCATACCGATTCTCCTTTTGTTTTTATAAGTGTGCTTTTGTCATCCAGTTTTGATCCCATTCATCCGGAAAATTATTCCATGTATCTGATTCCGGCGGAAGAGGAACTGCCTTCCGTACTCTGTCTTTTTGATAAGCATAACGACCAAATCCCTGTCTGTCCTGTTCCGGTGTAAGCGGAGGCCGCGTATTGGTGGGGATCATGCTTTCTACCCATCCTGCATGATATTCGTTTTTCGCAGTTCTTTGCCATGCCCCCCATAAGATTTTCCATTCTCCATCTACTTTGACATGAGCTCCCGGCACCATACCTACTGAAATTATAGCTGTCGGTATTTCTCTGCTTATAGAAAGTCCTTCAATACCAAGCGACCACCAGACGCCTCTGGCCTTTGTGTTCGACTCATCCACTTCAACTACAGGTGTGGTCAGCGGATGGATTAGCATATTCCCTTCCAAAGAATCCACTACCGGTTTACGTCTGAATTCCAGAATTCCTTCTGCGTCCACACCGGGATAATTCAGTGCATTCAATTCCCGTCTTTGTTCACCGATATGCTGATCATCATGAAACACAGCTGCATTTCCCCGCAGATTCTGTATCTGCCATACTGACATCAGTCTGTCTACACGTTTTTCCAACTGATGAATTTCTTTTTCATCCAGAAGATCTAGATCTTCCATTGTCCAACGCACTGCCCTTCCTCTCCTTTCAGCGTTTATCACGGGAAAGCTCCCAATATCTGTCTTTTTCCGTATAAGTTTTATAGGGGCGCGGCGCACACGGAATCCCGTCCCGAATGCTCAAAGGTGAATACGGATTATGATATGTAGATGGCAAAGACTGTGGATGCATTGCTTTATTTACCCTGTTAATTCTGCTAAGATCTTCCACCCATCCCTTTTCATAAGCGCAATTGATCAGCCGGAAATAGTGCAGATGCCAGATTTTCCATTTTTCATTCAGATAAATAAAGTCTACTGCAATCTGCCCCCATATCCAAAGCGCATGCGCTCCTTTATCATCCACGCTGGCTCCTATTCCCGGACACCACCACACACATTTAGCTGTCTGACCATCATCTGCAACTTCAATCATAGGTGTCGTTAACTGCAGATCTATCATCTCTCCGGGTTTTGCCGGTTCTCCCATCAATTGGTCCAAGGCCGCTTTTACAGCTTCCGGGCCTTCGAATCTTCCTTCATCTGCATATTCCAGAGATACATCTTCCAGATTCAAAGCAAAATGATTCTCAACAACATCTTTCTGCTTAAAATTGAAAGCTGCGGTTATTCGTCCCATTTCATTTTGAATTTCATGCCATGCTTCCAGCCTGTTTAATGCTGCCAGCAAATTTTCTTTCCTTTTTCTCTCAACCATCTCTGCCTCTTAACTCCTTTACTTTTTGAAAAGCTTCCCGAATCAATTCCTGCGCTCTTTCTCCCTTGTAAAAATAATAATGTCCTGGCAGCAACATCCCGACATCAAGGCCAGATAAACGTTCCAGAGATTTTCTGTAATCTGTAAGATTAAAATCACTGCTTCCCATGTATCCAAGTTCCACACTGTTTTTATCTTCCGGAGGACAAGGTGTCACAAAAAACATATCGCCTGTACAAAGTACTCTTTTGCCGTCAACTTCTATCAGATATGACAGAGAACCCGGATTATGCCCAGGTGTTTCCAAAACTGTAAAACAGATATCGCCCGGAAACAAAAATCTGTCTCCGTCTTTCAGAATCTGATCAACTTTCCCACAAATCCAGCTGGATCCGAAGAGTTTCTCCATTTCAGGATTCCCATTTTCAATTTTGCCGGCATCATATTCACTTGCACAAACCTTTGCTCCCAGTTCATTTACTCTCCACACGTTTCCTGCATGATCAAAATGCGAATGTGTCAAAAAAACATGGGTAATATCTGAAAGCTTCATTTCCCACTGTTCCATACATGCGGCCATACGTTCCCATTGTTCCCTCTGAAAACCACAATCTATCAGAACAATTCCCTCTTTATGGCGAATCGCATAAATATTGGAATTTGTTTCATATTGCACTCCACTTACTTGGAACAAATGATCTGTAAGTTTCATCCATCTCACTCCTTTCCCTCTTTATTCTTCATATATTATATTTGAATATCTGTTCTTTTCGATTACATATTCTGAAAAGTTTCCACGAAAAAAGTTACCTATTACACTCTTTTGATTTTCTTTTCATGAGGTGATTTTCATGCTATACTTAGAAAAATTTCAAAATCAGGAGATATCGTTGTATGAAACTTGCCGAGGAACTGTACCGCATACCTGTGGCTCCAGAGCATCATCTGAAGATGACGTACGCTCAACTGAACGCCTGCGGAATGGATTTTGATTTTGTTTCTGTTTTGCAGGATGGAAAGGATTTTCACAAGATAACACGAGATATCTGTATTTCCTATCAGAAATTCCACAATGGACACTTAACCAACCTCTTTTTCTCACAAAAAACCCCTGTCCATTTGGATCTGGATGACTCAGAACTGATAAGTTATTATTCCGACTACATTGAACTGAGATACATTTTATCCGGTCATCTGGAAGTAGAAATCGAAGGAGAAACGGCTCATTTTCTTGAAAATGAAATTTGCTTTATCAATTCCATGGCGTATCACCGGGAATCTATCAGCAATTCCGAATGTCTTCTGGTCAATGTTTCCATCGATCGCAATGTATTTACAGAAGCCTTCCTCGGAAGTGTCAGTATGACGCCTTTACAACTGTTTCTTCGCAAAAATATCATAAAATACAGCGACCTGCAGCATTATCTGAAATTTACTCCTGGCGGTCAGGAGCAAAGCCTTCAGATTCAGAAATATCTGTTCCACATTATTACCGAAATAAGAGAAAAGCAGCCCGGATATATGGATATCAGCAAGGGCTATCTGATTCGTCTGATGGATGAATTGTCCTCCGGTTATCAGTACAATTTTTCCCGTCAGGAAAGTGCCCTGTATGCAGAAAAGCTTTTTGAATCCATAACAGAATTTATGCAGAATAATCTTGCATCCATACAAATGTCTGCACTGCGCAAAGCTTTTCATTTTCAACCAAATTATTTTAATAATCTAATCAAAAAGCAAACCGGTATGACTTACTCAGAATACCTCGCTTATCTTCGAATTGAAAAAGCTAAATATTTATTGGAATCCTCCAGCCTAAATATCGAGGAAATCATGTGGATCATCGGTTACCACAACAAAGGTTTTTTTTATAAGAAATTCCAGGAAAGTACAGGCACAAGTCCTGCAAAATACCGGATAAAATCCAAAGTGAACACAAAATTAAAAAATCAGGAAGAAACGGAGTCTTAGATACTATGGAAAATAATATGCAGAAAATAATTCCGGGTACTACTTTTGTTCCGGATAATCAAACCTATTTTGTCAGTCAGGCCTTTGAATTTCAGGAGCTTATGATGCGGTACAGCTGTGCCATCCGGGAGGTACGTACAAAACTGGAGGTTCTGAACGACGAACTGAACATCCGCCGCAAAAGAAACCCTATTGAATTTATCACATCACGCATTAAACGTCCCGCCAGCATTGTGGAAAAACTGAAACGTTACGGTGTTCCGGTAAGTGTGGAATCCATTGAACAGAATCTGAATGATGTGGCCGGAATACGTGTCATCTGTCCCTTTATTGATGATATCTATGCCGTTACAGAAATGCTTCTGCGGCAGGACGACATTACTCTGGTCAAGAAAAAAGACTACATTCAGTCGCCCAAAGACAACGGATACCGCAGTCTCCACCTGATCATCGAGATTCCGGTCTTCTTCTCCAGCCAGAAACGGGCCATGCGTGTGGAAGTTCAGATCCGGACTATTGCCATGGACTTCTGGGCAAGTGTTGACCACCAGCTGAAATACAAGCAGGACGTGGAAAATCCTGAACAGATTTCGGCTGAGCTGAAAGAGTGTGCCGAAATTATCGCACAGACAGATGCACGTATGCTGGCTATCAAAGAGAAAATATATTCCGGGAGTGTACATACAGAAACCAATGAGGACAAGCTGAAAAAGCTGACCTTTCCTCTGAACGGACAGACAGATTTCAATTAATGATCTGCTCTTCAACGCACAGAAAAACCCAGAAGCGCGAAGGCATTTTCTTCTGCCTTTGCGCTTCTGGGTTTTTCTCTGTCTGTATCTTCTTCTATTTTTCTGAAGCTTTCAGAACAGCTTCCAGTTCTTTTACTTCGCCCGTTTTTAGTATTTCCACATGACCCGGTGCAGAAACAAGCACGGCTGTGGTCAGATCATATCCTTCTGCCTGAATCGCGTCTATATCAAACTCCAGCAGCCGTTCTCCCCTTTTTACGGTTGAGCCGGCTTCTTTCAGAGCATGAAAATGCTTTCCATTCAGTTCCACTGTATTGATGCCTACATGTATCAATGCTTCTACGCCTGTCTGACTTTCCAGCCCAATTGCATGCTTTGTGTCAAAAAACATGGAAACAGTTCCGTCAAATGGCGCTACAACTTCTCCCTTTGCAGGCCTAATTCCTACGCCCTGTCCCAGAGCTCCTGATGCAAATGTAGGATCCGCAATCTCTGTATAAGGAATGACTGTTCCTTCTACGGGAGCGTATACAATTCCCTCTTTTACAGAAACTTCTTCCAGCTTTTCTGTCTCTGCAGTTCCTGACTGCTCTGATTTAACTTCTTCCTTTTTTTCAGTATCTTCAGGATCTTTGTATCCGAACATCCAGGTCAGTACAAATGCAACGCCTGCAGATATCAGGAACATGATAATATAATTCAGTGGATCGTGCAGGCAAAGCAAAAGTCCAAAGATACCTGTCACGCCCGTTCCTGTTGCTCCAAGTCCCACTACAGAAGCATACAGTGCTCCGCAGGCACCTCCTGCCGCACCACAGATGAAGGGTCTGAAATAACGCAGGTTTACACCAAAGATAGCCGGCTCTGTGATGCCCATAAAACAGGACATTGCAGAAGGTACTGCCATAGATTTTGTTTTTCCATTCTTTGTTTTCAAAGCTACTGCCAGCGCTGCTGCTCCCTGTGCGATGTTTGCTGCGGAAGCCAGAGGAAGCCAGTAGGTTCTGCCATAAAGACCAAGCTGTCCTACATCAATTACTGTATACATGTGGTGCACACCAGCCACTACCGTGAGCGAATAAAGACCTCCCATGATAAAGCTTCCGATACCATAGGGCAGAGTAATCAGCTGCTGTACTCCATTGATAATCGCGTTTTCAATCGTTACAAAGATAGGTCCGATAATCGTAAAAGTCAGATATCCTGTTACAAAAACACTGACAAGCGGCGTTACAAAAAGATCAAACATCGCCGGCACAATCTTATGCAGGCGTTTCTCAATCCAGCACATCACAAATACAGCAATGATAACCGGAATGACATGTCCCTGATAGCCCACCAGATCTACATCGTAAAGCCCGAACCAGACAGAGATAGTCTGATGTACTCCTTCCGTAGCTACCGTCCATGCATTCTGCAGATTCGGATGAATCATCATCATACCGATAACGGCTCCCAGGAACGGATTTCCTCCAAATACTCTGGCTGCGCTGAACGCAATCAGAATGGGCAAAAAGGTATATGCCGTATTGGCAAACAGATTTGCCAGTGTAAACAGTGAACTGGAAGTGTCCAGCTCCAGGAAGCCATTGTTTACCATAAAATTCAATGCTTCCATGATTCCCATCAGGAAACCGCTTGCTACGATAGCAGGAATAATCGGAACAAAAATATCGCCTAATGTCTTGATTGCCTGCTTGAACAGAGGCTGCTTCTGCGCCGCAGCTGCCTTGGCTTCTTCTTTGCTCATACCGCTCATCCCGGATACTGCCAGAAACTCATCGTACACCTTGTTTACGGTTCCTGTTCCCAGAATAATCTGCAGCTGGCCGGAAGCGCTGAACACACCCTTGACGCCGTCGATTTCCTCCACCGCTTTCACATCGCATTTTGCATCATCTGCCAATACAAGGCGAAGACGAGTTGCGCAGTGAGCCGCAGAAATCAGATTCTCACGTCTGCCTACTTTTTCATAAATCTCTTCTGCCGTCTTTCTGTAATCCATTGTTTTTCCCCTTTTTCATATATTTTGAACTGCCAAGCCTCCCTCTGCTCTTCTCCTTCTGCCTGCTTCGCAGTCATCACCTTTATGATTCCACTCTGTCAGTTCTCCCGATGAAGGCAGAACTGTCCCCGGCTGCCCGGTGCCTCGATTTCTACCGAAATTCCTTCCCCCTCTGGATAGAATCTGGTAGAAAACACATCCTCTCCTCCATTGATAAATACTTCTGCACAGGACACGTCCACAATTACTCTCAATTCTGTAATGTTTTCTATTTTTCTTCCTCTTACAGTCCGGCCTGCGCCCAAAGCCTTGTCAGTAAATTCCATCCGGAAAATACCCTCTGCTTCTTTCCAGGACAGCTCCAGCCCGCCTGCCAGAACGATGTGAATCTGTTCTGATATTCCTGACATTTCCAGTTCAAATGATTTTCCCGGAGTTCCTGAATACGTATTCTCGAATGGCATAAAAAAGTTCCACCAATTCTTCAGCTCCTTCAGAGGATTCTGACAGAGAATCCCGTTGCGTACCGAAAGTTCTCTCGGCAGTGTCAGTATATGCTGCCAGCCGTCTTCCAGAGAAGTGTTTGTATAATACGGATCTGCATCGGGCATACCCATCCACCCGATCTGGATTCTTCTTCCATCCTCCGTTTCAAAACTCTGCGGGGCATAATAATCAAATCCGCCGTCCAGCTCACGGAAATTTCCTTTTACCGTTACTTCAGGAATATCTCCATCCAGAAAAGTCGTAACACTCTGGTATACATTATTGTACTTCAGCCCTTCCGCCTCCACTCCCTGAGGAGAAATGCTGAGCACTGTATATCCGTCCAGCCGGAAAAGATCCGGACACTCCCACATGTATCCAAATGTTTTCTCCGATTCCAGACGATTCACATACTTCCATGTTTCACCGTCTTCTGATTCAAAAAGAAGAACTACGCCTTTATCTTCTGAAGTTCTCGCTCCCTGTACCATGTAGTAACGGTCCTTGTCTTTCCATACCTTGGGATCCCGGACATGGCAGGTAAGATCCTGCGGATAATCTTCATTTGTCATCAGCAGCTTCTTATTTTCAAAATGCATCCCGTCTTTACTGGTGGTGCAGACAGTATTGGATTCACGGCCTGTATGGATGTAATCATATTCTCCTGTTTTCTTTACATTTCCTGTATAATACAGAGAAATCTGACCGTTCTCCACAAGAGCGGAGCCGGAATATACTCCATGGCAGTCAAACGTTTCATCCGGCACCAGCGCCACGCCTTCAAATTTCCATTGAAGCATATCCTCACTCGTGCAATGAGCCCAGAATTTCAGACCGCCTTCTGCCTCAAAAGGCGAATATTGATAAAACGCGTGATAAAGCCCTTTATACTGACACAAGCCGTTGGGATCATTCAGCCATCCAACAGGCGGGGCTATATGAAACTCAGGTCTCCAGCGTTTTTTCGCTGTCTTTTCACTTTCCTGAAGATGCTGTGAAATCAGCTTCTCCCATGTTCGCGTAAGCGCATTCATAACCTCTTCTCCCTTTCCTGATTCTTTATTTTCTCTATTTCTGTTTTATGCTCTATTCTTCCATGTCTGCAGAACTTTGTCTGATAACAAGCCTTGCCTGTATAGATTCATTCCATGACTGCATATCCCTGGGATTATTTATTTTCTCCAGCAGTCGTCTTACTGCCCTGGCAGCCATCTCTGCATTCGACTGTGCCACACTTGTCAGACTGGGATACAGAAAATCGCAGATATAAGTATTATCAAATCCTACCAGGCTGGCTTGTTTTGGAATTTCTATCCCGAGTTTCTGAAGAACTCCGTGAATCTGTACTGCTCTTCTGTCGTTGTACGCAAAAATCCCTGTTTTCCCCGGAAAATTTTCAAAATGTTTTTTCAGAATTCTGCTGAGTTCCTCTGAATTTTTCGTCTCAATTTTAGTGAAATGACTACCCAGATCCGCCACTCTTTCCCTCAGTGTTTTCACAAAGCCTTCGTATTTTCCATCATTTTCTGTGCCTACAAAAATATAGGATTCACAGCCCTGTTCCTGCAGATGTCTTCCGACCTGGCTGCCTGCTTCCACATGATCTACATAAACACAGTCCATAGCTTCTGTTCTTCGTGTCAGCGCCACAGCCGGAATATCCAGGTTCTGCATTTCATTCTGAAATCTTTCCGAATTCTCCTCCACAGGGACAATAATCAGGCCATCCACCCGATATCTGCGTATAACATCCAGACATTCTTTTTCCCGATTCCAGTCATAACCTGAGTTAAACACAATTACACTGTAACCGCTCTTTTTTGCCTCCTGCTCCAGGTACATTTCCAAATCTGCAAAGAAGGAGTTTGAAATATCCGTAAACACAATTCCAAGAAGCATCGTTTTGTTGCCTGCCAGGCTTCTCGCTATCACATTCGGCTGGAAATTATGTTCCCGGGCGCAGGCAAGAACCCTTTCCCGTATTTCAGGATTCACTGCCTGATTTCCATTCAGGACTCTGGAGACTGTAGGCTGAGATACTCCTGTCATTCTTGCTATCTCTGTCATTGTAATCACAACCCATCCTCCTTTCTGCCTTCTGATTTTCTCTTCTGCCAGAATTCCGACATGTCTTCTGTTTGTTGATTTTACGCCGTGAATACGTATTCACAGCATGTTTTGATATTACCATTGCCTTACCAGCATGTCAATTAACAGATCAGACAAAAATCTCCTTTTGTTTTTGTGCAATCCGCTGTTCTAAAAAAAGATACCTCAGACTAATCTGTCCAAGATATCTTTTTCCTGTATTTTCTGCTGTTATTGCAAAAAAGCTTCAGCCATTCCGGATAACCCTTCTTCCCGCAGTACTCCTTCCAGTCCGGATTTAACTTCTTCCCGGCTGAAATCATGAGTTTCGAGAAAATCATTGCTTTTCTCATTTAAATGATAATAAAAAATCAATGCCATTTCCAGTTCCTGACCATCGCCATCTTCCATCAATTCAGAAAGCCTGTTTTCCGCTTCATTGATCTCCCCTCTGTCTGCCAGGTTAAGAAGTTCCTCCAGCGCACAGCGTCTCTGAGAATCCTTCAGCATTTCCACAGACGGCACATCCAGATCTGAATGAAATATCATCTTCAGAACTGCACGTACCACCTCTTTAATCAAACGCATAACATAATCCTGTTCTACCATAGCTGTCTACTCCTGAAATTCCAGTCCTTTCATGTCCTGCTCCACCTGGGTCTCGCAGGATCTCATCGCCAGAATAGTCTGTTCAAAAAGTCTGTCCAGTTCCCAGCCAAGTCGTTCCGCGCCTGTACGAATCACATCTCTGGAACAGCCGGCTGCAAATCTTTTATCCTTAAATTTCTTTTTCAGACTGGATACTTCCATATCCATCACACTTTTAGACGGGCGCATCCTTGCTGCAGCTCCAATCAGCCCTGTCAGTTCATCCACTGCAAAAAGCACCTTTTCCATCTCATGAACGGGTTCTACCTCCGAGCAGAGACCATATCCGTGACTGCAGACTGCATGAATCAGTTCGTCTTCCGCACCGCCTTCCCGCAGCAGTTCCGGCGCCTTGACGCAATGCTGCTCGGGATACTGTTCGAAATCAATATCGTGCAGAAGCCCGGCGATTCCCCAAAACTCCTCTTCCTCCGCATATCCCAGTTCTCTGGCATACCAGCGCATTACTCTTCCACAGTCAGTCCGTGCTGAATGTGAAAAGCTTCCTGATTGTATTGGCGAAGAAGCTCCATGGCTTTTTCCCTGTTCAGTTTCGTATTCATGTTTTGTTTGCCTCTTTTCTATTTTATCTTCAGTCTGTCAGTCGCAACTTCAGACTGTTCCTCTGATTCTTCAGAGGCGGAAACAGCCGCCGCCGATAAATTCCCGAAGCAGAGAATTATCCGGAATGACCGTACTGTCTACGCCCAGAAAATAATCCAGAAATTTTAATAGCCGTTTTGCCTCCATATATTCCGGCGTTTCCCGCCCAATGCCAAACAGGATCGGTTCCGCATACTGCTTCAGTACAGAGAGTTCATAAATCAGAGCAGAGTTAAACATTACGTCTGCCTCTTCCTGAAACGGGAAAATGTTTTCTTCCTCACCTCTGCGTACTGATGGCCACATGGCAATCGTACGGGCCGCGCTGGCCCCCCGCGTCCTTGCATCCCGCACCATACGTCGAATCAGACGTCCGTCCGTGGTGGGAATCCGGTTATGCTCATCTACATTCAGCTGCGTCAGAGCGCTGATGTAAATTTTGAACTTACTGTCCCGGGGCAGACTGTGAGAAAGCGCGTCATTCAGGCAATGGATTCCTTCAATGACCAGAATATCCTCTTTTCCCAGAGTGAGATATTCCCCATTATACTCTTTTTTCCCGGTCTTAAAGTTAAATCGGGGCAGTTCTACAGCCTTTCCTGACAGAAGTTCACACATCTGGCGATTAAAAAGTTCAATATCGATTGCTTCCAGACATTCAAAATTATAGTCTCCATTCTTGTCTTTCGGCGTCATTTCTCTCTCTACAAAGTAATTATCCACCGCAATGGGATGGGGCTTAAGTCCTGCTGCCGAAAGCTGAATCGAAAGTCTGTGGGAAAAAGTTGTTTTTCCCGAGGAGGACGGTCCTGCAATCATGATGAACTTTTTGCCGGGGTCTGATGCGATCCGGCTGGCTATCTCTGCAATTCTGCGCTCCTGTAAAGCCTCCTGCGTCATAATCAGATGCTGCATCCCTCCCCGGGCAATACAGTCGTTCAAATCGCCCACCGTAGAAATCTCCATTAATTTTGCCCACTGTGTGGCTTCTTTGAGTACCTGAAAAACTTTATGCTGCGGTCTGAAGGGCGGGACGCTCTCCGGTTCTGCCATGGTCGGAAACTGAAGTACAAAGCCTTCATCGTAAAGATACAGTTCAAAATATTTCAGATAACCTGTATCAGGAACCATATAACCATAATAATAATCTTCAAAATCACCAATGCTGTACAGATTTACACGGGAAGCGCGACGATAACGAAACAGCTTTTCCTTGTCATACATCTTATGTTCGTGAAAAATCCGCAGGGCCTTATCCGTATTCACATTTGTCTTTTTTATGGGAATCTTCCGTTCCACATAATCCAGCATTTTTTGTTTCACAGACTTCAGAAAACTTTCATCAACAGTGACGCTGCCTTCAATCGTACAGTAATAACCGCTGCTGACAGAATGCTGTATCTGGGCTCTGACAACTGCTTCGTGTCCTGCCACATGATAAACAGCTTTCATCAGAAGCATGGTGAGACTGCGGCGATATGCCTGGCAGCCCGCAGGATCTGCAGTGGTATAAAACTTCAGTTCTGCATCTGAGCTCAGTCTTTTTGTCAGCTCCCGGAGACGTCCGTCGGCAGACACAAGAACGATATCATGCGGATAGTCCTTCTGCATATCAGCTGCAATCGTTTCAAAGAGTGTTCCACTGGGATATTCATAGATCTTTCCGTTGACAATCGCCTTTACATTCATTCTGTCATCCCTTTCCTTTTTTGTTTTCTGACGCTTTTCCGAATACCGGTATATTTTCAGATCACCTCAAACGGCTGGCAGACAGGGGCCGTATATACTTTCAGTGAAGGAATGGTACATTCCAGAAATCTGCGCATATCTTCTACGTAGATATGCTCGATTCCGTAATGGCCCGCATCGATAACAGCCATTCCGCAGTCCGCCATATCAATTCCGGTATGATGATCAATATCGCCGCTTATCAGCACATCCACTCCTGCCTTAAGTGCCGGATATGCCATGCTTTTTCCGGAACCGGGAGAAATTGCGGCCGTTGTTACCATTTTATTCAGATCTCCGAAAATTTTGACGTTCGGAAGACGGAATCGTTCTTTCACAAACTGTCCGCACTCCCTGAGTGACATAGCCTTTGGAAGACGTCCTGTCCGGCCAATCCCCTCTCCGTTCCGGACTTCTTCCAGAACCTCCGTTCCGGATAAATCCAATATGCCTGCTGCCAAATCAGCCATTCCAAGCACATCGTAATTCGTATGCATCGCATAACAGGATACTCCTGCGCGAATCATCCGGATCAGCCTTTTCCCCACATAGTCATCTGTCGTCACCGCTTTTATCCCGCCAAAAATCATCGGATGATGAGTCAGCAGAAGCTGAGCTCCACAGGAAACAGCCGCATCAATTACTTCGTCCGTCGCGTCCAGCGCAATATAGACGGTATCCACTTCCTGACCCCTGTCACCCGCAAGCAGACCAGGATTGTCCCAGTCGCAGGCGTACTCTCTGGGGTACTTCATCTCTATTTTCTCAATAATTTCCCCGCACTTCATGATACTCCTCTTTCCTCTCTTTTCCATTCAGCTGCAGGCCTGCTCTTGTCTTCTGTATTCCGACAACATTTTCTCCAGAAGAGTAATTTCTTCTGTAAGCTCTCTGTACCTGCTTTGGATCCTCGCCTCTTCCGGATCAGACGCTTCTGACTGAAGTCTTTTCTGTATCCTGCGTGCGTTCCCAAGCCGTTTTTCCAGAAATTCTTTCATTACAACAGAAGACTGCTGCAAGGCACATTTTCCATACAGAAGTTCTTCTTTTTTGTACTGTTCCGGTTCTCCCTTTACAGCACGAAACATAGGATAATATTTTCCTTCTTCCTGTACAATGTCCTCACTGACAATCTTCCATCCGTTTTTACAGAGGTACTGACGTACTTTCCAGATTTCCGACTGAGGCTGAAGTACAAGTTCCCGGACCGTTTCAAGTACTTTCTGACCATCCGTCAGAATTCTCTCTGTCAGATTTCCTCCCATACCGGCGATAAGCACAGTATCGGCCTCTCCTGCTTTCAGGGCTTCCAGTCCGTCAGAAAGTCTCGTTTCTATGTAATTTTCCAGTTCCGCCTCCCGAATATGCTCTTTTGCCCGTTCCAGGGGGCCTTCATTAATATCCATGGCAATGGCTGACGGAATTCTGCGCTGCCTGTAAAGACAAAGGGGAACATATCCATGATCTGTTCCCACATCTGCCAGGCGGCTTCCCTCTGTGACCATACCGGCCAGTCGATTCAGTCGTTCTGATATATTCATTTTTTTAATCCAGATAATCCTTAAGTTTTCTGCTGCGGCTCGGATGGCGAAGTTTACGGAGAGCCTTTGCTTCAATCTGACGGATACGCTCACGGGTGACATTAAACTCTTTTCCTACCTCTTCCAGAGTCCGGGCCCGTCCATCATCAAGTCCGAAACGCAGGCGAAGCACCTTCTGCTCACGATCTGTCAGGGTACTTAAAACCTCCACCAGCTGTTCTTTCAGAAGTGTGAATGCTGCTGCATCTGAAGGTACCGGGACATTGTCATCCTGAATAAAATCTCCCAGATGGCTGTCCTCTTCTTCGCCAATGGGCGTTTCCAGAGAAACAGGTTCCTGAGAAATCTTCAGAATCTCACGCACACGTTCTACCGGAAGCTTCATTTCCTCTGCAATCTCTTCCGGGGTAGGTTCACGTCCCAGCTCCTGCAGCAGCTGCCTTGATACCCGAATCAGCTTGTTGATCGTCTCTACCATATGCACCGGAATACGGATCGTTCTTGCCTGATCTGCAATGGCTCTGGTAATCGCCTGACGGATCCACCAGGTAGCGTAGGTACTGAATTTATATCCTTTGCGATAGTCGAATTTTTCCACCGCCTTGATAAGACCCAGATTACCTTCCTGAATCAAATCCAGGAAAAGCATTCCCCGTCCTACATACCGCTTCGCAATGCTGACTACCAGACGCAGATTAGCCTCTGCAAGACGCTTCTTTGCATCCTCATCACCCGTCTCCATCTTTTTCGCCAGCTCAATCTCCTCATCCGCGCTCAGAAGGGGCACTTTACCGATTTCCTTCAGATACATGCGGACCGGATCCTCGATGCTTACACCGTCAGGTACGGAAAGATCAATTTGCTCAACATCCACATCATCATCATCTGACAGGAGCAGATCATCATCCGGCTCGTCTCCGTCTCCTGTAATCCGGAGCACGTCAATATTATTGGCCTCCAGATAATCCAGAATTTTTTCCATTTTATCCGGATCCAGCTCCAAGTCTGCGAAGAAATCGCTGATCTCCTGATATTCCAGAATATTCTTTTTCTTCTTTGCCATTACCAGAAGCGCTTTCAGCTTTTCTTCAAACTTTACTACGTTCTCGTCCATGTTGTTCCATCCTTCCATAACTTGTTAGTATTTTATCCTTAATCCAGTGAAATATGCAGTTTCTC
>CALWGE010000017.1 GCA_944378225.1 uncultured Merdimonas sp.
ATGATGTGGATATGCTGGGCTTTGCAGGTTTCGGTGTAGCGGTGGCTAACAGTCCGCAGAGTGTTCAGCGCTATGCAGATCGCATAGCGCCGTCTAATACGGAAGAGGGTGTAGCTCAGGTTCTGGAAGAAATTCTGTTCAAATCCTGATAGAATCCGGGATAGGAAATGTTTACGCATTCGGCATCCCGGATTTCAGTTTCTCCGTCTGCATTTAAAGCAGCCACAGCGAATGACATGGCGATTCGATGATCGAGATGGCTGTCTATGACAGCGCCCTGCAAGGAATGTCCGCCTTCTATGATCAGACCATCGTCTGTGGCGGTTACTTTTGCGCCCATAGCAGAAAGGTTTTCTGCCATGACAGTGATTCGATCCGATTCCTTTACTTTAAGCTCTGCTGCATCACGGATGACAGTAGTTCCCTTTGCGAAACATGCCATTACAGCAATGACAGGAAGTTCATCGATAAGAGTGGGAATCAAATCGCCTCCTATCACACAGGCTTTGAGTGAAGAGGAACGCACCAGAACATCAGCGGCAGGCTCTCCGGTCTGATGTGCATAAGGCATTACTGTAATATCAGCGCCCATCATCCGGCATACCTGCAGAATTCCGTCACGGGTGGGATTAATCCCCACATTCTGGATCAGAATTTCTGAATCAGGAGTAATGCAGCCGGCGGCAATGAAATAGGCGGCTGAAGAAATGTCGCCGGGTACTGTGATGTCCTGTCCTGTCAGAGCCGGGGCAGGCAGTATCGTGGCTGTGGTTCCTTCTGTATGGATTTTGGCGCCAAACTGACGCAGCATCAGTTCAGAGTGGTTGCGGGACAGAGAAGGCTCTGTCACACTCACGGGAGTGTCCGCGTATAGTCCGGCCAGCAGAATGGAAGATTTGACCTGAGCCGAAGCTACTTTTGTCCTGTAATGAATGCCGTGAAGAGGACGTCCGCTGATTTGCAGAGGCGCACATCCGTTGCCCGAAAGACTTGTGATGGATGCTCCCATCTGTGTAAGCGGTTCGATGATACGGCCCATGGGACGTTTCTGAATCGAAGCGTCGCCAGTCAGTGTACATTCAAAATTCTGACCGCTTAAGATTCCTGAGATGAGGCGGGTTGTGGTTCCGCTGTTTCCGGCATCCAGAATCTGAGAAGGAGCAGAAAGACCGTGAAGTCCCTTCCCATGTACAGTGATTTCATCAGCTGTTTCATCGATCTGAATTCCCATGCGGCGGAAACAGTCTATGGTGGAAAGACAGTCGGCCCCGCGCAAAAAATTCTTTACAGTTGTGGTCCCCTGTGCAAGGGAACCAAACATAATGGCCCGGTGAGAGATAGACTTGTACCCGGGAGCTCTGACTTCTCCTTTTTAACTATATGCTCGTGTACATTTCATGGAGATTCTCCTCTGTTATTTATTTCCTGTTTTAACGTTCATAAATAGTGTAACGGTATTTCCTGAGAAGAGTTACGGCTTTTTGATAGGCGTCCTCATCATAAAGCTCTACCCGGAGAACTGCCTCTTCAAATTCCCGATTATGGATAATGCCAATATTACGCAGGCTGATTCCTCCTGAGGCGAGAATGGTAGCCAGTGTGGCGATTCCTCCTGCTTCATCTACCATATCACAATAGAAGGCATATACTTTTTTGAGAGGGCCTGCGGATGTGTCGGGGATTGAGTTACGATAATCTCTGGCAGCTGCAAAAAAATCGTGAATTTCTCCGCCATTCCGTTCCTGAAGCTCTGACCGCAGCTTTTCCAGCTGCATCTGATAATGTTCCAGAGCCTTGAGGATATTGGATGAATTGGTCATGCAAATCTGTTCCCACATTTCCGGTGAAGAAGAAGCAATGCGCGTAATGTCTTTAAATCCTCCGGCGGCTATCTGTTTCATCAGTTCTTCCGGACTGTCCAGATCTTTTACCAGTTCCACCAGTGAAGCGGCAATCAGATGGGGCAGATGACTGACGCAGGCGGTAATAAAATCATGCTGCCTGTAGTCCAGTACCAGAGGAATGGCTTTCAGAGAAGCTGTGAAGGCAGTAAAGGCATCGGTTTTTTCCTGGGATAAACCCTCCCCGGGAGTGATAATATAGTAGGCGTTTTCTATCAAATGAGGCTTTGCGTTCTCGTAGCCGGTTTTCTCAGAGCCGGCCATGGGATGACCGCCGATAAAGCGATCTGCGATTCCCAGTGCAGTGACTTTTTCGTGAATATCTGTTTTGGTACTGCCTGCATCTGTCAGAAGACAGGTGTCGGGCAGAATTTTTTTCAGCTCTTCCAGATAGAGGGCATTGGTAGAGACTGGAGCACACAGATAAATAAGGTCGCAGGAACAGAAATCGTCATTCACTGCCGTGCAGACCTGATCAATAGTTCCTTCCCGCGCAGCCTGTTCCAGAGTTTCTCTGTTTCGCATATAAGCCATGATCCGAATCTGCGGATGATACAGTTTAATTGCTTTGGCGATGGAGCCGCCGATAAGTCCCAGACCAATAAATCCTACGGTTTCAATTTTCATGATTCCAGACACTCCTTTTCTGCTTGGGAGGCATGACCGGACAGCCTGCGGCAAAGTCATGCGTCTCTGACACATTAGTTTAAAAGGTTTATGGAAAAATGTCAATGCTGTTTTACTTTAAAGTGAAAAAGTGCCGGCGTTCCTTAAAAGAGAACGACTTCTGAAAAGTATGAAAACTGGAAAAACAGAGAAAAATACCACAAAAACACAGAAGAAAACTTGTAGATTCTGCATAAAAGACTTGAACTTTATCCTGAATTTTAGTAGAATATAGCCATGGCGATCGAACGGCTTTCCGGGAATGCATTGTACATCCTGGAAAAAGAGCATGTTAAGGACCGTAATAACAAGTAATCGGAGGAAGAGGCATGAACATTTACACAACTGACAAGATTCGCAATGTAGTTCTTCTGGGCCATGGTGGGTGCGGCAAGACCAGTCTGGTTGAAGCGATGGCGTATGTGTCCGGACTGACTACCCGTATCGGCAAGGTATCTGATGGAAATACGATCAGTGATTATGATAAGGAAGAGATTAAGAGAAAATTCTCAATTACTACCTCTGTGGTACCGCTTATCTGGGAAGGATGTAAAATTAACCTTCTGGATGCTCCGGGATATTTTGATTTCGTGGGTGAGGCTGAGGAAGCAGTATCTGCAGCTGACGCGGCAATTATCGTTGTATCCGGAAAAGCCGGAGTGGAAGTGGGAACTCAGAAAGCATGGGAGCTTTGTGATAAATATAAGCTGCCGAGAATGATATTTGTATCCGAGATGGATGTAGACCATGCGTCTTTCCGTCAGGTTGTGGAAGATCTGACTGAATTGTATGGAAAGAAAATCGCGCCGTTCTATATGCCTATTCGTGAGAATGAGAAATTTGTAGGCTATATTAACGTATGCAAGATGGAAGGCCGTCGCTTTACAGATATCGGAAAGCGTGAGCCCTGTCCTATTCCGGAGTATTCTCAGGATAACCTGGCTATCTGCAGAGAAGCTCTGATGGACGCAGTGGCAGAGACATCGGAAGAATTTATGGAGCGTTATTTCAACGGCGAAGAGTTTACATTCGGAGAGATTCGCGCTGCCATGAAATTCAACGTATGTGACGGTACCATTATTCCGGTATCTATGGGTTCCAGTACGGAGATTCGCAATATTCACAACCTGATGAATGATATCGTAGAACTGTTCCCGAGCCCGGATAAGAAACCGTGCAATGGAATCAACATGAAGACGAACGAGATCTTCGAAGCAAACTATGATTTTTCCAAAGCCAAATCAGCATATGTATTTAAGACGATCGTGGATCCTTTTATCGGAAAGTATTCTTTGATCAAGGTATCTTCCGGTGTTATTAAATCCGATGATATCCTGTACAATCAGGAGAGAGATGCGGAAGAAAAACTGAACAAGCTTTACATGATGCAGGGAAACAAGCCGATTGAGGTAACTGAGCTGCATGCAGGCGACATCGGAGCAATCGGAAAGCTTTCCAGCACCAAGACGGGAGATACACTTTCCACCAAGGCGACGCCGGTTCTTTATGGAAAGACAGATATGTCGAAGCCTTATACATATAAGCGTTACCGTGCAAAAAATAAAGGAGACGAGGATAAGGTTTCCCAGGCACTTGCCAGAATGATGGAAGAAGACCTGACGCTGAAGAATGTAAATGATTCTGAAAATCGTCAGACTCTGCTTTATGGAATGGGAGATCAGCATCTGGATGTAGTTGTCAGCAAGCTGGCAGATAAGTTCAAGGTTGAAATTGAACTGGAGCGTCCGAAAGTAGCTTTCCGTGAAACAATCCGCAAGAAAGCGGATGTGGATTCCAAGTATAAAAAGCAGTCAGGCGGACACGGACAGTATGGCCATGTAAAGATGACCTTTGAGCCCTCCGGAGATCTGGAAAACTCTTATGTATTTGAGCAGATTGTAGTGGGCGGCGCAGTCCCCAAAAACTACTTCCCGGCAGTAGAAAAAGGAATTCAGGAATCAGTAGTAAAGGGACCTCTTGCAGGATACCCGGTAGTAGGCGTAAAGGCTGTGCTGTATGATGGATCTTATCATCCGGTAGATTCTTCCGAAATGGCCTTCAAGACAGCAACCATCCAGGCTTTCAAGAAAGGCTTTATGGATGCGAGCCCGGTACTCCTTGAGCCGATTGTAACCATGACAGTGACTGTTCCGGATAAGTATACAGGAGATGTCATGGGCGATCTGAATAAGAGACGCGGCCGTGTGCTGGGAATGAATCCGGTGGCTGGCGGAAAGCAGGAAGTTATCGCTGATGTTCCGACAACGGAGATTTATGGCTATTCTACGGATCTGCGCTCCATGACAGGAGGAAGCGGAGAGTTTTCCTATGAATTTGCCCGCTATGAGCAGGCTCCTTCCGATGTACAGGAAAAGGAAGTGGCAGCAAGAGCGGCAGAAAACGAGTAAAGCAAAAAATAAAGAATTTAGATTTCAGGGCCCCGGAGCGAAAATTTTCCGTTCCGGGGCCCTGAAATCTGGAGAAAAGCCCGGCTAAAGCCGGTTTTTTTAATTTTGAAAAACTTTTCAAAAAGCTGGTCCTGTTATTCGAATCCTGAAAAGGTTTTTGCCTTTGTACGGTTTTTTATGAAGAATGTTTATGTTATAATTTCGATCATCAAAAGATGTATATACATTTTTAAAATTGTACGGCGCGGCCGGCCGTATGAAAAGAGAAAGGAAAATAAAAGATGTATGTAACTTTAAAGACTGTGCTGGAGGAGGCAGAAAGGCTGAATATGGCCATCGGAGCTTTCAATACACATAATCTTGAGATGCTGCCGGCAATTCTGAAGGCTGCGGTAAATCAGAAAACCCCTGTGATTGTGCAGACAAGCTGTGGAACTGCAAATTATGTGGGGCACAGAAATCTGGTGGCAGTCTGCAGGTCCATGGCGGAAGAATATGGTGTAAATGTAGTTCTTCATCTGGACCACTGCAAAGAGTTTGATGAAATCCGTAAAGCTATCGACGCAGGTTACAGTTCCGTGATGTTTGACGGCTCGGCACTCCCTCTGAAAGAAAATATCCTGGGAACCAGAAGGGTTGTGGATTACGCGAAGACCCATGGAAATGTCAGTGTGGAAGCTGAACTGGGTACAGTAGGCGGAACTGAGGATGGAATTGTGGTCAGCCAGGCAGAAGTACGGTACACAGAACCGTCGGATGCCAAAGAATTCGTGGAAAAAACAGGAATAGATGCTCTGGCTGTGGCCATTGGAACGAACCATGGGCAGTACAAATCAAAGACAGAGATTAATTTTGAACGTCTGGCTCAGATTCATTCCGCAGTTCACATTCCCCTGGTAATTCATGGGGGAACCGGAGTCAAGGACGAGGATGTAAAACGGGTCATTGACCTGGGAATCCGGAAATTTAACGTGGGAACGGAGCTTCTGGTAGGCTGGAACAGAAAATCAAAAGAATGCTACGAAAAAAACAAAGAAAATGTTTCCAACCGGGAAAATGTCATGCCCTGTCTGGAGGAAATTCAGAGTATTGTGGAGCATAAAATTTCCCTGTTTAAAAATCTGCAGGGGTGAAAAGAATGAGAGCAGGTTATTATACGGGTAATTATACATACGAGGTCAGGCAGCTGCCGGAGCGTCAGCCCGTTGGTCGGGAAGTGAAGATTGAGGTTGCCTGGTGCGGACTCTGCGGCACGGATATCCATAAATTCCGCGGCAGAGCAGGAGCACGGCCTGTGGTTCCGCCGATTATTCTCGGGCACGAGTGTTCGGGTATTGTGACAGAGGTTGGGCCGGATGTGAAAAACTTCAGACCGGGTGACCGGGTGGCATGTGACCCCAGCTGGGGCTGCGGGAGATGTATCTGGTGTCAGAAAGGATTTCCGAATTTCTGTACAGAACGTCATGGAGTGGCGAAAGGATTTGCGGATTACGTATTTCCTCCGGAGGAAAATGTTTATCACATATCCGACAGCCTCGATCTGGAAACTGCGGCTTTTGCGGAACCGCTTTCCTGCGCGGTTCACGGAGTTGACCTGATAGAGCCGAGAATGGGAGCAAATATTGTTTTGTTTGGAATGGGAGCAGTCGGAGGACTGATGCTCCAGCTTCTGACCAAAACGGCTCCCAGAAATCTGATTGTGGTGGAACTGGACGAAGCGAAAAGAGAGCTTGCGTGCAGTCTGGGCGCTACACAGGCAGTTACCGGCGAAGAACTGGAAACGGCAGTATCAAATATAAACGTTGATTATGTGGTGGAATGTATCGGACTGAACAGTACCATGGAACAGGCTGTGAAAATTGCCGGAAAAGGAGCAAAGGTGCTTCTTTTTGGACTGGGAGATCCGGAAAAACCCATGCAGTTTAATCAATATGAAGCATATCTGAGGGAATTGAGCATTTATACTTCGTTCCTGAATCCTCATACAACCGAGCGTGCTCTTGCGCTTCTGGAGAGCGGACAGATTAATACAGAGGCTCTGATCAGCGCGAGACTTGAACTTGAAGAGATGGGAGAGGAACTGAAGACAACGCACTATGCAAAGAAGGGGAAGGTTATGGTGCGTTTGAGTGGAAAGAAATAGGAGGGTTTGAAATGTTATTTTCGGCTATTTTAGTTGCACTTCTGGCAACGATGGGACAATGGTGGTTTTTCGGACCGGTAACAAAATGTCTTGTGTATCCGCTTACTACGGGTACTCTGGTGGGAATCTTTATGGGCGATCCCATGCTCGGCATGCTGGCAGGCGCCAACATTCAGCTCATCTATCTGGGCTGGATTTCAGCAGGAGGCACGATGCCCAGCAATACGATCGTAGCCGGTGTTTTTGGTACAGCTTTGACTATTCTGGCAGGCGCGGATCCGTCCATGGCAGTAACTTTTGCGATTCCGCTGAGCATGCTGGGACTTCTTTTGAACCAGGTATACATGACGGTAAATGCGGCATGGATTCATCAGGCAGATAAAATGCTGGAAAAAGGAAATATTAAAGGCGTCCGTTTTATGAATTTTGTGCCGTCCTTCTTTATGGCTCTGCTTCTTTACGGAGTTCCGGCATTTTTGATGGTAATGTACGGAAGTGACTGGGCGCAGGCGGCTCTGGCAGCTGTTCCGGAGAGCGTCATCAGCGCACTGCAGGTAGTAGGCGGAATTATGCCGGCCCTTGGAATTGCCATGCTGTTGAATTATCTGGGAAAGAAGATGCTGATTCCCTGGTTCTTCGGAGGATTTTTCCTTACAGTGTATTCAGGACTTAACCTGACTGCAGTGTCCATTTTCTCAGCAATTATTGCAGTGATTCTGTATATGAACGGAAACCGGGAAACCAAGGAAGCAGGAACAGCAAAGAAGGTAAAACGGCTTTCTGTGAATAAAACTGTCACTACTGAACTGGTTGGAGGAACGTCTGAAGCAGAAACTGTCAAATCTGAAGTTGTTTACACTAAGAAATTATCAAAGAAAACCCTGATTAAAACCTGGCTCTGGACTACCAGTACTGAAGCCTGCTATAATTACGAAAGACTTCAGGCTTTAGGAATTGCAAACTTGATGATTACCCCCATTCGCGCTCTCTACGACACTGCAGAAAAGCAGGTAGAGGAATTAAAGAAATACATGGTATTTTATAATTCAGAGGTGTTTACGGTTGGACCGATTGTCAACGGAATTACCTGCTCCATGGAAGAAGCCAGAGCCAATGGAGAGAATATTACTGCAAAAGATATCAATGCGGTACGCACCGGACTTATGGGACCTGTAGCCGGAATCGGTGATACAGTGATGCAGGGAATACTCTTCCCCATTCTGTTTGGTATAGGCTGCTCCATGGCGCTGGACGGAAGCTATATGGGTCCGATACTTTCCTTTGTTATTTTTGAAGCACTGATTTTTGGATGCGGCTACTACATGTTTATGACCGGATATAAGAAGGGTAAAAGTTCTCTGCTGACAATTCTGAAAAACGGAACAGTAGACAAAATTATCAATTCCTTCAGTATTGTGGGACTGATGGTAGTAGGTTCCATGGCGGCCAGCAGAGTGACGGTAGGGACTTCTCTGACCGTTACAGTGGGAAGCGGAGCTACAGCATTTCAGGATGTGCTGGATTCACTTGCTCCGGGTCTGCTGCCTCTTGGCATTACCATGCTTGTCTGGTGGATGCTCAAGAAAAAAGTAAATACTATCTGGATCATCCTTGCGATTTTTGTAGTCGGCATTCTTGGATACTATACAGGTATTCTTATGTATACAGGTTAATTTCAGATTAAAGGGAGGATACATGGTAAACGTAATACTTATCAGTCATGGCCGGTTTTGTGAAGGGCTTCTCGATTCTCTCAGGATGATAGGCGGAGACGACTTTGGTGTCAAAGCAGTGCCTTTGTTTCCTGGAGATACTGTGGAGGCCTACCGCGAGAAGCTGGAACATGAGCTGAAAGAAGCCTCCGGGGAGGGAACTCTGGTTCTGGCAGACATCAAATGCGGCACACCTTACCAGAGCGCTGCCTATCTTTCTAAGACATATAAGATGGCGCTGGTGACAGGAATGAATCTTCCTATGCTGCTTTCGGCTGTGCTTGAACGGGATGAAACGGATACTCTGGAGACCATTTCGGCACGTGCGGCAGACAGTGAAAACTATGGAATTGAGAGAACCATATCAGGAGAAGGAGTGAAAAAACAGCGTGCAAAACTTAGTATTAACAAGAGTTGACGATCGATTGATTCATGGGCAGGTAATGACTGCATGGATTAAAAACTGCCAGGCTAATCAGGTGGTTATTGTAGATGATGGGGTAGCCCAGGATGAATATATGATTGAGGTACTGGAAATGGCCATTCCTGAGGAAATTGCCATTGGAATTTTTACGAAGGAGGAAGGAGTGCAGTTCTTTTCCCAGGGACTGGACGAGCCGACCATTCTCCTCGTAAAAGGGCCGCAGGTTCTTAACTATCTGAAAGATCACGGAATCGATATTGAAGAAGTGGATGTGGGCGGAATGGGAGCCAGAAGCGATCGGAGCGTACTGTACAAAAATATTTCCACCAGCCCGGAAGAAAATGCGGAATTCAGAAAGCTTATAGAAAACGGAGTACATGTGTATATCCAGGTGATGCCCAATCATAAACAGATCGACATCAATGAATATCTGAAATAAGATACAGGACGGATATTTTACAGAGAATGGAGGGTGTTGAGAAGTGAACACAGAAAGATTAGACGATAAAACAATTGTCATTACAGGAGCAGGAAGCGGCATGGGGGCTGCCATGGCAAAGGAATTTGCGTCCAGAGGAGCTAAAATTGCCATTTTTGATTTGAATGATGAAAAGGGAAAGCAGGTTGCCGAAGAAATACAGCAGGCCGGAGGAACCTGCATGTATCTGAAGGTAGATGTGACCAGAAAAAGAGAGGTAGAGGATGCTGCCGACATGGTAGAAGAAAAGCTGGGTAAGCTGACTTCCTGGATTAATTCCGCCGGCGTATCACGCATGGTTCCTTTTCTGGACTGTGAGGAGTCGTTGTGGGATCTTACCATTAATGTAAACCTGAAGGCTACCTTCCTCTGCTGTCAGGCGGCAGTAAAGCGGATGCTGGCAAATGGAGGAGGAACGATTGTCAATATGTCCTCACTTTCGGGAAAGAAGCCAAGCTCCTGGCAGACTATTTACTGTGCCAGCAAATTCGGGGTGCAGGGACTGAGCCAGTCTATAGCTAAAGAATTTGCTGACAAGGGAATTCGCGTGAATACTATCTGTCCCGGTATTGTACATACAGAAATGTGGGATCGGCTGAAATATGAGTATGCGAAGAAACGTAATCTGGATCCGGAAGAGGTGCTGCCTTATTTTGAGAAAAATATTCCTATGCACCGGCTGGTGGATTTGAAAGACGTGACCAATGCGGCACTGTTTTTACTTACAGATTCTTCAGCCTACCTGACAGGACAGTCCATCAACCTGGTGGGCGGCGAATGGATGGAATAAAATAAAAAACGGTTTATTCTCATAGCGGGATAAGGAAAGCTGAAAGACGGGCAGAGTAGATTTTCTTTTCGAAAAATTTATGTCTGCCCGTCTGTTTTTGTACGATAATTCTTGAAAAAAGCGAAAAATTTAGTATAATAAACTACCGGTGC
This sequence comes from uncultured Merdimonas sp., assembly GCA_944378225.1. Classification (GTDB taxonomy): domain Bacteria; phylum Bacillota; class Clostridia; order Lachnospirales; family Lachnospiraceae; genus Laedolimicola. The sequence continues at coordinate 10,675 of CALWGE010000017.1, forward strand.
AGAAAAACAGGCAGGAGTGAGCAGACATGATTATTCATTTGGAACAGGCGCTTTATCAGTCTCTTTCTGATACAGAGAAAAGCATTATTCATTATATCAATCAAAATGAAGAGAAAATCCCTTTTTTTTCAATTACACAGATTGCTGAAAATACTTTTACATCCCCGGCTACTGTGTCGAGGACTATTCAAAAGTGCGGGTTCCAGGGAATTTCCGAATTAAGATATTTTATCTCGGAAAAGAAACTGAGAAAGAAAGAACAGAATACGGCTGACTCGCCTTATCTGCTGAACGAAGTTTTGGCTAAAACCTATCGGGAATGTACAAATACCATTGATAATCTGAATATATCTGAGATTTATCGTGCTATTGAATATATAAAAAAGGCGTCCCGTATCTATATTTATGCCAGGGGATTCACAGCTCTGATAGCGGAAGAATTTCAGATGTATCTTACTTTAATGGGCTATCATGCAGTGATTGTGAAAGATGTGATCTGGATGAAGCATACGGAAAAAATTGTAACAGAAGAGGATGTGGTATTCATTTTATCCATCCGCAACACCACGCCGGAACTGGCTGCATCCGCAAAAAAAGCCAAAGATGTTGGAGCGAAAGTTGTGGTCTGCTGCTGTAAATCACCGACAGAGCTGGAAACGTACGCGGATGTGAAAATCATTGCTTACAGCGAGCTTATTATGCAGACCAAAGGTCAGGATGTATATTCCAGAGTTCCGCTGCTGATTGTAACAAGAACGATTATCGAATATATGAATTTATAGAAGGCCGCCTTTGTTATGACATGGACAGGATGTCGTGTCAGGAAGCCGAAAGTCTTGAAAAATTCGTCTCACTGACGTAAAATAATTCTCAGTATGCGCCGGAATTCTCATAGAGAGTGAAAGGTGCCAGGGGAGGAGTTTTGCGTCAATGAGGCGATTGTTGTATTTTATGAAAGATTATCGGAAGGAAAGCATTCTTGGACCGCTGTTCAAGCTTCTGGAAGCCAGTTTTGAGCTTCTGGTGCCATTGGTGGTGGCAGATATTATTGATGTGGGAATTGCGGAGCGGAATGCTTCTTACGTGATTGGAAGGGGAGGAATTCTGATTCTGCTGGGACTGATTGGACTGGCCAGTTCCATTACGGCGCAGTATTTTGCGGCGAAGGCTGCAGTGGGATGCAGTACACAGATGCGGGGCGCCCTTTTTGTTCATCTGAATCGGTTTTCCTACAAAGAACTGGATTCGATCGGTACATCTACGCTGATTACCCGGATTACCAGTGATATCAATCAGGTACAGACAGGAGTTAACCTGGTTCTTCGTCTGTTTCTGCGCTCTCCGTTTATCGTATTTGGTGCCATGGTTATGGCATTTACAATCGATGTGAAATCAGCTCTTATTTTTACAGGCGTTATACCGATTCTGTTTGCTGCAGTGTTCGGAATTATGGGAATTACAATTCCTGTATATCGAAAGGTACAGGGGCAGCTGGACAGAGTATTGCTTCATGTGAGAGAGAATCTGTCCGGCGTCCGGGTGGTTCGGGCGTTTAACAGACAGGAGGAAGAAAGAGAAATATTTTACAGAGACAGCACAGCTTTGATGAAAACTCAGCTTTTTGTCGGAAAAATTTCGGCCCTGTTAAACCCTCTTACGTATGCAATTATCAACGCGGCAGTTATTCTTCTGGTGTGGACCGGAGGAACTCAGGTGGATGACGGTGTCCTGACACAGGGACAGGTGGTGGCATTGGTAAATTATATGTCGCAGATCCTGGTGGAACTTATCAAACTGGCGAATCTGGTTGTAAACATTACCCGTTCTCTTGCCTGCCTTTCCAGAATCAATGCAGTATTTGAACAGGAGACGGGGATGCAGGAAGGAAATTACGCGGATGGAAAGATTTCCGGAACAGTTCCCTGTGTGGAGTTCAGAAATGTGAGCATGCGCTATCAGGAAGGAGCGGCGGAAGCGCTGGAGGATTTAAGCTTTCAGGCATGGCCGGGAGAAACCATCGGTGTAATCGGCGGCACCGGTTCCGGAAAGTCGACTCTGGTGAATCTGATTCCCCGGTTTTATGATACATCCGAAGGAAGTGTGCTGGTGAATGGAGTTGATGTGAAGGAATATTCCTACCAGGGACTTCGGCAGAAGATTGGTGTTGTTCCTCAGAAGGCTGTTTTGTTTTCCGGAACTATCCGGGAAAATCTGTGCTGGGGAAAGAAAGATGCGTCTGATGAGGAACTGATGGAAGCTCTTCGGACAGCTCAGGGACTGGATATTGTGGAAAAGAAGGAAAAGGGACTGGATGAAGAAATTCTGCAGGGAGGAAGAAATCTGTCGGGCGGACAGCGCCAGCGTCTGACGATTGCACGGGCACTGGTTCGGAATCCGGAAATTCTGATTCTTGATGACAGTGCATCTGCTCTTGATTTTGCCACAGACGCAAGACTGCGTAAGGCTTTGAGGGAAAAAAAGAAGAGCGCGGTAGTTTTTCTCGTGTCTCAGAGAGCGGCTACTGTGCGTCAGGCAGATAAAATTATTGTTCTGGAGGACGGAAGAGCAGCGGGAATCGGTTCTCATGAAGAATTATACAAAAGCTGCGGAGTTTACCGCGAAATCTGCCTGTCTCAGGCATCGGCGGAGGAGGAACAGTCACATGAAGCATAGATCAACTTTGAAACGTGTTCTTCATTATATTGCGGATTATCGCCTTTATCTGGCGGCATCGCTTCTGTTTGCGGTGCTGACCGTGGTGCTGACTCTTTATGCTCCTGTGCTGACCGGAAACGCTGTTGATTATATGATTGGAGAGGGGCATGTGGATTTTGATGCGCTGTTTCGGCTGCTTGTCAGGCTGGGGGTGGTGATTGGAGCGACTTCTCTTCTGCAGTGGCTGATGAATCTGTGCAACAATCATATGACTTATAAAGTGGTAATGGACGTAAGAACAGAGGCTTTTGATCACATGCATGAGCTGCCTCTGAGTTATATAGACAGTCATCCGCAGGGGGATATTGTAAGTCGGCTGATTGCTGATATTGATCAGTTTTCCGACGGTCTTCTGATGGGATTTACTCAGCTGTTTACAGGAGTGATGACGATTCTGGGGACCCTGCTGTTCATGCTGTCTGTTAACGTGGGTATTACACTGGTGGTGGTCTGTGTTACACCGGTTTCATTTCTGGTTGCCAGTTTTATTGCGAAAAGAACGCATAAAATGTTTCTGCTGCAGTCTGAGACAAGAGGAGAACTGACCGGTCTGATAGATGAAATGGTGGGAAATCAGAAAATAGTAAGGGCTTTTGGATATGAGAAAGAAGCAGTTTCCCGCTTTGAGGAGATAAACGGACGTCTGGAAAAGCACAGTCTGAGAGCTATCTTTTTCTCCTCAATTACCAATCCGTCCACTCGTTTTGTGAACAGTCTGGTTTATGCAGGAGTGGGTGTGTCAGGAGCTCTTTCGGCGATAGGAGGCGGGCTGACAGTCGGACAGCTCTCTGTTTTTCTGAGTTATGCCAATCAGTATACGAAACCTTTTAACGAGATCTCCGGAGTGGTGACAGAACTTCAGAACGCTCTGGCCTGCGCTGCCCGGGTTTTTGATTTCATCGATCAGAAAGCCATGACACCCGATGTTTCGAACGGACCGGAGATTCAAAAGGCAGAGGGTCAGGTGGATCTGAAGGCAGTGGATTTTTCTTATTCAAAAGAACGGGAATTAATCCGTGATTTGAATCTTCATGTAGAGCCGGGACAGAGAGTTGCCATTGTAGGCCCTACTGGCTGCGGCAAGAGCACTCTGATTAATCTTCTGATGCGTTTTTATGATGTGGACGGCGGTTCCATCTCTGTGGATGGATATGATGTACGGGAACTGACCCGAAAGAATCTTCGTCAGCAGTATGGGATGGTATTACAGGAAACCTGGCTGAAGTCCGCCACAGTCCGGGAGAATATCGCATATGGGAAACCAGATGCCACGGAAGAGGAGATTGTTCAGGCTGCAAAGGCGTCCCATGCACACAGCTTTATCCGACGTCTGCCGCATGGATATGATACAGTGCTTTCCGAAGATGGAGGCAGCCTGTCCCAGGGACAGAAACAGCTTCTGTGCATTACCCGTGTGATGCTCTGCCTTCCCCCCATGCTGATTCTGGACGAGGCGACTTCATCCATTGATACCCGCACGGAACTGAAGATTCAGAATGCGTTCGCGAAAATGATGGAAGGCAGAACAAGCTTTATTGTGGCTCACCGTCTGTCTACCATTAAGGAAGCGGACCGGATTCTGGTAATGCGTGACGGAAAAATCATAGAGCAGGGAACACACGAAAGCCTGCTCGCCCAGAACGGCTTCTATGCAGAGCTTTATAACAGTCAGTGGGCCGTATAGGCAGAAAAACCGGGAAAAATTCCTGCCCTGATGAGTTATCCGTGGGTCCGCGGGGGGTATTTTGCTTGACAAATCAGCTTTGTATGATTATGATAAAATGCAGTGGAAAACTGCGAAACGAAGAGGAGTGGAATGAAAATGGCAGTACCTTTTAACCACCGTGCGGTGGAAGAAAAATGGCGTAAGAAATGGGAAGAGAATCCCGTGAACGTCAATGACGGCAAAAAGCCGAAATATTATTGTCTGGATATGTTTCCCTATCCGTCCGGCAATGGTCTTCATGTAGGACACTGGAGAGGCTATGTAATCAGTGATGTATGGAGCCGCTACAAGCTGATGCAGGGACATTATATTATTCATCCTATGGGATGGGATGCTTTTGGCCTTCCGGCTGAGAATTACGCGATTAAGATGGGAATCCATCCGTCTGTTTCCACGGAGGCAAATATAAAGAATATCAAGAAGCAGATTAATGACATTGCAGCTCTTTATGACTGGGATATGGAGGTCAATACCACAGATCCCAGGTTCTATAAATGGACGCAGTGGATTTTTGTGCAGATGTTCAAGAAGGGGCTGGCTTACGAGAAAGAGTTCCCCATTAACTGGTGTCCGTCCTGCAAGACAGGTCTGGCAAATGAAGAGGTTGTAAACGGTGTCTGTGAACGATGCGGAACGCCTGTAACCAAGAAAAATCTTCGTCAGTGGATGCTGAAGATTACTGCTTATGCAGATCGTCTGCTGAATGATCTGGATAAGCTGGACTGGCCGGAAAAAGTAAAGAAAATGCAGACAGACTGGATTGGAAAATCCTATGGTGCTGAAGTGGATTTCCGGATTGACGGCCGTGATGAAAAGATTACGGTTTACACCACAAGACCGGATACTCTGTACGGAGCTACTTTTATGGTGCTGGCGCCGGAGCATGCCCTGGCAAAGGAACTGGCTACAGATGAGACACGTGCAGAAGTGGAGGATTATATCTTCAAATCATCCATGCGTTCTAATGTGGATCGTGTACAGGACAAGGAAAAGACAGGAGTATTCACAGGCAGCTATGCCATTAATCCGATGAACGGTGCGAAGCTCCCGATTTGGCTGTCGGATTATGTTCTTGCAGATTACGGTACCGGAGCTATTATGTGTGTACCTGCTCATGATGATCGTGACTTTGAATTTGCAAAGAAATTTGATATTCCGATTATTCAGGTTATCGCGAAAGACGGAAAAGAAATTGAGAATATGACAGAGGCCTATACAGAGGCCAGTGGAACCATGATCAATTCCGGTGACTGGAATGGCATGGAGTCCAGCGTTCTGAAGAAAGAAGCACCTCTCATTATTGAAAAGATGGGTGTTGGAAAGAAGACCGTAAATTACAAGCTGCGTGACTGGGTATTTTCCCGCCAGCGTTACTGGGGCGAGCCTATTCCGATTATTCACTGCCCGCATTGCGGAAACGTTCCCGTGCCTGAGGATCAGCTTCCTCTGGAACTTCCGGATGTGGAAAGCTATCAGCCTACAGGAACAGGAGAGTCTCCGCTGGCTGCCATTGATGAGTGGGTGAATACTACTTGTCCGGTGTGCGGAGCACCTGCCAAGAGAGAGACAAATACCATGCCGCAGTGGGCAGGTTCATCCTGGTATTTCCTGCGTTATGTGGATAATCACAATGATAAGGAGCTGGTGAGCAGAGAGAAAGCGGACAAATATCTGCCGGTAGACATGTACATCGGTGGTGTGGAGCATGCTGTTCTGCATCTTCTGTACTCCCGTTTCTATACAAAGTTCCTTTGTGACATCGGTGTTATAGATTTTGACGAGCCTTTCAAGAAGCTGTTCAATCAGGGAATGATTACCGGAAAGAACGGTATTAAAATGAGCAAGTCCAAAGGAAATGTGGTTTCGCCGGACGATCTGATTCGCGACTATGGCTGTGACGCCCTGCGGCTGTATGAGCTGTTTGTGGGACCGCCGGAGCTGGATGCAGAGTGGGATGACAGAGGAATTGACGGAGTTTCCCGTTTCCTGAAGCGTTTCTGGAATCTGGTTCTGGATAATAAGGATCTGGGAACAAAGGAGACGGCAGAAAGTGTAAAGCTGCGTCATAAACTGGTATATGATATCTCCACCCGTCTTAACACATTCAGCCTGAATACGGTAATTTCCGGATTCATGGAGTACAATAACAAGATGATTGATCTGGCAAAGCGGCAGGGCGGTATTGATAAAGAAACACTGGAGACAGCAGTTACGCTTCTTGCGCCTTTTGCGCCTCATATCGCAGAAGAGCTCTGGGAGCAGCTGGGACACAGTGAAACTGTTTTTGCGCACGGCTGGCCGGATGCGGATGAAGAAGCCATGAAGGATGATGAAATCGAAATTGCTGTTCAGGTCAACGGAAAGACCAGAGGAACCGTGACGATTTCTGCAGGTATTTCCAAGGAAGAAGCGCTGGCTGCAGGAAGAGCTGCCGTTCCGGAATGGCTGAAGGGAACTGTTGTAAAAGAAATTTATGTGCCCGGAAGAATCCTGAATTTTGTGGTAAAATAAAGGTAAGACAATAAAAAGACGGCATGGATAGTGGAGACATTATCTGTGCCGTTTTTCAGGGAACAGATAAACCACGGCAGAAAGAATGACTTTGGATATTTTATGAGTGGGGAAACAGATATGAAGAGGGAAGATAATAGCAGTGCACCGGATAAAGAGAAGGAAAACCTTGTGCTGAAAGCAGAAGAGGTATTTCATGATGCTGTATGGAACCGCCTGCTTGCGCTTTTGCGCTGGCTGATTTTTGCATCTCTGACGGGACTTGTTCTGGGAATTGTAGGTACGGCTTTCGGAAAGGGCGTGGAATTGGCCACGGCTTTCCGCATGGAGCATTTGTGGATTGTTCTGGGACTGCCGGTTGGCGGAATACTGATTGTGTGGATGTATCAGTGGGAAAGAAAACAGGAGAGAAGCAGTACCAATATGGTGTTGGATGCGATTCATTCTGAAGGCAGCATTCCTCTGCGGACGGCGCCGCTGATTTTTGCGGCCACGATTCTGACGCATCTTTTCGGAGGCTCTGCGGGGCGCGAGGGGGCAGCCCTGCAGCTGGGAGGCAGTATTGGAAATTTTATAGGGAAATCTCTGCGGATAGATGATAATGACAGAAGGGTCATGATCATGTGTGGTATGAGCGCGGCTTTTTCCGCCCTGTTTGGAACCCCTATGGCGGCTGCTGTTTTTTCCATGGAAGTTGTCAGCGTAGGTATCATGCATTACGCAGCGCTTGTACCCTGTGTGGTATCATCCTATGTGGCATATGGGACAGCCTGCTATTTTGGATTGTTTGGAGAGCGTTTTGAACTGGCGGGAATTCCGGCTCTGAACTTTCTGAACGGGGGAAAAGTGATTGTTCTGGGACTTTGCTGTGCAGCAGTCAGTATTCTGTTCTGTGTGATCCTGCACAGAACAGAAGAGCTGTTTGCGAAAAAAATGAAAAATGCATATCTCAGAGCGGCATGCTCCGGTATTCTGATTATAGTTTTGACCTTGATTGTGGGAACAACGGATTATCTTGGAACGGGTATGCATGTGGTAGAACGGGCTATTGCGGAGGGAAATGTTTTCTGGGGAGCATTTTTCCTTAAAATGATATTCACAGCGATCACACTGTCCGGCGGATTTAAAGGCGGAGAGATTGTGCCATCCTTTTTTGTCGGAGCGACTTTCGGCGTGGTATTTGGAGAGCTGGTTGGTCTTCCGTCATCATTGGCTGCAGCCTGCGGTATGTCGGCTGTTTTTTGCGGTGTTACAAACAGTCCCGTTTCTTCGCTGCTTATCAGTCTCGAAATGTTTGGATTCGAAGGCGCGCCCTTTTTCTTTCTGGCAGTCGCTGTCAGTTATATGCAGTCCGGATATTATGGTCTGTACCGAAGTCAGAAAATCATATATTCCAAAGTGAAAACGAAATTTATTAATCAGAATGTAAAAAAATAAAAAGAACTGGCGTATCAAAAGCGCCAGTCTTTTTGTTCATCCGTTCTATGATTTCATGAAGCTTTTTGCAAGCTGTACCATCTGCTCCATTCGAGCGGTTTCTTCGGCGGTTTTTCCTTGTTTCAGAGCTTCAAACAGCTGATTGAATTCATCCTGGGTCATGGCATGATCGGACTGTCTGGCTGTATTCAGGATCCTTTGGAAATCGCTTTGATTCATAGTTTCACTCCCTTCCGGAAAAGACTGTGAGAAAGAACAGGTCTCTTTGTCTGGTTCGCAGTCTCCGGGGGATTGGGAGCCGGAACCGGAAGCAGTCTGGAATTCAGCCATAAGGCTGGAATACCGCATCCAGGTAGTCATCATCTCCATAATCCGTATGATGGAATCTATTTTCCTGTTCAGCTCATTGCACTTTTTCTGTACGTCATGAAGTATCTTGTAGCCGTCATGTTCCAGGCTCATACAGTCTCCTCCCGTTCTTTACAGTATATGTGCAAAAAGCAAGAGTATGAATATAATAAAGGACAGAGAAAATGGAAAGGAGAAAGGGGCATGGGACGGCTTGTGACAGAAGGAACGAGTGTATACGAAATTGACGAAGAATGTATGCGTGAAAAAGAGAGGGAGAGATACGGCGGGAACGAAAAGAAAAGAGCAGAGGAAAGCGCGGAAAACAGAGAGGATAAAAGAACAGAAAAAGGACCGGGAATCCTTTAAGGATTCCCGGTCTGGTCAGGAAAGAGATGCGTTTAAATATCAGCAGCAGCCGCAGCTGTTTCCGCAGCCGCAACCGTTTCCGCTGTTGCTTGTGCCGAAGCCTCCGCAGCAGCACAGGAGAAGGATAAGCCACAGGCAGCTGTTGTCTCCGCCGCAACCGTTTCCGCCCAGGAAGCCGCCGTTTCCATAGCCGCCGCAGCAGGAAGAGAGCAGAAGAAGCCAGATCAGCATGCTGCAGCAATTGCTGCCGTTGTTCTCGGCACAGCCGCATCCGCAGTTTGTAGCAGTTAAATCACTCATGAGAAATCCTCCAGAAAAAATATTTATTTACATTACCATAGTATGTGAAAGTCGGGAATGTGTGAAAGGCCACATGGGATTACAGGAAATTTACTTGTGTCTGCAGAAAATTTGTGAGAAAATAGAGAACGTAATAAGCTTGAAAAATGTCTGCTTAAGGAAGGGGAACATGAAATTATGCCAGCAGTATATGCACATTATAAATTTGGAAAGAAAGTATATCGGGCGCTGCCGGAAGATATCCGGCAGATTGTGAAGGAAAATGCCCCGGCCTACTGGCTGGGACTGCATGGACCGGATTTACTGTTTTATTATCACGCCTTGGGGAAAAACAGAGTGAATCAGCTGGGTGTCCGGATGCATCAGGAAACAGCAGCGGTTTTTTTTGAGAGAGGAAGAGCTGTATACAAAAATCATCCCAATTATATTCTGCTTTCCTATCTGTGTGGTTTCCTGTGTCACTTTATGCTGGACAGTGAATGTCATCCTTATATCAGCCGGTATATGAAGGAGAATAATCTGGGACACCTGGAGATTGAGACAGATTTTGACCGGGCTTTGATGGAAGAGGATGGAGTTGATCCTGTGACGCATCACTGTACCCGCCATCTGATACGGGATCTGGATACAGAGGAGGCCATTTCTTCAGTTCTGGAAGATGTTACTCCGGATGAAGTAGATGAAAGCATTTTGGGCTTTCATAAAATCATCCGGCTTTTTCAGTGCCCCTGTGCTTTGAAAGCCCGTATTCTGAAAATATTTTTCACGATGATTGGCCAGAGAAAAGGTCTTGGCGGTCTTATTATGGACGGTAAGCCGAACAGGAAATGTCAGAGAAGCCGGGAAGCTCTGAAGGAACATATGGAGAGCGCTGTGATGCCTGCGGCAGCTGAAATAGTAAAATACGTTCGCGCCATGGATACGGACGAGCCTGTCAGTATTCGCCTGAACCGGGATTTTGAGTAAGGGAGAGAAGTGTTATGAATCAGAAACTGACAAATATGGAAAAGCGCTGGATTCTTTACGATATAGGAAATTCAGCTTTTGTTCTTCTTACATCCACGATTATACCGATTTATTATAAAAATATAGCTGCAGCCAGCGGTATTTCAGATGCAGACTCGACAGCTTTTTTCGGGTATGCAACATCTTTGGTAACAATTCTTGTAGCGGTCCTGGGACCTGTTCTGGGAAGCGTTGCAGATACAAAAGGATTTAAAAAACCTGTTTTTACATTTTTTATGATGATGGGGGTTCTGGGCTGTGCTGCTCTTGCGCTTCCAAAGACATGGATTGCTTTCCTGGCTGTTTATGTGCTTGCAAAGACAGGGCTGAATGCCAGTCTGGTATTTTATGATGCCATGCTTCCGGATGTGACGACAGATGAAAGGATGGATGTGGTGTCCGCACAGGGGTATGCCTGGGGATATATCGGAAGCTGTGTACCCTTTATTATCAGTCTGGTATTTGTACTCTGTTCAGATCTTCTTGGGATTTCAGGCGGAACGGCTATGGCGATTGCATTTGTTCTGAATGCGGTCTGGTGGTTTCTGGTGACACTCCCGCTGCTGAATCGCTATGAACAGAAACATTATGTAGAAAGAACAGAACATCCGTTTCGGGACAGTTTTGGAAGACTGGCAGGTGTGTTTTCTGAGATTCGCAGACTTCCGGAAGTCTGGTTTTTTCTGCTGGCTTTCTTCTTCTATATAGACGGTGTGTATACAATTATTGATATGGCCACTTCTTACGGGAAGGATGTGGGTATCAGTGATACCAACCTGCTTCTGGCGCTTCTGCTGACTCAGGTAGTAGCATTTCCGTGTTCCATTCTGGTGGGAAATCTGTCAAAAAGGATGAAGAACACATCTCTGATTCAGATTTCTATTGTCGGATATTTCTTTATTGTGCTGTTTGCGCTGCAGCTGGACAAGGCATGGGAATTCTGGTTTCTGGCTGTCTGTGTGGCTGTATTTCAGGGTGCCATACAGTCCCTGTCCAGATCTTATTTTGCGCGGATTATACCGAAAGAAAAATCCACGGAATTTTTCGGATTTTTTGATATTTTCGGCAAAGGGGCGGCTTTTATGGGTACCATGCTGATGGGAATCTCTACACAGCTTTTTAATACATCAAGAGCAGGCGTGGCGCTTCTGGCTGTGATGTTTGCGGCAGGCTTTGTCCTGTTCCGAATGGCAGTCCGCAAAGCAGAAGCATAATATAACAGAAAAGTAAAAAGAGGTTTTCTGTTATGAATCGTGTGCGAGAACTCGTGGAAGCTTCCCGTGCGTATAAACAGGGTATTTTTGGGGAAGGAATCGGTGTGGCTGTACTGGATTCCGGCATAAATGGAGAACATCCGGATCTGCAGGGCAGACTGGTTTATTCGTATAATTATCTTACAGGTTCGGCAGGATGCGGCGACGACTGTGGTCACGGAACGCATATCTGCGGAATAATAGGAGGAACAGGAGCGGCATCCGGCGGCAGGTATCAGGGACTTGCGCCGAGATGCCATTTCCTTTCTCTGAAGGTGCTGGACAGGGAAGGAAACGGAAGCAGCGGAACTCTGGCACAGGCTCTGTACTGGCTGATTGATCACGGAAAAGAATATGACGTGCGCATCATTAATATTTCTGCAGGAAGTACAGAGCTTGGAGGAAAGAAAAAATCATATCTTTTAAAAGCGGTGGAAGATGCCTGGAATGCAGGGTTTGTAATCTGTGCTGCGGCGGGAAATCAGGGCCCGGCCCGTTCCAGTATCACAGTTCCGGGAACCAGTCCGTATGTCATCACAGTAGGTTCTTCAGATGATGAAAAGGCTGTTCCTTTTATGGGCGTCAGAAGAACAAACTATTCCGGCAGAGGTCCGACAGCAGCCTGTATCTGCAAGCCGGATGTAACAGCACCGGGAGCGTATATCAAATCCTGCAGTACAGATTTTCACAAAACAGGGAGAAGCTGCTACACAGAAAAATCCGGAACATCCATGGCAACTCCGGTTGTTTCCGGCAGTCTGGCACTTCTGCTGTCTTCCTGCCGGCATCTGACAAATAAAGAAGTGAAACTGAAACTGCGCTCTTCCTGTCTGGATCTGGGAATGCCCCGCAACCGGCAGGGATGGGGGCAAATCTGGATCCCCGGACTTTTGGAAAGCGTGGTATGAGCAAGTGGGAGCAGGCATACTCTGGTAAAAAGAAATACCGCAGGAACTGAGTATGGATTCGGATTGCAGGAAACAGGCTGTTTCGGAAGAATATGTAGATTTTATCTGGCAGGTAAACTGGAATGAAGAAGAACTGGATCGCTTTTTCCCGGATATCTGCAGACAGACAATTAACAATTTTTATACTGTATTTTACGTCAGACAGGAAATGCTGCCTTCAGGAGGAGAAGCTGAATATGGTCTGGAGGTACTGCCTGCTCTTTACACACCGCTTCAGACAGAGAGTCTTGAGGCGGCAAATATCCTGGCACTGCAGAATCAGCCCGTACTGGAACTGAAAGGCGAAGGGGTAATCACAGGGTTTATAGACACAGGAATCGATTATACAAACCGGTGTTTTCGGGATCTGGCTGGAAAGAGCAGAATTCTGGAAATCTGGGATCAGACAGAACAAGGAGGAAGAACACCGCAGGGAATCGGATATGGAAGCGTGTATACCAGAGAGGAAATAAACCGGGCTTTGGAGAATGAAAATCCTTTTGAAACTGTGCCAACCAGAGATGTTTCCGGTCACGGAACCCGGGTGGCATCTATTGCGGCAGGAAGTGAGGACCGGGAGAGCGGATGGATTGGCGCTGCGCCCTTTTCAGACATCGCGGTTGTAAAGCTGAAGCCTGCAAAACGCTATCTGAAAGAGTATTACATGGTACCGGAAGAAGCGGTAGCTTACCAGGAAAATGATATTATGCTGGGAGTTCGGTTTCTGCATGAACTGGCCCTGAGGGAAAGAAAGCCTCTGGTAATCTGTGTGACCCTGGGAACAAATATGGGCGGCCATTCGGGCTCATCTCCTCTGGCTTTTTATCTCAATTCCATTGGTTCTGCAGCAGGTAGATGTATTGTCGCTGCTGCAGGCAATGAGGCAAATCAGGGACATCATTTTTATGGGGTGCTGGGACGGGAAGAAGAGTATCAGGATGCAGAATTCCGGGTGGCAGAGGAAGAACAGGGACTGATGCTGCAGCTTTGGGGCAGTACGCCGGATGTTCTTTCCGTTTCACTTATTTCTCCGTCCGGTGAAGAGATTCCCAGGGTTACTTCAGGTCTTCGTGAACTGAAATTTGATTTTCTCTTTGAAAAAACCGTGGTTTACGTTAATTTTCAGACGCTGGATCCATTCAGCGGCGAGCAGCTGATTGTAATCCGGATGAAAGAACCTGCTGCGGGAATCTGGAGAATACGGATATATGGGGAGGCTGTAGTGGGCGGGGTTTATAATATCTGGCTTCCTGTAACCGGTTTTGTTACGCCCGGGACTGTTTTCCTGAATTCCAATCCGGATATTACACTGACAGAACCGTCCAATGCGGAGATTCCCGTAACTGTGGCGGCTTACAGAGCAGAGAATGGCAGTATTTACATCAATTCCAGCAGAGGATATACGAGAAAAGGAAGGATTAAGCCGGACCTGGCCGCGCCGGGGACTGAGGTGGCAGCGTTTGGGCCGGAAAATACAAGGACATCTGTGACCGGAACCAGCGCAGCGGCAGCTGTGACGGCAGGAGCAGCTGCTCTTTTATTGGAATGGGGGATTGTACGGGGACGCAGGCTTACGCTCAGTACACCGGAAATCAAGCAGCTGATGATTCGGGGAGCGGGCCGGAGCCGTACGGAACTTTATCCCAATCGAATCTGGGGATATGGAACATTGGATCTGTATGCTGCCTTTTCTGCACTGGGGCGGTTCTGACCATACCGGTCTGGCTGATTTTGAAGTATGGCTTGCGAAGAAGCAGTGAATCGGCTATAATAAAACACAAAGCGCCGCCGGGGATAGCCGCGGAAGCTTATCAAAGTTTGTGAATACGGATGTAGGAGGACTGAGATGGATAAGATAAAGATGACAACACCTCTGGTGGAGATGGACGGAGATGAGATGACCCGGATTCTGTGGAAGATGATAAAAGATGAACTGCTGAATCCTTTTGTAGATCTGAAGACAGAATACTATGATCTGGGACTGGAACATCGGAATGAAACGAATGATCAGGTAACCATCGATTCTGCAGAAGCTACAAAAAAGTATGGTGTAGCTGTAAAATGTGCGACTATTACTCCGAATGCAGCCCGAATGGATGAGTATCATCTGAAAGAGATGTGGAAAAGTCCTAACGGTACTATCCGTGCACTTCTGGACGGAACAGTGTTCCGGGTACCGATTATTGTAAAGGGTATTGAGCCTTATGTAAAGACCTGGAAAAAACCTATTACGGTAGCCCGTCATGCTTATGGCGATATTTATAAGGCAACGGAGATGCGGATACCTGGTCCTGGAAAATGTGAGCTTGTATTTACAGGAGAAGACGGAACAGAGCTTCGTGAGACTGTACATGATTTCAAGGAAGGCGGCATCGCCCAGGGTATTCATAACCTGACCAGTTCTATTGAGAGTTTTGCAAGAAGCTGTTTCTCCTATGCTGTCTCTCAGAAACAGGATCTGTGGTTCGCATCCAAGGACACAATTTCCAAAAAGTATGATCATTACTTTAAGGATGTGTTCCAGGAGATTTATGAGAAAGAGTATAAAGAGGAATTTGAAAAGCTTGGCATTGAGTATTTTTACACATTGATCGACGACGCCGTAGCCAGAGTAATCAAATCTGAGGGTGGATATATCTGGGCATGCAAGAATTATGACGGCGATGTGATGAGCGATCTCATTGCAACTGCCTTTGGTTCTTTGGCGATGATGACATCTGTACTGGTATCTCCTCATGGATATTTTGAATATGAGGCGGCTCACGGAACGGTACAGCGCCATTATTACAAGCATCTGAAAGGGGAAGAGACTTCAACCAACTCCATGGCCACTATTTTTGCCTGGTCAGGAGCCCTTCGGAAACGCGGAGAGCTGGATGGAAATCAGGAACTGATGACATTTGCGGACAAGCTGGAACAGGCTTCTGTGAAGACGATTGAGGATGGAAAGATGACGAAGGATCTGGCTCTGATTACGACTCTGCCGAATCCTGTTATCCTTTCAAGTGAAGGGTTTATCAAAGAGGTAAGGAAGACCTTAGAGGAACTGCTGAATGCTGTTTAATTCCAATGCTTTTTATCTGTTTCTGCCTATTGTGTTTATAATTTACTGGCTGACGCCTCCGAAATACCGGTGGGGCGTCCTGCTGGTATCCAGTTACTATTTTTATATGAGTGCAGGAGTGCAGTATGTACCGCTGCTTTTTCTGACAACGCTTGTTTCTTACGGCACTGCTTTGCTGCTGGGGCGGACAGAAGACAGAAAAAAACAGAAACTGCTGCTTTCTGCAGCCCTGTTTCTCTGCCTGGGCGTTCTGTTCGTCTTTAAGTATTTTAATTTCCTGAGCAGCAGTGTAACGGCTCTTCTTCAGAAATTTTCTCTGCCTGTCAGCGAAGTGACATTGAATCTGGTGCTTCCGGTAGGAATTTCATTTTATGTATTCCAGTCGCTGGGATATGTGATTGATGTTTATAAAGGAAAAACTGCAGCATGCAGACATTTCGGAAAGTACGCAGCATTTGTTTCATTTTTTCCGCTGCTTCTGGCGGGACCTATTGAACGTGCTGAGCATCTTCTTCCACAGCTGGAGAAAGAACATCATTTTGATTCGGAAAAGGCAATTGAAGGAGCAAAGCTGATTGCCTGGGGCTATTTTAAAAAAATGGCTATTGCTGATGTGGTAATTTCTCTGGTGGATCTGGTATATAACAATGTGACGGCATATACAGGGATTGCGCTGGGCACAGCCACATTTTTCTATGCTTTTCAGGTATACTGTGATTTCTCGGGATATTCGGATATTGCCCGGGGCGTGGCAAAACTTCTGGATATTGATCTGATGGTAAACTTTAAAAGTCCGTATTTTGCAGCTTCCCTGAAAGAATTCTGGACACGCTGGCATATTTCTCTTTCTACCTGGTTCAGAGACTATGTCTATATTCCTCTGGGGGGCAACAGAAAAGGGAAGTGGAGAACCCGGTGTAATCTGCTGATTACTTTTCTGGTAAGCGGACTCTGGCATGGTGCCAGCTGGAGCTTTGTAATCTGGGGAGGCCTTCATGGACTTGGACAGATCGTGGAAAAAGAATGGAATCGTTATTTTCCGCCCAGGAAGGAAAAACGGAGTATAATTCGTGTGTTGTGCGTATTTGTGTTTGTATGTCTGGCGTGGATCTTTTTCCGGGCCAATACCTTCGGGGATGCCATTTATGTGCTGACACACCTTTTTGAGGGAATTGGAGATCCTGTTTCTTATGTACGTACAGGTTTCGATACGTTCAGAAATGCCGGACTGATGCAGAGCTCGGATCTTCAGCTGGCTTTTATCTGGATTGCAGTACTTCTGGTGCATGATTTTATCGAACTGAAACAGAATGCCTGGGAGTGGCTTGGAAGATTTGGAAAACCGGTCCGCTATACTTTTTATTTTGCACTGTTGTTTGTGATTCTTTACAGCAGGCAGCTGGGGGATTATGAATTTGTGTATTTTCAGTTCTGATCCGGGACAGACAGAATTTATGCTGTCTGACTCGAGATTTGATGGAAAACCGGACCTTACGGAGAAAGGCATGATATGAAGAAATTTTTATGGAAGATATGTCCGTTTATCCTGTTTATCCTGATACTGGAAATAGCTGTCCCTATGGCGGTGGATCCGTATAATGTATTCCACTGGCGGCAGCTCCGGGATAATGGAGTGGAACCGAACAGTAATTATATAAAAATGCAGTATATTCTTCATAATCCAGATAAGTTTGATTCTTTTTTATTTGGATCTTCCCGTACCGGATTTGTAAACGTGGAGCATATACCGGAAGGAAAATGGTATAATATGTCCTATTCCGAGGGACTGCCGGCGGAGCATCTGGAGAATTTGGAGGAAATGATAGAACACGGGATTATTCCCAAAAATGTTATGATTGGGGTAGATAATATTTCTGCGTTTGTCGATCCCAGTCTTCATCAGAATCAGTTTTACAGGATTCCCTATCCTCGGAAGAATAAGCTTGGATTTTACGCAAATTATTTCAGTATCAAGGGAGTCCTGCTGTCGCTGAATGTGATTCTGAATTATGAACCGTCTGATCCGGATTATGTAGACAGATATTATGACAATGGATGTACTGTCCGTGACCCGTCCCTGGGAGGTACCTGGGAGGGGGATACGCCATACTGGGATGATTATTATAGCGATCGCATCAGCTATGCGATTGAAGATATGAAGGAAATTGCAGCTCTCTGCGAAGAATATGATATAAATCTGATAGTTTTCACGAATCCGATTTACTATCGTACCTACCAGGAGTCGGAGTTTTATGGTTATGAAAATTTCCTGCTGTGGCTGTCCGGAGCTTCAGGGGGTGGTTATTACAATTTCAGCGGAGTTAATGCGATTACGCAGAACAGGAATTATTATTACGAATCCAGCCATTATACAGAAGAGCTGGGAGATATGATTATTGATCGCATTTTTTATGGAAAGACGGATGAAAGCCTTGAGAGTCAGGGCTTTGGAATGTATGTAACAGATGATAATGTACATGAATTTATGGAAACGCTGGACAATCATTGAGCCAGCGTTTCCCATTGTGTATATAAAATTTCCAGCCGGGCTTTCAGTTCCGTTTGTTCTTTGTGAAGCTTCTGGCATTCAGCCACATTGGTGTAGATATCTTCCCGGGTCATAAGTTCGTTGATTTCTGCGTCCCTGGTTTCAAGTTCGAAAATTTCGGTTTCTGTTTTTTTCAAATCATTCTCACGTTTTCTCAGCCTGGCCTGTTCTTCCTTCTGTTGTTTCCAGTCAAGTTTTGCAGCAGTAGGAGTCTCGGCTGCTGCCGGCGTATCGGCGGAAGAAGAGACAGGCGTCAGGATATCGTGTTTTTCCACATAGTAATCATAATTTCCAATATAATTTACAAGAATACCGCCTGTAAGATCCAGAATCCGGGTAGCAGTAGAGTTGATGAAATAACGGTCGTGAGAAACATAAAGGACTGTTCCGGTATAGCGGTTCAGAGCCTGCTCCAGAATTTCCTTGGATACAATATCCAGATGGTTGGTTGGCTCGTCCAGAATCAGAAAGTTTGCTTCAGACAGCATCAGCTTTGCCAGAGAAACCCGTCCCCGTTCACCGCCGCTCAAATCGGCAATGCGCTTGAACACGTCGTCTCCGGTAAAGAGGAAAGCCGCCAGTGTACTGCGGATTGTAGTATTGTCCAGATCCGGATAAGCATCGGAAATTTCTTCAAATAAAGTTTTTTCGGGGTGAAGTACATGGTGTTCCTGATCATAGTATCCGATTTGTACTTTGCTTCCCAGTGCAAAAGAACCGCAGTCCGCATCAAGAAGGCCGTTCAGGATCTTGAGAATGGTTGTTTTACCGGTACCATTATTTCCGATTAAAGCAACGCGTTCTCCACGCTTGACAGAAAAGTTCAGATCTGAAAACAGCTGAAGAGAACCAAAGGACTTGGACAGGTGTTCCACAGTCAGCACATCATTTCCGCTGGTGACTTTGGGTTCCAGAGTAATATGCATTTCAGAGCGGATTTCCACAGGTTTTTCCAGGATATCCATCTTATCCAGCATTTTCTCCCGGCTTTCCGCGCGGCGGATGGATTTTTCTCTGTTAAAGGATTTCAGCTTTGCGATAACTTCTTCCTGATGACGAATTTCGCGCTGCTGATTCAGCCAGGCATTCAGCCTTGCTTCCCGAAGCTGAGCTTTTTTGGCGGCATAGTCTGAATAGTTTCCCTGAAATACAGTGGTTATTCCACCGTCGATTTCAATAATTTTTGTAGCGATGCGGTTCAGAAAATACCGATCGTGCGCAACTACCAGAACAGCCCCGTCATAATTCAGAAGAAAAGTTTCCAGCCATGCAATGGAATTCATGTCCAGATGGTTGGTAGGCTCATCCAGAAGAATAAGATCCGGATGGGAAAGCAGCAGTTTGCCCAGAGAAACCCGGGTTTTTTGACCTCCGGACAGAGTATTAACCTGCTTCTGAAAATCTTCTTCTTCAAAGCCCAGTCCTTTCAGTACACCGGTAAGTTCGCTTTTACAGGCATAACCGTTTTTCTGTTCGAATTCCTGGCTGAGCCGTGTATACTGAGCGAGAGCATTTTCCAGTTCACTGCCGTCGAGCTCCTTCATACGGATTTCCAGGGCATGCATGTCCCGTTCCAGATCAAGAACATCCTGCTTTACGGTGAGCAGCTCTTCATAAATGGTATTGTCGCTTTCCAGATCCTGGTGCTGTGCCAGGTAGCCAAGTGTTTTCCCTTTGGCAAGTACAGCCTCTCCCGAATCTGCATCCAGATCTCCTACTATAATTTTGAGAAGAGTAGACTTGCCGGCACCGTTAATTCCCACGATGGCAGCTTTCTCCCGATCTTCTATATGAAAAGACGTATTTTTGAGAATAACATCTGTTCCGAATGCCTTGTTGATATTTTGACATGAAAGTATCATAAATATAAGTACCTCTAATATGATCATTACTGTTTTTTTTCAGCCGGTTTTGCTGAAATGCCCGCTTTGGCAGGAACACAGACCGGCAGAAACTATTATATCGAAAAAGCCGGGACGAAACAAGACAATTCTTTGTGAAGAATTCTGCAAACTTTATTGACAATATTTTCTCAAATCGCTTATAATAAAGACAGTTTTTAATACACTGACTGAAGGGTGTGTGCAATGAGAGACGAACGGAACACGGAAGAAAGAGAGATTTCGAAGGCTGTTATAAAACGTCTTCCCCGTTATTACCGGTATCTGGGAGAACTGATGGAAAGCGGCGTAGAAAGGATTTCCTCAGGAGAACTGAGTACCAGAATGAGTGTTACTGCTTCCCAGATCCGTCAGGATCTGAACAATTTCGGCGGCTTCGGCCAGCAGGGATATGGCTATAATGTGAAATATTTATACGAAGAAATTGGAAAGATTCTTGGACTGGACAAGAAACATAACATGATCATTATAGGCGGGGGAAACCTGGGACAGGCTCTGGCCAACTATGTTGATTTTGAAAAAAAAGGTTTTTATATTAAAGGGATTTTTGATGTAAATCCTGTATTAAAGGGCTTAAGTGTCCGCGGGATCCAGATTCATATGCTGGAAGATCTGGAAAGTTTTATCCGGGAGGAGAATATTCAGATTGCAGCTCTGACACTGCCGAAATCCAAGGCAGAAGAGATGACAGAACTTCTGGTAAAGTATGGTATCAAGGCGATCTGGAATTTTGCTCATATTGATCTGCAGGTGCCGTCGGATGTGCTGGTGGAGAATGTTCATCTGTCCGAAAGCCTGATGCAGCTTTCTTACAATATTACCCGGTACGAAAAGGAACACCCGCGTCCGGAATGATTTTGTTTCTAAATTTAAGGGACTGCCGCGAACCATGCGAACCGGCTTTGCAATTCGGAGGTATCGCAGGCAGTCTCTTTCTTTTTGCGCAAAGCGACATATACTAAAATCAGGAGCTTAGAATGATGAAACGATATCAGCGTGTGGCGGCCTGGATTGATCTGGACGCCATTGAAGAAAATTTTGAGGCTATGAAGGCTGGTCTTCCCTCCGGGACACAGATGGCAGCCGTGGTAAAGGCAAATGGCTATGGGCATGGTGCAGTTCCCGTTGCCCGCCTTATGGAACCGAAAGACTATATTTGGGGGTTTGCTGCAGCGACAATTGAAGAAGCGCTTGCTCTGCGCAGCTACGGGATCTGTAAGCCTGTTCTGGTTCTGGGATATGTTTTTCCGGATGCCTATGAAAAACTTGTGGAACAGGAAATCAGGCCTGCTGTCTTCCGGCTGGATATGGCAGAAGAACTTTCCAGGGAAGCGGTTCGTCAGAACAGGGTTATTCCGATTCATATCAAACTGGATACGGGTATGAGCAGGATAGGATTCCCGGATACACAGGAGGGTCTGGAGGCGGTATGCCGGATAGAAAAGATGCCCGGACTCAGACTGGAAGGATTGTTTACGCATTTTGCCCGGGCTGACGAAGCAGATAAAACTTACGCTGACAGACAGTTGGAGCGTTTTACTGCTTTCCGGGATGCCTGCAGAAAGAGGGGGATAGAATTTCCGGTCTGCCATTGTGCGAACAGCGCGGCAATTATTGATATGCCGGAAGCCGCCATGGATCTGGCGAGGGCGGGCATTGCACTTTACGGACTGTATCCGTCAGAAGAGATAAAGAAGGAACGCGTGAAATTAAGGCCTGCCATGGAGCTTAAGAGTCATATTGTTCATGTAAAAGAGATACCGGCAGGCACCCAGGTAAGCTATGGAGGAATCTATACAGCGCCTGAACCCCGGCGTATCGCTACGATTCCTGTTGGCTATGGGGACGGCTATCCCAGAAGCCTTTCAGATAAAGGCTGTGTTCTGATAGCAGGGAAGAGAGCCCTGATTCGCGGAAGAGTCTGTATGGATCAGTTTATGGTGGATGTGACAGACATTCCGGAAGCCGTTCCGGGTGCAGAAGTAACACTGTTTGGCAGAGATGGAGACAGTTTCCTGTCGCTGGAGGAGCTGGCGGATCTTTCAGGACGGTTTAATTATGAATTTTGCTGCGATATTTCGGGAAGAGTTCCGCGTGTTTACCTGCGGCACGGTAAAGTGACAGAGATTGCAGAGGATGTGTGGAACACATATCAGACAGAACCCTGACAGTTATCCCTGCAGCTGAGAGTCTGTATACATGTGAAGATTTTGGAAATACTTCAGATAAGGCAAAAACAGCCGGAGGATTTTCAGGATCGGAGTGTGAAAAAGTTTGGTAATCAGGCGGGGAGATATCTACTATGCGGATCTTCGTCCAGTGGTAGGTTCAGAGCAGGGCGGAATACGTCCGGTTCTTGTCATACAGAATGATACGGGCAACCGGCACAGCCCTACAGTAATCGTGGCGGCTATTACTTCTAAAATGAATAAGGCAAAGCTGCCCACTCATGTGGAACTGTCGGCACGTCAGTGTCAGATAGTAAAGGATTCAGTGATTCTTCTGGAACAGCTGCGAACGATTGACAAACAGCGTCTGCGGGAAAAAGTATGTCATCTGGATGCGCATATCCTTGCACGGGTAAATGAAGCGCTGCGGGTAAGCCTGGAGCTGGGTACATAATGGGGCTTGCCTTTCAAAAAAAGTAGTGCTAGAATAGATAGGAAAGTCTGCCGGCGGAAATATTATTGGAATATTTTCGAAACAGGGAGAGAAAAGTACGAAAAAGATAGGAGCGTTTTTATGTCAGGACATTCAAAATTTGCCAACATAAAGCATAAAAAAGAGAAGAACGATGCAGCAAAAGGAAAGATTTTTACAATCATCGGACGTGAGATTGCCGTTGCTGTAAAGGAAGGCGGACCTGATCCGAATAATAACAGTAAACTGCGGGATGTAATAGCAAAGGCAAAGGCAAACAACATGCCGAACGACACCATCGATCGGGGTATCAAGAAGGCTGCCGGCAATGCGAATGCTGTTAATTATGAATATGTATCCTATGAAGGATATGGACCGAATGGAATTGCCATTATTGTAGATGCGCTGACGGATAATAAAAACCGTACTGCAGCGAATGTAAGAAGTGCATTCACCAAGGGAAACGGATCTGTGGGAACCCAGGGATGTGTATCTTACATGTTTGATAAAAAGGGACAGATTATTGTGGATCGCGAAGAATGCGACATGGATCCGGATGATCTGATGATGCTTGCTCTGGATGCCGGTGCAGAGGATTTTTCAGAGGAAGAGGACAGTTTTGAAATTCTGACAGATCCGGATTCTTTCAGCCAGGTTCGCCAGGCGCTGGAAGGAGAAGGAATTCCCATGGCACAGGCTGAAGTTACCATGATTCCTCAGACTTATGTGACATTGACAGATGAGGATGCGATCAAAAGTCTTCAGAAGACGCTGGATCTTCTGGATGAGGATGATGACGTCCAGAATGTGTACCATAACTGGGACGAATAGGAGGAGAACGAATGGAGAAGATGGATATCGTGACCTATGGGGAAACCTGGAATCTCGCCATGCAGGGAATCGAGGACATGCTGATCCGGGAAGATAATCCTATGACTTCTTTTAAAAAGAGAGTATATCCGGAGGCATTCCAGGCATATCTGCGCCGTCATATGCAGACACTGAATGCGATTGAGGCTATTTACTGCCAGGAAGAAAATCCCGAACAATGGGCTGAGAAGCTGGCTGATCATCTGATCGAGACAGCGCAGGCAGAACTTGATGCAATCCCGAAGAAAGGGAAAAGGAACGAGAAGCAGATTGACTATAATATGATACTGGCAGTATTTATGTTTCCGGCATTTCTGGAGACAAGGGGGGTATCTGCAGAACCGGTAACAGATCTGATTGTGAAAAAGTGGAATAAAGCTTTTCGTACTTCTGTCGGGAAAGCGAATTATGAGAAGATAGAGAGCGGTTTCCATAAAAAGCTCTGCTACATAACCACAGCAGTCTGCGAAAGCCAGGGAAAGCCAGACGACTGCTATGAACTGGAACTGCTTCGTTCCTATCGCGACGGATATCTGCTGTCCACAGAAGATGGACAGGCTATGGTGAAGGAATACTATAATATTGCTCCCACCATTGTGAATCGGATTAGCCGGCGGGATGACGCGGAAACAGTGTATGGTGAAATTTGGGACTGCTGGCTGTCAGATTGCATAAAGCTTATTGAAGCAGGAGAAAAAGAAGCATGCCGCGAGAAATATATGGACATGGTTTATGAGCTTAAAGAGAGGTATATGGCATGAGACAGGATACAATCTGCGTACAGGGAGGCTGGAAACCGGGAAATGGTGAACCCAGAGTACTTCCTATATATCAGAGCACTACTTTCAAATATGATACATCTGAGCACATGGGAAAACTGTTCGATTTGGAGAAGAACGGATATTTTTATACGCGTCTTCAGAATCCTACCAATGACTGTGTTGCAGCCAAGATTGCGGAACTGGAAGGCGGAGTGGCAGCTATGCTGACTTCTTCCGGTCAGGCGGCAAATTTTTATTCCATTGTCAATCTCTGTGAGGCGGGCGATCATATTGTATGTTCCGCAAAGGTCTATGGAGGTACCTTCAATCTGTATGCTGCTACTATCAAAAAGATGGGCATTGATTGCACTTTCGTGGATCCGGATGCTCCGGAAGAAGAGATTGAAAAAGCTTTTCGTCCAAACACCAAGGCGGTTGTGGGAGAAACCATTGCCAATCCGGCGCTTGTGATTCTGGATATTGAAAAATTCGCCAGAATAGCCCACAAGCATGGTTGCCCGCTGATTGTAGACAATACGTTCGCAACACCTATCAACTGCCGTCCCTTTGAATGGGGAGCTGATATTGTAACACATTCCACTACGAAATATATGGACGGACATGCCATGGCTGTAGGAGGATGTATTGTAGACAGCGGTAATTTCGACTGGGATGCTCATAAAGATAAATTCCCGGGTCTGACTGCTCCGGATCCGACCTATCATGGTATTGTGTATACAGAACGTTTTGGAAAACTTGCATATATTACAAAGGCCACTTCACAGCTGATGCGTGATCTTGGAAGTATCCAGTCGCCTATGAATGCGTTTCTGCTGAATGTGGGACTGGAGACACTTCCTCTTCGTGTGCAGAAACACTGCAGCAATGCAAAGGCAGTGGCGGAGTTTCTGAATGCACACGAGAAGGTGGAGTTTGTCAACTTTGCAGGACTGGAGGGAGATCCTTATCACGCACTGGCAGAGAAGTATATGCCGAACGGAACCTGCGGGGTCATTTCTTTCGGTCTTAAAGCCGGAAGAGAAGCGGCAGTCCGCTTTATGGACAGTCTGAAGCTTGCAGCTATCGTTACGCATGTGGCGGATGCGCGTACCTGTGTTCTGCATCCGGCCAGCCATACCCATCGCCAGATGACAGATGAACAGCTTCTGGAGGCAGGTGTAACTCCGGGTATGATTCGGCTTTCGGTAGGAATTGAAAATCCTCAGGATATTATTGAAGATCTGGAGCAGGCGCTTCGTCAGGCCTGAAAGGCGGAATGAAAACCTGTTTTCCCGGGAGAGACTGACCGGGATCTGAATAGAATCCCTGATCTTTTCACATACTAAAGAAAAATGTGTGGAAAGGTCAGGGTGTTTTTATGGAAAAAACAGGTGAGCAGGATAGTATTCTGAAGACTGTAAGCGCAGAAGCAGAGAACGCACAGGAGTGCAGAGAACAGGAACAGAAAGAGAAAGACAGACAGATAGAAGATTACGGACAGCTGACACTTGATGACGGACAGATACGGATTCATCTTTTGAATATTATCGGAGAGATTGAAGGGCATGAATGCCTTCCGTCCAGTTCCAAAACCACAAAATATGAGCATGTAATTCCTCAGCTTGCTGCGCTGGAGGACAGCAGTGATGTTCAGGGACTTCTGGTGCTGATTAATACAGTGGGCGGAGATGTGGAATCAGGTCTTGCTATTGCTGAAATGATAGCATCCATCAGCAAGCCGTCTGTGTCACTGGTTCTGGGGGGAAGCCATTCCATAGGCGTTCCTCTGGCAGTTTCCACAGATTATTCGCTGATCGTGCCTACTGGGACCATGATGATACATCCGGTACGGATGAATGGATTGATCATTGGCGTACCGCAGACATTTGATTATTTTCAGAAAATTCAGGACAGAATTTCCGGCTTTATTACTTCGCACAGCCGGATTTCAGAAGAAAGGCTGATGAAGCTAATGATGGAAACCGGAGAACTGACCAAAGATGTGGGGTCCGTTCTGGTAGGACGCCAGGCGGTGGAAGAGGGACTTATTGATGAGATTGGCGGCATTCAGGATGCATTTTCAAAACTTCGGGAATTAATCCGCAGAAATGCCGGCTCTGCTTCTTCCGGTACGGCCAGGGTACATTGAGTACGGGCAGTATGGGTGAGCAGAACGCAGGTTCTTGTAAAAGAGCAAAATCAATGGTATAATAGAAATAATTATGTGAATCAGACAGTGAATGGTGCAGTGGGAGGACAAATAAGAGATGGCATCCGGCACAACAGGAAGACGGCGTACAACACGGAAAAAAACGACGGCTTCCACCAGGAGAACAACTGCAAAAAGAAACGAAGAAAAAAATGAATTTATCCGCGATGAGATACAGGTACTCCTTCTCTTTGCGGTATCGATCCTGCTTCTTTTGAGTACTTTTGGTATCGGAGGAGCTGCGGGAAATATGGTGAGAAACGTATTGTTCGGACTTTTTGGCGTATTTGCTTATATTTTGCCGATAGTCCTCTTTTTCGTTACGGCTTTTTCCATATCCAACAAAGACAATACGATTGCTGCCGTAAAAGGGGCGGCGATGATTGCCGCAGGATTTCTGCTGTGCGCCCTTTTTCAGCTGATAGGAGGAGAAAAGGGCGATGCCGGCAGTGTGTGGGCATTTTATACTTTTTCATCAGAACACAGGGCAGGCGGCGGCTTTTTCGGAGGGCTTATCTGTAAGGCTCTGAAAGGTGCTTTCGGCACAGCCGGGGCATGGATTATCGTGTTGGTTCTTCTGATTATCTGCGCTGTGGTGATTACAGAGAGGTCATTTATCGGAGGAGTCAGAAAGGGCAGCAGAAAGGTTTATGACACAGCCCGGGAGGATGCCAGACGCCACCGGATACAGGCTGAAGAACGCAGAGCTGCCAGACAGAAAGCCATGCAGGAACGGGAAAATGCGGAAAGAGAGGAATATCTGAAGCCAGAAAAAGTTCCTTCAGGAAAGCGGAATGCAAAAATTTCTCCGGAACAGGAGGAAAAGCAGGAAGAAGAAGTACGCCAGCTGAGGACAGAGCATAAAGTTTCCGGAGTCGCTCTCGAAGAGACGGTGATGAAAAAAGACAGCCTGACAGATGAGATGCGGGAAATTACTCTGGATGACTGTGCAAGTCCGGAACTTCAGGATTTGGATGAAATGTTCCGGATCCCGATTCACCGGGAACGGAATGACGACATAATCCGGATGGGTGAAGAACTGGAGAATGCGCAGGGGGAAAAGGAAGAACAGGACACAGGAGCAGGGACGGCAAGCGGGCAGAGTGAAAGCACGGGAGAGGAAAAGAAGGAGTCTGCGGCCTGTGAAAAGCCGCATAGTCCGGATGCAGACAGCAGGAATTTGCTGCATCCAAGGAAACGGGCATACATATATCCTCCTCTCAGGCTCCTGAATCTTGTCAAACATAAGGAAAACAGAGATACGGATCGGATTCTGCATGACACTGCCATGCACCTGCAGCAGATTCTGCGGGATTTCGGAGTGGGAGTGACTGTTACGGATGTGAGTCAGGGACCGGCAGTAACGCGATATGAACTGCAGCCGGATCAGGGAGTAAAGGTCAGCAGGATTGTTGCTCTTTCCGATGATATCAAGCTGAACCTCGCAGTCTCAGATATCCGGATCGAAGCGCCGATTCCCGGAAAGGCAGCGGTGGGTATTGAAGTGCCGAATGCGGAAAATGCAGTGGTTCCTTTCCGGGAACTGGTGTCATCCCAGGAGTTCCGGGGGCATAAATCAAAGCTTGCGTTTGCGGCCGGAAAAGATATTGCCGGAAAAATTGTAGTGACTGACATTGCAAAGATGCCGCATCTTCTGATTGCGGGAGCTACCGGATCAGGAAAATCAGTGTGTATTAACACGCTGATTATGAGCGTGCTCTATAAGGCTTCACCGGAAGAAGTGAAGCTGATCATGATAGATCCTAAGGTAGTGGAGCTGAGTGTGTATAACGGAATCCCGCATCTTCTGATTCCGGTTGTAACGGATCCCAAAAAGGCCGCCGGTGCCCTGAACTGGGCTGTGGCAGAGATGACGCGTCGTTATAAACTGTTTGCAGAACACAATGTACGTAATCTGGAAGGATACAATGAAAAGATTGCCGGTATGTCCGTGAGCGGAACGGAAACTGTGCCGGAAAGGCTGGCCCAGATCGTTATTGTGGTAGACGAGCTGGCGGATCTGATGATGGTAGCGCCCGGAGAGGTAGAAGATGCGATTTGCCGTCTGGCTCAGCTGGCGAGAGCGGCAGGAATTCATCTGGTGATAGCAACGCAGAGACCTTCTGTGAATGTTATCACAGGTCTGATCAAGGCGAATATGCCTTCCAGAATAGCATTTGCGGTGTCATCAGGTGTGGATTCGAGGACAATCCTGGATATGAACGGTGCAGAAAAGCTGTTGGGCAAAGGAGATATGCTCTTTTATCCGTATGGATATCCAAAGCCGGTGCGGGTACAGGGGGCTTTCGTTTCTGATGAAGAAGTAGAGGCAGTCGTAAACTTCCTGAAAGAAAACAACAGCGCTGCAGATTACAGTACAGAGGTGGAAGAGCATATCAGTTCCATGCAGACAGAACTGCCGGACAGTCAGCCGAAGGGGGAAGGCCCTGAAAGAGATGCTCTGTTTGCGGAAGCAGGAAAGTTTATTATAGAGAAGGACAAAGCTTCTATCGGCATGCTTCAGCGCTGGTTTAAAGTTGGATTTAACCGTGCTGCCCGGATTATGGATCAGTTATCAGAGGCAGGCGTTGTAGGGGAGGAAGCAGGGACAAAACCCAGAGAAATTCTGATGAGCATGGAAGAGTTTGAACGGTATCTGGAGGAACATGTATAACAGTACCGGAATGCAGAAGAGGGAAACCGTATGAAATGCCCAAGGTGCGGGAGAGAACTAAAGGCTGGACAGCTATATTGTGAAAACTGCGGACAGGAAATTCAGATAGTGCCCGACTATGATCCGCTGGACGAATTGTTGATTGGCCGGGAAGAACCGGTCGGAAATATATCTGAACATATCGTAAAAGGGGAAAAAATTGCCGGAAGTGCAGCCGGTCATGAAAAAAAGAAAAAAGAGACAGATTATTCAAAACCGGGAAAAGGAAGAATGCGGTTCCCGGTAAAATGGTGTCTCCTTCTGGGGGGGCTTGTCTCCTGTTTTGCGGTGTTTGTCTTTTCATCCCGGATGACCACGAGGGAAACCAGTTATTCCTGGCAGCTGCGTCACGGGAAGGCGCTAACGGAAAAGGGTGAGTACGAGGAAGCAATTCCCTATCTGAGAAAAGCGCAGACATTGCAGACCGATACGGAGGGGGGAGATACGGATCCGGCGTTGTTTCTGGCCCGGGCATATGCTCATACAGGCGCGGATGACCTGGCTGTCAGCTGTATGGAAGAAGCTATTCTGACAGAGGAAGCTGCACGGGGAGAGAATGAGAAACTTCTGGATCTTTATCTGGAATATATGGATATCCTTAATCTTACAGGACAGACAGAACTGATAGAGAATGTGATAGAGAACTGCAGCTATCCAGATATTCAGAAGTACCTGCACCCTTATCGTGTGGAAAAACCTTCCTGTGATATTCCGGAAGGAACCTACGGATATTATCTCCGGCTGGAACTGGAGGCACAATATGGGAAGATCTATTATACCCTTGACGGCACAGAGCCTACGACGGAAAGTACACTTTACGAAAAACCCATAGAGCTGCGGGAAGAGGGCGAGACGCTTCTGAGCGCTGTGGCTGTCAATGATAAGGGAATGGTAAGCGAACAGCTGGTATTGGTTTATAAACTGGATTTTCAGGAGGATTGCTATTAATTAAATACCAAAATGAGGAGGAGTAACGATAATGGTAAAACATCTTGTAATGTGGAATTTCAAGGAAGATTTTCCGGAGGAGAAAAAATCAGAAATGGCAAAGGAGGCTGATTCCAGACTGAAAGCACTCGTAGGAAAGATTCCCGGGCTTACTTTTGCTGAGATGAGACTGAACACTCTTCCCGGAAGCAGCAGAGAACTTCTGCTGGTTTCGGATCTGGAGAGTCCGGAAACTCTGGAAGGATATCAGATTCATCCCCTTCATGTGGCAGTGGCTGATGAAGTTATTAAGCCGGCAGCCTGTGATCGTGTCTGCTTCGATTATGAATATTAATGCAGACAGAGTATATTTTTTGCAAATCCTTTCTAACAGGTTGAAATCTGTACGGGATTGGATTATTATATTAGAGATAAACAGTCGTCTGTGCGGGACGGCTGAGACGGGGGAGAAACCCGTCTGAGATTATACTCCAGGAGGAAGCTTATGTTCAAGATTGTAAAGGCAGAGCAGCTCTCTGCAAGTGTTTACATGAAAGTTGTTGAGGCTCCCAGAGTGGCGAAAGCCTGTGAGCCGGGACAGTTTATTATCGTAAGACTGGATGAAACAGCAGAGCGTATTCCGCTGACCATCTGTGATTACGACAGAGAGGCCGGAACAGTAACAATTGTATTCCAGCCGATTGGCGTATCCACTACAAAAATGGTGGATTTGAAAGAAGGAGATTATTTCCTCGATTTTGTGGGACCGCTTGGAAAACCGTCTGAGCTGGTAACAGACGACTTTGAGGAAGTGAAGAAAAAGAAAGTTGTGTTCATCGCCGGAGGCGTAGGAACAGCTCCTGTATATCCGCAGGCGAAATGGCTGCATGATCATGGCATTGAGTGCGATATTATCGTAGGAGCACGTACAAAGGATCTGCTGATTCTGGAAGATGAACTGAAGAGCGTAGGAAATCTGTATGTGTGTACAGACGACGGCAGCTATGGCTTCCATGGCGTAGGAACTGCTATGCTGGAAAAACTGGTCAGCGAAGGACATCAGTATGATCTCTGCGTAGCCATCGGTCCTATGATTATGATGAAATTTGCCAGCCTTACAACAAAGAAGCTTGGTATTCCCTGCATAGTCAGCATGAACCCGGTAATGGTAGACGGAACCGGCATGTGCGGCGCCTGCCGTGTGCTGGTTGGAGACGAAGTGAAGTTTGCCTGCGTAGACGGACCGGAGTTTGACGGCCATAAGGTGGACTTTGACCAGGCTATGAAGCGTGCGGCTATGTACAAGACGGAAGAAGGCCGCAGATTCCTGGCATACAAGGAAGGAAAAACGCATCACGGAGGATGCGGACATTGCGGAGGTGACAAATAATGGCTGACGTATTAAAGAAGGTACCGGTAAGAGAGCAGGATCCGAAGGTTCGTGCGACAAATTTTGATGAGGTATGCCTCGGCTATAATAAAGACGAAGCAATGGAAGAGGCACAGCGCTGCCTGGAATGCAAGAAGGCAAAATGTATGGAAGGATGTCCGGTTCAGATTCATATCCCGGATTTCATTAAGGCTGTAAAAGAAGGCGATTTCGCAAAGGCTTATGGCGTAATCAGCGAATCATCCTCCCTGCCGGCTGTCTGCGGACGTGTATGTCCTCAGGAGAGCCAGTGCGAGGGACGCTGTATCCGCGGTATCAAAGGCGAGCCGGTTTCTATTGGTAAACTGGAGCGTTTTGTGGCTGACTGGGCAAGAGAGCAGGGAATTAAGCCTGTGGCTCCGGCAGAAAAGAACGGCAAGAAGGTAGCTGTTATCGGTTCCGGTCCTGCAGGTCTGACCTGTGCCGGAGATCTGGCAAAGCTCGGTTATGATGTAACTATTTTTGAGGCTCTGCATAAAGCCGGCGGTGTACTGGTATACGGTATTCCGGAGTTCCGTCTTCCGAAGGACGGCGTAGTGCTTCCTGAGGTAGAGAATGTAAAATCTCTGGGTGTTAAGATTGAGACGGATGTTATTGTCGGCAAATCTGTTACGATTGATGAACTGATGGAAGAAGAAGGTTTTGATGCTGTCTTCATCGGTTCCGGTGCAGGACTTCCGAAGTTTATGGGAATTCCGGGCGAGACTGCCTGCGGCGTATTCTCTGCAAACGAATATCTTACAAGAAACAATCTGATGAAATCCTTTGATGAAGAATACGATACACCGATTGCCA
Source organism: uncultured Merdimonas sp. (assembly GCA_944378225.1). Lineage (GTDB taxonomy): Bacteria > Bacillota > Clostridia > Lachnospirales > Lachnospiraceae > Laedolimicola. Next base: position 43,143 of record CALWGE010000017.1, read on the forward strand.
AAGGACATAAGGTAGCTGTAGTCGGCGGCGGAAACGTAGCTATGGATGCTGCACGTACAGCTCTTCGTTTCGGTTCAGAGGTACATATTGTATATCGTCGTTCAGAGGAAGAACTTCCGGCTCGTGTGGAGGAAGTTCACCACGCAAAAGAAGAAGGTGTCATTTTTGATCTTCTGACCAATCCGGTAGAGATTCTTGTAGGTGAAGATGGATGGGTAAAAGGCATCCGCTGCATCCGCATGGAGCTGGGTGAGCCGGACGCATCCGGCAGAAGACGTCCTGTAGAGGTTCCGGGCTCTGAGTTTGATATTGAAGTAGATACAGTAATCATGTCGCTGGGAACGTCACCCAACCCGCTGATTTCTTCTACCACAAAGGGACTGGAGACAGACCGCAGGAAATGTATCGTTGCTACTGAAGATGTGGGCGCTACATCAAAGCCGGGCGTATTCGCGGGCGGAGATGCTGTAACCGGAGCAGCAACGGTTATCCTGGCTATGGGAGCAGGAAAGGATGCCGCAAGAGGAATCCATGAATACCTGAGCCAGAAATAATAAGATTGAAATGACAGGAAAAGGGCATCACAAGAATTTTTGTGATGCTCTTTTATAAATCCGGGAGGGAGAAAGCAGAATTGAAGCTTACAGTACTTGGAACAGGCAATGCCCTGGTGACAGAATGCTATAATACCTGTTATGTTCTGAGCAGTGAGGAAGGACATCTTCTGGTAGATGGCGGAGGAGGAAATACTGTTCTGGCTCGCCTGAAACAGGCAGGAATTGATCCGGCAGAGATTCATCATATTATTGTAACGCATAAGCATATCGATCATATCACAGGAATTCTCTGGATGATTCGTGTCATATGTCAGAATATGAATACAGGGAAGTACGAAGGGGATGCCTGCATTTATGCACACAAAGAACTTACAGAGATCCTGCGGAATCTGGCTGAGATGCTGCTTAATAAAAAAGAGGTCAGACATATAGGAGAACGAGTCCATCTGATACCGGTCCAGGACGGTGAAAAGAGAGTGATTCTGGGCCATACCTATACTTTTTTTGACATAGGTTCCACCAAGGCGAAACAGTATGGATACATGCTGGAACTCGGTAATGGAAGACGTCTTACCTGCTGTGGAGATGAACCCTGTCAGGAACAGAAAGAAGAGTATGCCAGAGAATGCGACTGGCTGCTTCATGAAGCTTTTTGCCTGGACGGGCAGGCAGATATTTTTCATCCTTATGAAAAGCACCATTCCACAGTTAAAGATGCCTGCTGCCTGGCGGAAAGGCTGGGGGTAAAAAATCTGCTTCTTTATCATACAGAAGATCGGAATATTAAGCGCAGAAAAGAACTGTATCAAGCGGAGGGAGAGCAGTATTTTCAGGGCAGACTCTGGATTCCGGAAGATTTGGATGTGATCGAATTATGAAAATAAGTTGCATTACCGTAGGGAAAATAAAAGAAAAGTATCTGACAGACGCTGTCCGGGAGTATGAAAAACGTCTGAGTCGTTACTGCAGACTGGAAATTACAGAGCTTGCGGATGAAAAAACACCGGACGGAGCCAGTCCTGCTGAAGAAGCCGCTATTCGGGAAAGAGAGGGAGACAGGATTCTGAAGGCAGTGAAAGAAGATGCTTATGTGATTGCGCTTGCCATTGAAGGGAAGATGCTTGATTCTGTGGAGCTTTCCCGGAAAATAGAGAATCTGGGAACAAGTGGAATCAGCCATATAACTTTTGTGATAGGCGGTTCTCTCGGACTTTCTCCTGCAGTTATGAAGCGGGCAGATTATGCTTTGAGTTTTTCAAAGATGACATTTCCTCATCAGCTGATGCGGGTAATTCTCCTTGAACAGATATACCGGAGTTTCCGGATTATGAAACATGAACCATATCATAAGTAAGATGAAAAATGAGACTGAGAACGAATCATGCAAAAGTAAAAAATACAGGAAAAGGAGTGGACAGAACATGGAATTTACGGATGTAGTAAAGGAGCGGTATTCCTGCAAAAAATTTGACGGCAGACCTGTGAAGAAGGAACAGCTTGACGCGGTTCTGGAGGCGGGAAGGCTTGCTCCCACTGCCAAAAATCTGCAGGAACAGAGGATTTACGTGATACAGTCTGAAGAAGGACTGGCCCGTATTGACAGACTGACACCCTGCCGGTATAATGCAGGCACAGTGCTGCTGGTGGCTTATGATAAAGAGAATGTCTATACATATCCGGGAGAAAAGCGGAATTCGGGCATTGAAGACGCTGCTATTGTGGCTACGCATATGATTCTGGCTGCTAAAAATGCGGGGGTGGAGAGCTGCTGGCTGAACCGTTTTGACCCTGATGAAGCGGCAAAAGAATTTGAGCTGCCGGAAAATGAAGAAGTTCTGATGCTGATGGATCTGGGATACCCTGCGGAAGGAGCGGAACCTCTGCCTCCACACAGCAGCCGCAAGCCTCTCTCAGAGACTGTGTGTTATCTCTGATAAAACATTCTTAAACTCAAAATAAAAATGGCGGAAACAGGATACGGCTTCCTGTCTCCGCCATTTTTTCAGGGACGCGACATATGATTGTTTTCGTAATCTTCCAGAGACGCAGCAGCCTGGGGTGCAAGAGGAATGAGTACAAGCATATTGAAAACAGTCATAAGACCAATTCCGATATCTCCCAGATCCCATACGGCCTGGTAGGCAGCCAGACCGCCCACAAACAGCATTACGAGTGCAAGCAGTTTATAGAGCGTCTGAGAAATCCAGTTATCTCCGAAAAGATAGGCAATGTTTGGCCGTGCATAAAACAGGATACCGATGAAGGTTGAAAAGCTGAACAGCCAGAGTATAACCGCAATAAAAATCACTCCAAAAGTTCCGATATGATACTGCATGGCGGTCTGCAGCAGATCCATTCCCTGAAGTCCGTCAGTGAGGGGAGCAGGTGTCAGAAGCATAATCATGGCAGTACAGCTGCAGATGAGCAGTGTATCAATGAAGACTCCAAGAGCCTGAAGAAGCCCCTCCTTGGCCGGATGACTGATATCAGCGGCAGCAGCCGCACAGGGGGCGGATCCGCTTCCGGCTTCGTTGGAAAAAAGTCCCCGTTTGGCACCGTTCATAATAACTGCGCCGATTCCGCCGGCTACGGCCTGGCGCAGGCCAAAGGCTTCCATAAAAATCCGTTCAAATACAGCCGGGATCTGACCGATGTTGCGAATAATAATGTAAAGAGTGATCATGAAATACAGACCAGCCATAACAGGAACGATAATATCAAGAATACGTACGGTGGCGTTTTTGCGCAGTACAATAACGGCAGCCAGAACCACCAGACAGGCAGTCGTCCAGATGGGAGGAATATGGAAGGCATTTTTAAATGCAGAGGACACGGAGTTCCCGATAACCTGACTTATCCCACACCAGCAAAGCAGACCGGATAAAGCAAAAAGAACAGCGATGACCGAGCGTTTCCCCGTCCGGTCTTTTCCGGAGGAACTTTTTCGCCGGAAATAAGCGTGAATATAGTAAGCAGGACCACCGCGGTAACCACCATACAGGGGGTCCTTTTCCTTGTACAGCTGAGCCAGCGTAGCTTCTACGAAAGCAGTGGAAGATCCCAGCAGAGCAATCAGCCACATCCAGAAAACGGCTCCGGCCCCTCCTGCAGATACGGCTGCCACCACACCGATAAGATTTCCCATTCCCACGCGTGTGGCGGTGGAAACAACGAGTGCCTGTACACCGGAAATAGCACCGTGTTCGGATGCCTTTTTATCTTCAAGGGTGATACGCACCATTTCAGGGAAAAGACGGAAAGGAAGCCCCTTTGTCCGTATTGTCAGATAAATGCCTGCCGGAATCAGAATCATGACAAGCAATGAAAGTCCCAGTGAACTTCCGCCGGGCAGAGGAATGGTAACCAGATCTCCCCAGAGCAGATTGTAAAAGAAAGTTATGATTTTCATGGCTGAAGGTCCCCCTTTTTCTTGTAACTCCCGATTCTTTAGTATATAGTAAAATTAACTATTTGTAAAATTGATAATCAGAATATGGTAAATTGAAAAAATAAATGAGGTGAAAAATGGATCTTAAAAATCTGATGACATTTATTCATGTGGCAGAACTGAACAGTTTTACAAGGGCCGGTCAGAAACTGGGTTTTTCTCAGTCGACGGTTTCTTTTCAAATCAAGCAGCTGGAGAAGGAACTGGGAACACAGCTTTTTGAACGAATCAATCATACAGTCATGCTCACAGAGAAGGGGAGGGAAGTTCTCAGATATGCTCATCAAATCAGCAAGCTGACTCAGGAGCTGGATCATACGCTTCAAAGCAGTGAAAAAATGAGCGGAAATATCCGTCTGGCCATGGCGGATTCCCTTTGCGACAGTCTGCTGGAAGAGGAGTTTGGCGGGTTCAGAAGAAGATACCCCGGGATTTCACTGAAAATTATCGCGGCAGGTACGGAAGAGATGTTCCGTCTGTTGAATCAGAATGAGGCAGATGCGGTTCTTACACTGGACAATCATATTTTTCAGGCAGAATATGTGATTGCAAGAGAGGAGCGCGCAGGAGTGCACTTTGTGGCAGACAGCAGCAATCCTCTGTGCAGAAGGAAGAAAATAGACGCTTTTGAACTGGCAGGACAGCCCTTTATTCTCACTGAGAAAGGGATGAGCTACCGGAGGCTGATGGACGAAAAATTTGCGGAGCTTTCTATGGAAATACGTCCGGTGCTGGA
>CALWGE010000018.1 GCA_944378225.1 uncultured Merdimonas sp.
TGTTGTTGTTACTAATGCCATTGGTATCATCCTCACTTTACATGATTATTTTTAGGATCAGGCTTAGTATACTACAATTTTCCCTAATCATCAATGCGTATTTTGAAAATTTTACAAAAGCCGGGACTTCCATCTGGACTTTGACATTCTTCTGTGTTAGGGTTATATTATAAATGTTTTTTTGAGAAATATCCGTGCGGACAGGGAAAATCCTTCCCGGCACAGACCAGAAAATCAACTGAAAAAAGGAGACTCTATGGGTGGATTATTTGGAGTCGCTTCAAAAAGCGACTGTGTATTTGACTTGTTTTTCGGTACAGACTACCATTCACACTTAGGCACCCGCCGGGCTGGAATGGCAGTATACGGTGAGGCCGGATTTGACCGGGCGATTCATAATATTGAAAACAGTCCTTTCCGTACAAAATTCGATAAGGATATGCAGGAAATGAAGGGGCATCTGGGCATCGGCTGTATTTCCGATTACGAACCGCAGCCTTTGATCGTGCGCTCTCATCATGGCACCTTCGCTATTACCACGGTGGGCAGGATTAATAACGCAGCAGAAATCACCGAACAGATTTTTGAACGCGGAAATGCGCATTTTCTGGAAATGAGCGGCGGGGATATCAATCCCACAGAGCTGACGGCTGCCATCATCAACCAGAAACTGAACATCATCGACGGAATCCGCTACGCCCAGGAACTGATCGAAGGTTCCCTGAGCTTTCTGATCATGACTCCTAAGGGAATCTATGCCTCCAGAGACCGTCTGGGCAGAACCCCTCTTGTCATCGGCCACAAAGAGGATGCTTATTGTGTATCCTTCGAAGATTTCGCTTACCTGAACCTCGGTTATCACACAGAACGCGAACTGGGACCCGGCGAAATAGTTATTGTGACGCCGGATGGAGTAAAGACACTTGCCGCTCCCGGAAAGGATATGAAGATCTGTACCTTCCTCTGGGTATATTATGGTTATCCGTCCAGTTCCTACGAGGGACTGAGCGTGGAAAAAATGCGCTACCGCAGCGGTGAACTGATGGCAGGCCGCGATCATATGGATTCCTCCGTAATTGATACTGTGGCAGGCGTACCGGATTCCGGTCTGGCTGCAGCCATTGGATATTCCAACGCGTCGGGCGTTCCTTTTTCCCGTCCCTTTATTAAATACACTCCCACCTGGCCCCGTTCCTTTATGCCGACGATCCAGAGCAAGCGGAACCTGATTGCCAAGATGAAGCTGATTCCTGTACACGATCTGATTGAAGGCAAACGTCTTCTTCTCATCGACGATTCCATTGTCCGCGGAACTCAGCTGGGAGAAACCACAGAATTTCTCTATCAGAGCGGAGCAAAAGAGGTGCACATCCGTCCGGCATGTCCGCCGATTCTTTTCGGATGCAAATACCTGAATTTCTCCCGTTCCTCTTCTGAGATGGATTTAATCGCCAGAAGAGTTATCGAGAAGCTGGAAGGCGGACCTGTTACAGACGAAATTCTGCAGGAGTACGCCGATCCCGAGACAGGGCGCTATGAGAATATGCTTGAGGAGATCCGCAGACAGCTGAATTTCACAAGTCTGCGATATAACCGCCTGGACGATTTAATCGAGGCCACCGGTCTTCCGAAAGAAAAGCTCTGTACCTATTGCTGGAACGGAAAGGAATAAAGTTCGTATTTACAGGCCGGCGCTCTCAGAACTCACTTCAGTTCTGAGGGTGCCTTTTTTTCGTTTCTCTTTTCAGATCCTGTGCCGTTTGTCTGGACAATTTTCACAAAAAAAGGTATAATATTAAAAGTTTATGGAGGTATTTTATGCAGTTAAAGACATCCAGCCTGGAATTTGAAAAGTTTGGTTCTGTCTATGAACAGCCGGTGATTCCTGACCACAATGACATGATCAGCCGGGATTGGAATCTGATTGCGAGACGCAGCGTCAGTCAGCTTTATCACTTTGACTGCGAGGTTTTTCTGGAAATGCAGAGCGGAATGGCTGCGCTCCTTGTAGGAGATGCTCCTGAGGCTGACAAGCTTCAGGTATTTGCTGTCCACCGTCTCGTAAGGCTCAAACCCGGTGTATATTTCGGCCTGATAGCCGTCACCTCTCATATCACCTGCAGGCTGACTACAACCACAAACTATAAGTATACTCTGGAAACTCTGAGTCCGCCTTACATGTTCGAGAGAATTCTCCCCCGCATCCGCATCAGCGAGATTCTGGGATACTACTACTCCATCCGCAATGCGGGTTATCACTTCAGCGGGGAAAAACATAACTATTTTGAACTTACCTATGTGGATCGGGGTACACTGCTGACCGTGGTGGAGGGGAAATCATACGAACTGAAGGAAAAAGAACTGATGATTTACGGGCCGGGGCAGTATCATACCCAGGATATTCCCGAGGGATGCTCCTGCTCTTATGTGACCATTATTTTTGATATGGAAACTGTGGTCTATGACGCAGAAAGTACCCATTATGAGCTTCTCCTGAACAAGGTTTTCGGCTATGACAAGAAAATCTATACGCTGATTAAGACCTTTGTCACAGAGAGCACTTCCCAGATCCCCTATATGAACAGTCTGATGCTCTGTCTTCTGCAGGAAACAGTCATCCGGCTTCTGCAGTCCGAGTTTATCGGACAGAAGAATGACCGGCCTGTCACCGGTGCCAGACAGCATTATCAGGATGAGCTTCTGGAAAAAATACTGGCGTACATTGATGAAACAATTTACGAGCCTCTGTCTATCGCAGAGCTCTGCCAGAAGTTTTCCATGTCCCGTTCTTCCCTGCAGATTCTGTTCAAGGAGAACATGGACATTTCACCCAAGAAATATATTAACGAGATGAAACTGGAAAAAAGCCGCCAGATGATCTGTGAAAACAAATACACCATCAGCGAAATTGCACTGATGCTTGGCTTTAATTCCATTCACTATTTTTCACGGGCCTTTACGCAGAAATACAACATGGCGCCCAGTGAATATTCCAAAACCTTATACAAATCGTAACTTCCGTCCGGCCGCCTTCCTCACTTCAGGAAAGCGGCCGGTATATTTTGAGCCGCGCAACTAAAACTCATAATATCTGGCTTAAAAAATGCAAACTCTTTTCCTTTTCTTTTCTATTCCCGGTGATATAATAAACTTATCAAGAGAACAGGAGGAACTAATTATGCTGATTCAAAGCAAAAAGGTATGGATTGCGGATCAGTTTGTCGCTGCCGCAGTCGAGATGACCGACGGTAAGATTACAGACATTCTTCCCTGGGGAAGCCGTCCGGCAGACGTAGATTACGGCGATCTCCGGATCGTCCCCGGCTTTGTGGATATTCACTGCCACGGCGCTTTTGGTTTTGACACCAATGACGCCAACGAGGAAGGTCTCCGCAACTGGACAAAAAACATTGTCAGCGAAGGCGTTACCGCTCTGCTGGCCACTACTATCACCCAGAGCGAAGAAGTACTCACAAATGCAGTAGCCAATGTGGCAAAGGTTATGGAAGACGGCTATGAAGGCGCGGAAATTCTCGGCATTCATTTCGAAGGCCCCTATCTGGATATGGTTTATAAGGGAGCCCAGCCGGAGCAGTATATCGTAAAGCCCACCATTGAGCAGTTCAAACACTATCAGGAGGCTGCCAAAGGACATATCAAATATATCACCATGGCTACCGAGACGGATGAGGATTTTGCCCTCACACGCTACCTGTCTGAAAACGGTGTGGTAGTCAGCATCGGACATTCCGCTGCCACCTATGAGCAGGCAGTAATGGCGTACGCTCACGGCGCCCGTTCCATGACTCATGTATACAACGGAATGACCCCCTTCAAGCACCGCGACAACGGCCTTGTAGGCGCAGCTTACCGTATCCGTACCATGTACGGTGAGATCATCTGTGACGGCAATCATTCTACGCCGGCAGCTCTGAACAATTACTTCATGTCCAAGGGACCGGATTATTCTATCATGGTATCTGACGCCCTGATGGCAAAAGGCTCACCTGCCGGAAGCAAGTACATCTTCGGCGGAAACGAGATCGAGATTTACGAGGATGGAAGCGCTCATCTGACCTCAACAGGCGGACTGGCCGGTTCTACTCTGCGTCTGAACGAAGGCCTGCGGATTCTGGTGGAAGAAGCCATGATCCCCTTCAATTACGCAATCAACTCCTGCACCATCAACCCGGCACGCTGCCTGGGTGTTGATGATCGCAAGGGCGTGATCGGAGTAGGATACGACGCGGATCTGGTTGTCCTCGAACCCGATTACAAGGTACATCAGACCTGGTGCCGCGGACAGGCTCAGCTGAACTGATTAACAGAATCTATATTTGTAACGTAATATACAGCTGCAGCCGGGATTTTTCATCCCGGCTGCAGCTATATCAAAATGAAATATAAATCACAATGCTTTCACTGGTCTGCCGCAGGATTTCAGACACTGTAGGACCAGAGATTCCGAATCTGCCCCATGAGCTCCTCCAGATCCCAGGCTTTTTCTGAACGGATGATACTGTTTGGATCATTCAGCAGGATTTTTCCCGAATCATCTACACCCGTCAGGACCAGAAAATGACCGGACGTGGTGAAATCTCCAGGGCCCACCACACAGATAATCGGATGCCCCGATTCCAGTTCTGCAAGAATATGAGCTTCATCAAAAACTATTTCTGAAGATGTCAGTCCCAGACTCTGTGCCCCTTCCGACATCAGGCTCCAGGAAGATCCGGATCCATCCACATAGTACCCCTGCTCCTGCGCCCAGCGGGCTGTGGCAAGAGGATTCCAGCCGGTATCTCCTGTCAGTCCGCACAGTACCATCGACAAACAGGTAGGTCCGCAGCCTGTAACAGCAAGAAAATCGCTTCCATATGTTTCGTAGCCCCATCGCTTGTCCCACTGGAGGAACAAAGGAATCTCTCCCTCTGTTACCTCATCTGAAATATCAATATCCGTCGGTCCTTCATAATCTCTATATCCCAGGACAAAATCCTTTGTTTCCGGATTCTTTTCCAGAAGTTCAACGAGACTTTCCGGCCACCCTTCTTCTGCAAGCTTCTCCGGTGTATACATCAGACGATTCTGCAGATACCTCCAGCCCATGCGGAACGCTAAAAATAACGCCATACAGACTGCCACTGCCAGAAGCAGCTTTATGAAAAACAAACGTCTTGCCCTGCGGCGCCGTTTCTTTCTCCGCGCCTGTTCCTGCTTCCGCATATTCCTGTCCGGCTGCCGTCTGTGCGGACGCTCCGCAGAATCGTGTCTCAGTTCTTTTTGACTGCGCTGTGCTGCAGCTCTGGTGCTTCCTCTCCGGCTCTTCTCCATGTCTGTCCCCCTCTTTTGTTCTGTCCTTCCTGCGCAGAATGTTTTCTTATGTTTTCATTATAAGACGGTTCACGGAAGATTTCTTATTATTTTCTTAATAAGGGCGTAGGATTTTATGACTTCCGCTGTTTTCCGGACATTGATCTTATTTTGTTTCTGATTTACAATAAACTGAACGTTATCGATTCCATGCGTATGGACTGCCCGGCAAACCGGCAGCCAACTGAAGAAATAAGGAGAACAAAATATGACATCATCTGAGGATTTAAGAAGCCGTCTTCATGCCATCGACCACCGTGGCTATCCGGCATATAAGGACCTGAAAGGTCAATACGACTTTGGCGATTATATACTATCAATAGACCATGTACAGGGCGATCCCTTTGCCGCTCCCTCACGGCTTTCAGTACATGTGAATGGCAGAAAGGCAGGGTTTCCGGCAGAATATTATGATACGTATGAAAAGCGGATTACACTGCAGGATCATCTGACCCGTCTGTTCGGAACGCAGCTGGCCCGGGGCAGCAAAAAAGCCAGTGGTTCAGGAAAAAGCGGTCTTCTGGCCGCCTCACGCTGCGGGCAGGAAGTACTGGAGAGAACGGCATGCCGGATAGGCACAGGCAGAAAGACCGGCAGCTCAGGAGCTGCAGACACGGCTGCGGGAAGCGTTATTTTACGCTTTGAAGCCGGATTCCCGGCACGCGGACGGACCATTGATTCCCGGGAACTGGAGAAAATGCTTTTTGATATTCTTCCCGGATGTGTACTGAACAGTCTGTACTACCGTAAAATCAACCAGAGCAAACTAAAGTCCGCCATTGAACTGTGTGAGGATCAGCAGTATATCCGACAGGCACTGCCAGGACTTGGACTATGCGCTTTTATTGCAGACGGTTCTGTTCTGCCCCGGGAAAGCGGTATCTCTGACCGGCCTATGGAAGGCGCAGTACCTTTCCGTTCTCCGGACTCTCTGAAGGTCACTCTGGAGCTTCCAAACCGGGGACCTGTGAGCGGTATGGGGATCCCAAAAGGGATCACCCTTTTTGTGGGCGGAGGATACCACGGAAAATCCACGGTGCTCCAGGCTCTCCAGAACGCCGTCTATAACCATATCGCCGGAGACGGAAGGGAGCTTGTCATAGCTGATGAAAGTGCATGGAAACTTCGGTCGGAAGACGGACGCAGTATCAGCGGGGTAGATATTTCCCCATTCATCCGGCAACTCCCGGGCCGCAAGGATACCAGCCACTTTTCCACGGAAGATGCCAGCGGCAGTACCTCTCAGGCAGCGAACCTGATGGAAAGTATCGAGAGCGGCAGTTCTCTGATCCTGATCGACGAGGATACCTCCGCCACAAACTTTATGATCCGGGACCGGCTCATGCAGCAGGTAGTCTCTCCCGAAGAGGAACCCATCATTCCTTTTATTGAGCGTGTACGCAGCCTCTATGAAGATTTCGGAATTTCTTCCATTATTGTAGCCGGAAGCTCCGGATCTTATTTCCATGTGGCAGACCACATCATTCAGATGAAAGAATATGTCCCATACGATATTACAGAAAAGGCCAAAAAGGCCGCGGCTGATTTCCCCGTATTTTCTGCAGCTCAGGGACGTTTCCCGGAATATTCGAAAAAGCGCTGTCCGCGTCCCTACGCCGCTCTTAAAAAAGATGACCGCCTCAAGCTGAAGGCCCTGGGTACCAGCGAGCTTTCCCTTAACCATGATATTGTCGAGCTTCGCTATCTGGAACAGCTTCGTGACAGCGAGCAGACCATGGGACTGGCATATCTGCTTAAATATATGGAACTTTCCCTGATGGACGGAAAGCGCAGCATGCCGGAACTTGCAGATCTCGTAAAAGCACAGCTGGATGAGAAGGGACTGGAAAGCCTGTTTCCCTCCCAGGACGTACGCTCCTCACTGGCAAGGCCCAGAAGGCAGGAAATTCTGGCCTGTGTGAACCGGTACCGGAAGCTGAATCTTTGACCTGTCAAAATTAACTGCCGTTTATTGCATGTCTGCCTGCCAAAGCTTTCACCAAGAGGCAGGAATCCTGATAACAAGGGATTCCTGCCCCGATTTTTGATTCCTTGTGTTTTTATGTTGCATGCTGATGCAGATATTTTTCCTTAGTCGCCATTCCTCCCCGGATATGCCGCTCCGATTTATTGATATCGAGTACTACCCGGGCCTGTCTGGCCAGATTTGGATTAATGTGCAAAAGACGTTCAGCGACGTCTTTATGTACCGTACTTTTGCTGATTCCAAATTTTTTCGCAGTCTGCCGCACAGTCGCATTGTTGTCAATGATATAGTTAGCAATGCTGACGGCGCGCTCTTCAATATAATCCTTCAAGGTTTGCCCCCATAAGAACGTTTTTTACATCTTATGCGGCATACAAAAAGCGTATTCTTAAGATCTTAAGAAAGGGGACTGACCTCGTCTTTCCTCTCTTCGTATCTGCCCCGGTACAATTCTTCCGCCCTTTCTGTATATGTCCTGACAAAATCGGTTTTTGCCCGGGTATACCCGTCCCTGTCATACTCGTACTGTTTCCAGAGTCCAAGCTTCAATCGCTCATAGGCAGCGGCAGCTTCCGGATGCTCATTCATGTAATCCCGGAAATACAGTTCTGCGTGGTCCCCGGCCCGGCGCAGATGCAGATGATATACCTTCCGGGCAAAGCCTTTTTTCGTATATCCCAGATTGAAAGAAATTCTGTCCTCTTCAGAGGACATACGAAGAAATCCAACCTCTTCTATAGCCTTTGCGGCCTTCTCCATATCTTCACCTGCTGCAAGCTCCACCAGAATATCTATTATAGGTTTGGACCAGATATTTGAAATGGAGGTACTCCCAATATGAGCAATGCGTTTTACCTGACACTCCCGTAAGCAGATAGTCAGGTTCTTTTCCTGCTCTGTATAATACTCTCCCCAATCTGCACAGTGTTCCGTCAACTGAATAGGAAACAGATTCCATAATTCTTCCAGTGACATCTGTGATAATTCCCTTTCCATAAACTTTTCTACTCTCCCTCAATTCCACATGCACAATACAGAATACCCCGGCCGCTGCCTTATGCCGCCGGGGTTTTTCAGAAAAGCTTCTTAGTGTCCTCTGTGCTTTTCTTTTCGTTTCTGCTGTCTCAACTGATACCGGCGCTGCTTTTCCTCTTTCTCCTGCTCTCTTCCAAGACGCCTGCGTTCCTCTTTTCTTTCCTCACGCTGTCTTTGAAGTGCCTTCTGAGATTTTGTTCCAATTCCCGCAGTCTGAAGCTGTCTTCTGATCTGACGTTGTCTGCGCTTTGGATTATCCGCATGCTGTTTCGGTTCCATGTCAACAGCCGGACTGAACCGGAGGCTGGTGTAAGATTTAAGGATAAAATCCATGATCTCCTGCTCACTGGGTTCCGGTCCGAATGTCACTTTGGATACGTACAGCTTTCCATCCGAAATCCGCTCAAAGACGCCCACCCAGAAAGGGTCCTCAAAATACACTGTCAGCTTTCCGCTCAATTTGTCCATAACGTTCCCTCCTTTAAATGTGTTATGAACAAAGAACGGACAACCCAGGAGGGGCAGGTTACTTACCCTGTCCTGCCGGACAGGATGGCCGGGCTACCTACCGGCTCTGGCATATTCCCAAAAGAATACGCGTTGCGTTTTTATCTTTGTCTTTTATATGAAACGCACTAAGCGCCGCATATCATTTTTCTGCTCTCACAGTGTGCATACCATGAGATATTCCTGTTCTGTTTCGCCGGCGATTTCAAACCCCACGCGCCGGTACAGACGAACCGCAGCATTTTCCTTCTGTACAGACAGGGAAACTTTCCTGTATCCCTGCTGCCTCAGCAATGCGAGGATCTCTGCCAGAAGACGTGAGCCCACGCCCTGGCCACGGTATTCTCTGTAAAGGGAAATGGCAAGGGACGGAGTCTCATTATCCACATGACCGTAATCATTCATGATTCTTGTCCACACTGCTCCCACCGCTTTTCCACCAGACTCAGCCACCAGACAATAATCCCCCTTTTGTGTGCCGAAATTTTCCGTATACACCCGAAGCTCCGGCAACTCCACTACATCCCGAGCGGGCGGCTCCACTCCTTCCGGAATAAAAATCGCTTCATACAGAAATTCTTTCAGAAGAGCCGTCTCATCCCCCACAATGGGACGGATGATACAGGGGAAGCCAATTTCCGGATCTTGTTCTGTCATTCTCTCCATTTTACTCTATTCCTTCTCACGTAACTGCCACAATCAGCATCAGATACAGGGATTCGATATACTCCGTGACCTTCCGAATCATCGCAGTCTGCGGATTGTCTTTGATTTCCTTCAGCCGTTTCTTCAGGTCTTTCTTTTCCTCTGCTGAAAAATATTTCTGCAGGTCTCCGCTCTTGTTCAGCAGAGCGGTCAGGGCCATCACGTCTCCTGACAATTCTCCGCTCTCCAGAAGCTCTGCCCGGATATTCTGCACAGTGGCGTCCACCGCAAGAGTATTTGGCACATACAGATCCTTTCCTCCAAACAGTCCGCCCTTTTCCTTCTGCGCGCAGCCTTCCCGCACCAGAGACTCGCCTACGGAGGAAATCAGTTCCTGAATATTTTTGTCCGTAAACGTCACGGAGAAATATTCCACAATCTTTTCAGTTCCAGCACCCCTGCCGCTGAAAGGGCGATGGTCTTCTCCATACCGAAAGCCGGCAGCTTTCCGTTCTCCTTCAAGATACAAAGCAGATACTGCTGTGTAATCCCTGTTTGATTCATCCCTGTACCTCCTGTTTTTTCTGATGCTGCTTATCCTTCCCTGTTTCCTCAGGCCATATTATACAGACTTCTGCTCTGCCAATTCCACACCTCTGACCGGATGCCGAATCACGGTCTTAAGCTTCTCCGGACTGCAACGTCTTACATCGCTCAGATATATTTCATGATGGAAACGGCCGCTTTCAAAGTCCGGCCGGAATCCCTGCTCTCTTGCGAAATCTTTCATAGCCTGAACCGTGGCCGGCTCATCATCGTAAGGGCCGATGTGCATGCACTGCACGCAGAGTCCTTCTTCGTAAGTCAGAAACTCCACACGAGAAAAATCCGTCTGCTTTTTCTCTTCCGCTTCCCGGACGGCCCAGTGGAAAATTTCTTCCGTCACAAATTCCGGAAGGCGGATCAGAGATATCCACTGAAAGGTTTCTTTATGTCCGTAGTCCACTCCCAGAATACCCTCCTGCCACCAGAACCCTTCCAGAGGCGGAACCACATAATCAAAATACCCCTCTATCTGATGTGCGCCCTTTTTGCTCATTTTGATGGTATAGGCTATGGCATACAGAAGGCCGATTGATTCCTTATATGCCCCATTTTCCTCATTGGGATCTCCCTTGCCCCGGACAGCCAGAAAATTCATTTCCGGGATAGTGATTATCTGCGGCTTTCTGGGCGGCAGATAGAATTCTTTATACTCTTTTTTATAATCAAAAGCCATACTGGCCCCTCCCTTTAGGCATGATTGTTTCCAGTCTCTCTGTCCGCTCCTTTATCGAAGCTTCAAATTCTTCCTCTGAAAGTCCGGGATCCCGGACTTCCCTCCAGAGCAGACAAGGCAGCTCCTGACATTCGGCGCAACTCACGTACCGGCGCTTCTGTACGGCGCAGACATAGAGGGGGCAGGCCTGTCCCGGGGGCGCATGGAACACCTTTCCCTGACTTTCACTGCAGCCTTCGCACTCCTTTTTATAATACCCGCAGGCACTGCATTCCAGTCCGCAGGAGCTTATACCCAGAACGAGCCGCTGCTGCTTTTTACTGAAAGTGTTCAGCATCAGGTCGTAAGCCTTGTCCAGCAGATCCATCAGAAGCTCATCGGGCACCTTCCCCTCAGTCTTCACAGAAATCCAGGTCCGCTTATCGGAATAGTATCCGGGAATGATATCTTCGTACTGGTCCTGGAGAAACAGTCCTTCCTCCGGGTCTGCCTTGAGATTGATATAACAAGGCTCATCTGCCTTGTCTAGGCAGATGGCTGCAAACATCTTTCCTCCCACATGATACCGGATCCAGTTCCAGACCGGCTGAAAATCCTTCGTCACGCTGCGCTTTTTCAGCAGATATCCGTCCAGCCATTTGTAGCGCATATCCTCATCCCTCCCTATATCGGACCGCCGCCCGCTCCAGTTCCCTCCGAAGCTCATCGCGCAGTTCCCGGGGCTCCAGAAGCTCCGCCCTGTCCCGGAAGGTGAGCATCCAGGACAGCAGACTCTCTGCATCCGTATAGTCAGCGTGAAACAGGAGTCTCCCGTCCTCCTGTTCCTCAAAGCAGCCTGCGCCGAACTCCTCCACCAGCCGCCATTTACAGTCCGGTTCAAACAATGCCTTCACCCGGATTCCTCCCGGAAAGATCCGCTCGTTTTCCAGATCCGGCAGAAGGGCCGACCGCCCTTCAAAGGGCTCCCCCAGAACAGGCTCTTCCATCCGGTTCAGCTTGAACAGCCGGTAATCCTCCCGGGTCCGGCAGTATCCCCATACATACCAGCTGGACCACCGGAAAATGAGATAATAAGGCTCGATAGTTCTCCGGCTCTCCCCTCCCGGCGCATAATAACAGAAAGACAGCAGGCGGTGCTGATCCATCCCCTCACGGACAAGTTCGATTCTGGGTGCGAGAGCCTCTTTATACCAGGAGGACAGGTCAATAAGGATATTCTGTGCTCCCGGCATCAGTGTGGACGCCCCCGCCGAAAGCTTTTCCATCAGCTGCGCCGCCCTGCCATTACCGCTGACGCTGTCCAGCCCGCGCAGGCCCGCCAGAATCTCCTGCATCTCCGCAGATGTCAGCAGCGTCCGGTCTATCTTATATCCCTCCATCACGGAAATTCCTCCGTTCTGTCCCTGGGAAGTCACAATGGGAATTCCTGCCCTGCACAGAGCCTCGATATCCCGGTTGATGGTCCGCCGTGATACTTCAAACCGTTCCGCCAGCTCAGGAGCTGTCACCTTTTCCTTCTGCAGCAGAAGCGACAGAATCCCGATCAGCCTGTCTATCTTCATCTGTCTGTCCCTCCCGTTTCCTTTTCTATGATTATAGCACAGGAACCGGACACCAGCCTGTCATGTTTGCTGCCTTATTTCCCGGCCAGGAACTCGGCTGCCGCCCCGGCCAGTACTACTCCCAGATAAACGCAGCTCCAGATAATCCAAAGACTGTTCAGTCCGGGTCCGTAATCCCGCTGAAAGCAATATCCCAGAAAAAAGCCCAGAACATATCCTGCCAGCGTAAAAACCGGCAGAATTTTTTTACCGAATACAAAACCAGATACGGCTGCCACAAGGATTCCCGAAACAAAAAGAACAAAGGGCCATTCCCTCATGCCATGAAGGAAAAACAATGGCCAGCGCAGAATCAGCCAGGACGCTGTCAGCCCTGCCAGAGAAATCAGACACATTTTTCTATTCTTCATTTTCTCTTCCTCCTTATCCGGGAAATCCGGAAGCACTTTCTGCTCACAGCAGCTCTCTCAGCTTGTCAAGAAACGCTTCTTCTCCCCAGGTATTAATTTTGAAAAACACAGCCTGGCTCCCACCTGCCGTAATTGCAGAAAGATAAATCTCATCATTTCCATTCTGAAACAGGGTCACACTCAGGCTGACACGGTTTCCGCCTGCGTAGCTGTACCGTTCAAATACGCGCACACTGCAGCGGGCCTGCCCGCTGCGAAAATCACTGGAATCCTCCAGCGACGCTGACATGCTTCCATTCAGAATCCCGGTTTCGATCCTTTCCAGAATCTGATCAAAATCTCCATGAAGTGTCTGCTCCAGTTTAGCCATAATTCTGTACCTCCCTCATCCATTCTGACGCCCACTCAAGAAGAAGCGATGAATCCTTCCTGTTTTGGAAGTAAGTATAGCATTCCGAATATATGAATACCAGTCTTTCTCTTCCGGCTTTTTTGTGCTATGATCTTATGGGAGATTTTCTGTATAATTCCTGAGCTTTGTGATGACCGCTTTGGTGATCTTGTCACAGAAGGATTCTGCATTCTCTGTTATTCTTATCTCCAGTAAAATCAGGAGGAGCTCAATATGGAAACGAAAATTCGAAGAAAAAAGAAGGCCTCTGTGGAAGAAGCTCTCTGTGTAGCCTGCGGCTGCTGCAGAAAAGTCTGTCCCAAACAGGCCATTGAGATCTGGAAAGGCGTGACCGCCAGAATCTGCGCAGAAAAATGCATTGGCTGCGGAAAATGTGTGAAAGAGTGCCCTGCGTCCGTAATTTCTCTCCAGGAGGTACAGCCATGAAAAAGCACTGGTACGATTATCTCTGGATTTTGTCACTGGCTTATCTGATTCTCGGATTTTTCAATATTCTGTTTGCATGGCTTGGACTGCTGTGCTTTTTTATCCCGCTCATCATTTCCATCGGATGGGGAACAAAAGGATATTGTAACCGATACTGCGGCAGAGGCCAGCTTTTTGCTCTTCTTGGAGGCAGACTTGGTCTGTCCCGGAAAAAAGATATTCCGAACTGGATGAAAAGCCGCTGGTTCCGGTACGGTTTCCTGATCTTCTTTTTTATCATGTTCTTTCAGATGCTCTGGAGCACATATCTTGTATTTGCAGGCGCAAAAGATTTAAGACAGGTGGTGACTCTCCTGTGGACCTTCCGGCTTCCCTGGAACTGGGCATACCACGGAACTCTGTTTCATCCCGGTGTTGCACAGTTTGCCTTCGGCTTCTACAGTGTGATGCTGACTTCCACCGTGCTGGGACTTATAACCATGGTGCTGTTCAAACCCAGAAGCTGGTGTGTCTACTGCCCTATGGGAACCATGACTCAGCTGATATGCAGAGCAAAAGCAAAATAGTTCCGCAGGTTTCTTATCTGTTTTAATCTGAAGTTACAGAAAGGGCCGGTGTACCGAAGGACTGTACAGTCCCTGGCACACCGGCCTTTCCATTTCTCTGTTATTTCAATTTCAGAATAATCCGCCGATAACATACACGGCAAAGGCTGCAATCCAGGCAACCACACACTGGGCTACAACTACGCCTGCCGCCCATTTTGCCCCAAGTTCGCGCTTGATAGCAGCCACAGCTGCCACGCAGGGGGTATAGAGAAGGCAGAATGTCAGAAGGCTGGCCGCCGCCAGTGGCGTAATGACTGCTTCCATAGCCTCCGTGCTTCCAAAGAGAACAGAAAGAGTCGATACCACGCTCTCCTTGGCCATAAATCCGGTGATAAGAGCTGTGGATACCCGCCAGTCTCCAAATCCCATAGGCGCAAACACAGGGGCAATCACACCTGCTGCCAGAGCCAGGATACTGTCTCTGGAGTCCTCCACCAGACCCAGATGAATGTCGAAAGTCTGCAGGAACCAGATCACAATTGTGGCCACAAAGATAACAGTAAAGGCCCTCTGAAGGAAATCCTTTGCTTTATCCCAGAGCAGAAGCCCTACGTTCTTTGCACCCGGCATCCGGTAGTTCGGAAGCTCCATGACAAAGGGAACGGCCTCGCCGCTGAACATGGTACGGCGCAGAAGCAGAGCCATGAGAATTCCCATGAAAATGCCGCCGAAATACAGCAGAATCATCACAAGGGCCGCATGGTCCGGGAAAAAGGCAGCCGTAAAAAATCCATAAATAGGCAGCTTGGCAGAGCAGCTCATAAAAGGAGTCAGAAGGATCGTCAGCTTACGATCCCGCTCAGACGGCATGGTCCTGCTGGCCATGACGCCCGGTACTGTACAGCCAAAGCCCACGAGCATGGGTACAATACTTCTGCCGGACAGACCGATTTTTCTCAAAAGCTTGTCCATCACAAAGGCTACGCGAGCCATATATCCACTGTCCTCCAGAAGGGACAGGAAGAAAAAGAGAGTGACGATCACCGGAAGGAAGCTTAAAACGCTTCCCACACCTCCGAAAATTCCGTCCATCACAAGAGAACGTATGGCAAAGCTGGCATTTCCGGCTTCCAGCAGCTGATCCACCAGAGACGCCAGGGCTGAAATGCCCTGCTCCAGAAGCCCCGACAGAAATGCGCCAATCACGCCGAAGGTCAGATAAAACACAAGTCCCATGATTGCCACAAAACAGGGGATTGCTGTATATTTTCCGGTCAGAATCCGGTCAATACTCTGACTTCGGAGATGCTCTTTGCTGTCATGAGGCCGGACAACTGTCTCATCACAGACTTTCTCTATAAAATCAAAACGCATATGAGCGATAGCCGCCGCCCGGTCAAGACCTCGCTCCTTCTCCATCTGAAGAATGATATGCTCCAGCATTTCTTTTTCATTATCATCCAGCCGGAGCTGCTCCAGAATCAGGCTGTCTCCCTCTGCCAGCTTGGCTGCCGCAAAGCGGACGGGAATCCCCGTCTGTTCAGCATGATCCTCTATCAGATGCATGATAGCGTGCAGGCACCGGTGCACAGCGCCTCCGTCATCATTGGCGTCACAGTAATCGATTTCTGAAGGCCTTTCCTGATATTTGGCCACATGAAGCGCATGAGAAACCAGCTCGTCGATTCCCTCATTTTTTGCCGCGGAAATAGGAACAACAGGGATTCCCAGCATCTCTTCCATACGGTTAATGTAGACAGAACCTCCGTTTTCCCGAACCTCATCCATCATATTCAGTGCCAGAACCATAGGAATATTCAGTTCCATCAGCTGCATGGTCAGATACAGATTCCGCTCAATATTCGTGGCGTCAACAATATTAATAATTCCTCTGGGATGCTCATTCAGAACGAAGTTTCTGGTCACAATCTCCTCGCTGGAGTAGGGAGACATGGAATAAATACCGGGCAGATCCGTAACCAGCGTATTTTTCCTGCCGCGTATCTCTCCGTCTTTGCGGTCAACCGTTACTCCCGGGAAATTACCCACATGCTGGCTGGAGCCTGTAAGCTGATTGAACAGGGTCGTCTTTCCGCAGTTCTGGTTTCCCGCCAGGGCAAAGGTCAGGACCGTACCGTCAGGCAATGGATTCTCCGTAGATTTCATATGGAATTTTCCGCCCTCGCCCAGTCCCGGGTGAGGAACGAGACTGCCCTCTTTCTTTCTGGCAGTACTCTGCGCGTCCCGCACGTTTTCTATCTCTATTTTTTCCGCATCAGCCAGACGAAGGGTCAGTTCATAGCTGTGAATGCGAAGCTCTACCGGATCTCCCATGGGCGCGTATTTTACCATAGTCACATCCCCTGTAGGAATCAGACCCATATCCAGGAAATGCTGCCGCAGGGCTCCTTCTCCTCCCACCGACACAATTGTCGCTGTTTTTCCGATTGGTAATTCACGTAATGTCATAAATATGCCTCTTTTTCTTCTGCTGTCCTGCTGCCGGAATCTTCAGATTCTGACAGTTCCGGATTTCTAAATGATAAAAATTATCATGTATTCACCGATTAGGTTATGCTGATTCTTATGATTTGTCAAGTGTGGATACACACTAAAGATGCATAAAAAAGCAGACGGCTTTTCACGAAAACCATCTGCTTTCCCTTTTCTTTTTCTGCTGCCTGCGGCAGACCAATCATTACATTATGCTGAGAATCCCCGGCAGCTCTGAAAGCTTTCGAATCTCTCTGTCCGGCCTCAGTTCCTCTCCGCCTCCGGCTTCTTCCAGAGATATTCCTCCGGGATTGAACCAGACTGTACGGATTTCCGCATTGATTCCTCCCTGGATATCCGAACTGAGACTGTCTCCTACGATAACGGAACTCTCTCTGGAAAATCCCGGAATACGTGAAAAACAGCTCTCAAAATACCGGATATCCGGTTTGTCGAATCCCACCTCTTCTGAAATAAAAATATCCTCAAAATATTTTCCCAGATCCGCGCTTTTCAGACGTCCTCTCTGTACAGACGCTGTTCCGTTGGTAACGAGATACAGACGGTAACGGCCATGGAGCGTCTCAAGAAGTTCTTCTGCACCCTCCATAAAATAATGGCCGATACCCAGAAGCGATTCATATACTGCCGCTGCCTGCTCCGCAGACACATCTGCCCCCAGTTCCTCAAACAGCAGACGAAACCGCCGCAGCTTCACCTCTCTGCGGGTGATCTCACCTTTCTCAAGAAGCTTCCACTGAGCCTGATTCAATACACTGTAGCGGGCGCAGATTTCTTCTGTCGGTGAGATTCCCAGCTGCTCCAGCGTCTTTGTGAGCGCAGCCCGCTCCGCTTTGCTGAAATCCAGTATTGTATTATCAAGATCAAATAAAACTGTATCTGTCATTGATATTCCGACTCCGTTTTTTCCTTTGTGTTTCCTGTATTTCTGAGCTCCATCTCTGCAAGGTGCCATTCTTCTCCCATACACTGATAAAGCTCCGGTTCCTTTCCCGGCGTTCTCCGAAAGCCGCAGGCCTCATAGCAGCGCACAGCAGCATAATTCTCCAGAAACACCAGGATCGTCACTCTTCCCGCCCCGGCGTAATCAAAGGCAAAGCGGGAAGCCCGGGATACCATTTCCCGACCATAGCCGCGGCCTCTTCGGCCGCCGTCCACTACGATCAGTCCGAGGCGCAGCTCCTGCTTTTCTTCGTCCAGAAACCGCATCATTACATGACCTGCCGTTCCTTCTTCATCAAAAGCCGTCATCGCCCACAGATCTGCTCCTGCATTTCTGTCATAATATGCGTTCAGCATCCCCGGCGTCAGCGGAAAACCCTGAATCTTTCCGGCGCTCCACAGCTCAAAAGCCTTTTTATCCGGGAACCATCTGCAGACCGTCTCCGCGTCCTGCCTGGTATAAGGTCTCAGTCTCAGCATTTTTATACCCTCAGTTTCAGATCTCCACAGCCTGCTCTGTAACAAGAGCCACAACCTTGTCGTAAATCAGACTGTTTTCTACCATATTCCGTCCATACTGCTCCTCAAAGGCTTCCGGCGATTCTGCTCCGTACTCATCCGCCAGCGTCTGCAGACCTGTCTGATACTCTTCCTCAGACACAGAAATATTTTCTTCTTTTGCAATGGCATCTACTGCCAGTGTACATTTCAGCTGAAATTCTGCCCACTTCTCCACTTCGCTGTCAAAATCCTCCCGGCTCATCTGCATGGCTCCCACAAGGAAATCATCCAGCTCCATACCATAATACGAAGCATAGGTTTCGTATTCCTGGGTACGGCTGTCGCGCAGGGACTGAAGTTCTTCCTCAGAACACTCAAACTCAGAATCATCAATCACAGCCTGCATGGCGTCATACTCTTTCTGGGCAGCTGCGCTCTCCTCTTTCTGCTGCTGGAGAGAGGCTCTGAGGCTTTCCTCATAAGACGCGGCGCTGTCTGCGCCGGTATACTCTTTGGCAAACTCATCATTCCATTCCGGCGTAACGTGTTCTACAATTGCATGAATTTCAACCTCAAACACCACATCCTTACCTGCCAGATCCGGGTTCATGCTGTAGGGATCCGGAAAAGTCAGCGGCAGATCCACAGTAGTTCCCACCTCTTTGCCAATCAGTCCGTCTTCAAAGCCATCAATGAAGGAACCTGAACCAATCTCCAGATCAAAACCTTCTCCGCCTGAGCTGCCTCCCTCAAACTCTTCCCCGTCCAGTCTTCCGGTGTAATCAATATTAACTATGTCTCCCTCTTCTACCACTGTCTTTCCCTCCACGGGAACAGATTCAGGATAGGATGCGAGCAGATTATCGATCTGAGCCTGCACCTCTTCATCCGTCACTTCCGTGCTGACAGCTGCAATCTCTACACCCTTATATTTACCAAGTCTGGTCAGGCTGCTGTCCGGATATTCTGCGGCAATATCTCCGACAGCGATTTCCTGTGCCGCATTGTTTTCTGTAGAAACATCCCCGCTTTTGCCGCATGCTGCCGTCAGAGACAGTGCGCAGCTTAAAGCAAGTAACGCAATCCAACGATTTTTCATACTTTTTTCTCCTCTTATTTTTCCATGTCTGCCGGCCATAAAACCGACAAGGAAACCTTACCACATTTCCTCTTCAAGAGCAAGCAGTGCTTTTCCCCGACACATCACAGCAGCGGAGACAGAAGCCTGGAAAACTGCTCCCGGATACGCACCAGATACGATCTGTGCCCATACAGATACTGAGTAATTCTGGTACAGTGCTTCAGATCTTCCTCAAAAATATGCTCCAGTCTTCTCGCCACACGACAGCTGTAAATAACTGCATTAACCTCAAAATTCAGCTTAAAACTCCGGATGTCCATATTGGCTGTCCCATAGCTGCTCACGAGACCGTCCACCACCATGCCCTTGGCATGCAGAAAACCATTGTCATACGTATAGCATTTGACGCCTGCTTCCAGCAGATCTCCGATATAAGAGTAGGTCGCCCAATAGACAAAGGGATGATCCGGCTTGCAGGGGATCATGATCTTCACATCCACCCCTGACATTGCGGCAATGCAGATTGCATTCATCACGGATTCATCCGGAATAAAATAGGGCGTCTGGATATAAATACTCTTTCTGGCCTTACTGATCATCTTCAGATAAACATTCCGGATGTTCTGCCATTTGGAGTCCGGTCCGCTGGAGATAATCTGAACAGCCTCGTCCCCTGCTTTCCTTTCTTCCTCCGGCGGAAAATACCGGTCTGACATAAACAGATTCTGTTTTGTGGCATAGTTCCAGTCCAGGATGAACCGGATATTCAGGGAAAGCACAGCCGGTCCGCGAATCCGCAGATGAGTATCTCTCCAGTATCCGAATCTGGGATCCAGCCCCAGATACTCACGGCCGATATTAAAACCTCCCACAAATGCTGTAG
The DNA here is from genome assembly GCA_944378225.1 of uncultured Merdimonas sp. Taxonomy (GTDB): domain Bacteria; phylum Bacillota; class Clostridia; order Lachnospirales; family Lachnospiraceae; genus Laedolimicola. The sequence goes on from CALWGE010000018.1 coordinate 20,106, forward strand.
AGCCATCTATAACCACAATTTTTCTGTGATTCCGGTAGTTCATACGCAGCTGCAGTCTGCCCAGCAGCGCCGGGAAAAATTCTCCCACCTGAATTCCCGCCGCACGGATTCGCTGCCAGTCCTGCCTTTTCATTTTTCGACAGCCCATGCTGTCATAAAGCAGGCGTACTTCTACTCCTTCTTTCACTTTTTCCGCCAGCAGTTTTTCCAGAGGCTGCCAGAGTTCATCATTACGGATAATGTAATACTGTATATGAATAAACTTCTTCGCTTTTCTGATCTCTCTGTACAGTGCATCAAACTTTTCTTTTCCATCCGTATAAATTTCCACCTCATTGTCTGCGGTATATACGGCATCCGCGGCCTCCAGGTTCAGCAGCACCATGTCCGAAAATTTCCGGAGTCTGGGGTCCGACGGAGCAAATTCATCCCGGATGATTGTCAGTGCCTGTCCGGTGACTGCAGAATACATGGCATCTTCAATCTCTTTGGTCCGGAACATATGCTGCTTGTGAAAGTCATGCCCAATCATAAAATACAGAAAGACGCCCAGAATCGGAATAAAATACAAAAGAAGCAGCCAGGTCCATACTGTTTTGGGATCCCGGCGCTCAAAAAAGACTATTACAACGGACAGAAGAAAGTTAATAAAAAACAAATGATCCATCCAGAAGCCTGCCGCTTCTTTTATTATATTCCATGCCCATACCGCTATCTCCATGTCTGCCCCTCCTTACCCTGAAGTATACCATTTTCCCTTGCGCTTTACCACAAAAACTGCTATAATGTGTTTTACGTGAAATACTGAGGAGGATTCGTAATAATATGAATACACCGACAATTATTTTTATTGTAATTATCATCATATTGATTGCTGCTCTGGTTGCTCTTTATTTCTTCGGAAAGAAGGCACAGCGCCGTCAGGCCGTACAGCAGGAACAGATGGCAGCCATTGCTCAGACAGTCAGCATGCTGATCATTGACAAGAAAAAGCTGAAGATATCACAGTCCGGTCTTCCCGCTCAGGTCATTGAACAGACACCGCGGTGGCTCCGCTGGAACAAGCTTCCTATTGTAAAAGCCAAAGTCGGACCCAAAATCATGACACTTGCCTGCGACGCAAAAGTCTTCGAAGTACTTCCGGTAAAGAAGGAAGTAAAGGTAGTAGTCAGCGGTATTTACATCACTGAGGTCAAGAGCGCGAGAGGCGGTCTTGAGGTTCCGGTGAAAAAGGAAAAATTCTTCAAGAGAATTTTCAGCAGAAAGAAATAAACATGTACATGAAAAACATCGTCCTGTTCAGAAGTACAGGGCGATGTTTTTATTTTCAGACTGATCATTCCCGTCTGCGTATCGCTTATTTTTTCTCATACAGTTTTTTAATAATCTCCACACACTATGTTATACAGGGAATTCACCAGAAGTGAAATGACGCAGGGAATTGCGAATTTTGCGATCAGCCGCCCTATGGGTTCTGTCGCAAAAATACTCTTGTTTTCTGAGATTGATTTTTCCATTTTTTTCTCCTCTCCTTATTACGTAACTAGTTACCTATTTGTTTAAAAATCAGGCAGTGACACTGAGAATATTTCTCAGTACACTGCTCTGGAAATGCTGTTTCCCGGCTTTCCGGCTACTCAGAATCAATATTGTTTAAAACCAGATCCGTTATTTTAAGCAAGGCTTCCTTCTGCTTTTCAGAAAAATTTCTGCACAGTTCCGACAGAACTTCTTCATCCAGTGCAAGGATCACCTTATGAATGCCGGCTGAGCTTGCCGTACAGGTGATTTTTTTATACCTCCGGTCTATGGCGCTGGGAACGCATTGGATAAAGCCTTTGCTTTCCAGTCTCTGCAGAAGCTTTGTCATCGCAGGATGTGTAACGTGTTCGATGCGTTCCAGATCATTCTGGTGGATTTCCGTCTCACCGGAAGCCTCCAGACGGCTGATAGAACCCAGTACTCGCAGCTGTACCGATGTGAGTCCCATGGCGCTGGCTTTATCGTCCATTTTCTTACGAAAAGCCCTGTTTATAATAGCAATTTTAAGGCCGAAGGGCATCATTCCCGGCATTGTTTCATCTCTCCCTTAATAAGTAACCAGTTACATAATATAGTACCACACACTTTTTGTCAAGGCAGAACTGTATGCAGACCTGACTCCTATGACTGAATGAGACTGAGACTTCCTGCCTCCCTGGGCCTCACATTCATCTCAATCGTACACTCTGACAGATTTTGTTCATTAACTTCCAGAACATATTCCGCCCGGATGGAAATACTGTTCTCTGTCTCTGTAACTTCCACATCCTGACCTGTCAGGGTCAGCTCAATATCTCCGAAAGGTGTCTGATAGACAGTTCTGTGCCGTTTTCCCTTCTCCACCACCAGTCGGGCGTTGATCAGCCCTTTTTTGGTAATCTCCAGTGCGTTTTCACCCACCTTTATGACATTGCCTGTATGACCGGTCATACCCTCCGTCACTTCATCATAAAGGATGTAATGCTTTCCGCCGCGGTGATAGTAATCGCCTGCTGTGACTACTTCAACATTTCCGTTTTCTCCATCTGTCAGATGAAGACCCGCGATCGTAAGCAGGATTTCTTTTGTCATAAATGTCAGTACTCCTCTATCTGAATCTGTCTGGCAGCAGTAATATCTACCGGCAGAATCGAATCTGCGAATGCCCGAAACCGCTCTGCCTCATCGCTCACAAAAAATTCATAGGGATTTTCATCCATTTTATTGTGTCCCTGATTTTCAATCCCTTCGCGTTTCAAAAGCTCCCGAAGCTCAATCGCTGTCTCATAGGCCGGATTGATCAGAATCACATCCTCACCCATAATCTTCCGGACCGTAGAACGCAGCAGAGGATAATGGGTACAGCCCAGAATCAGGGTGTCCACTTTCCTCTCAATCATTTCTTCCAGATAACGTCTGGCTATCGTTTCCGTCACCGGATCTTTTCTCCAGCCCTCTTCCACCAGCGGCACAAACAGCGGACATGCTTTCTCAAAAACTTTTGCCTCCGGTCGAAGGCTCTGTATGTAATCCCGGTAAATATGGCTGCCGACGGTTCCTGCCGTTCCTATGACGCCGATATTTCCGCCCGGACTTGCCTTGGCTGCCATCCGTGCCCCCGGTTTCACAACACCGATGACCGGAATATCCGACTCCTGCTGCAGGGTATCCAGCGCATAGGCACTGGCCGTATTGCACGCCACCACAATCGCCTTGACCTGCCGGGTCCGCAAAAACCGGACAATTTGCTGCGAATACCGGATAATCGTATTACGGCTTTTGCTGCCGTATGGCAGACGGGCCGTATCTCCGAAATACACAATCCGCTCCTGCGGAATCTGGCGCATAATCTCGCGCGCCACAGTCAGACCTCCGATCCCGGAATCAAACACCCCGACAGGGGCCTCTCTTGGCTTATTCATCTATTCCTCCAGCTTTCTATCTATTTCAACACTTTTTCTTTTACGGATTCAGAAACTTCAGATATCTGAACCGTATTTCCACACATTCATCCCCGGCTCCCTGACCGTTCTCTGTATCTCTGCCGTCTTTCCCGGCGTTTTCAGGGGATTCATCTGTCTCTATTCCCATAGCGCCAGGAAGGCAATACTCCGGATAGAGACCGCCCCACCAGGCCGCATATTCTGTACGCACAGGATCCGGAAGCCCTGCATGCTCCGCATAAAGGCAGGTTCCTCCCAACCCCAAAAACAATGATATAATCAGAAGTATCAGTTCTGAATGTTTGATAAATTTCATGGCATCCTCCTGCAGCTTCCGTATTTTCGGAATTTATTTCTCAGAGGATTGCCTGTTTTGTCCCTCTTTATTCTGTTTTTTCCGCTTTTTCCGGATTCTGGCTCTGTTCACCCTTGCGAATAGCCGCCAGAATGGCATCCCGCTGATTATCAATATGCGTTCCAATCGCTTCGCTTACAGCAGCCTTATCGCCTCGTTTGATACCCTCGTAAATCTGACAGTGTTCAGAATTGAGACGCTCATGACTGCCCGTATCCTTCAGATACTCCAGGCGATAGCGATACATCTGTTCCCGCAGATTATTCAGGATCGTAATCAGACGCTGATTGTCCGTGGCAGCATAAATAATATCATGAAATTTCACATCTACCTCTGCCAGGCTGGTGAACTCATCAGTATCCTTCAGTTTCATGAATTCACGCCCTGCCTCTTCCAGCTGCTGCAGAAGCTCCGGAGTTATCCGCTCGCATGCCATCTCCCCTGCCATAATTTCCAGTGTACGGCGTACTTCCAGCACATCCTGCAAATCCTTTTCCGTAATGCTTGCCACAATGGCTCCCCGCCTGGGAATCATCACCACCAGACCTTCCAGCTCCAGTTTCCGGATAGCTTCCCGAATCGGCGTACGGCTCACTCCCAGACGGTTCGCCAGATGGATCTCCATCAGACGTTCACCCGGCTCCAGCTCACCCCGCAGAATCGCCTGACGCAGTGTCTGAAATACCACATCCCTCAAAGGAAGATATTCATTCATAACCGCATTGATATCCTGACTCATGGTGTTCCCCTCCTGTTATTATACGGTGTCGTCAGAAACAGCTGTTTTGCCATTCTGTTCTTGCGAAGGACAGACATCGCGCGCCGCGCCTTATTCCTGTCTTCAAAAATACCAAATACCGTAGGACCGCTTCCGCTCATAAGCGCCACAAGCGCCCCCTGTTCTTCCATCACGCCCTTAATCTTTTCGATAACCGGATGTGCGGACACAGTTACAGTCTCAAGAACATTTCCGTTTTTCATACACTCAGCCATGCCCTTCAAATCCTGACGGCGCAGAGCTTCAAGGATTCCATCGATATCCGGATGCTGGTCTGCTTTCAGTTCATTGGCATGCAGGTTTTCATACACAAATTTCGTGGAAACACTGATGCCCGGCTTTGCCACCAGAATATTGCAGGGCGGCATGGGCGGAAGCGGGCTCAGGACCTCACCGATACCTTCTGCCAGCGCTGTCCCGCGCATCAGACAGTAAGGCACATCCGCGCCTATCTTTACGCCGCGCTTCATCAGTTCTTCCTGGGAAAGCTCCAGACCGTACATACGGTTCATCCCGTACAGAACTGCTGCTGCATCCGAGCTTCCTCCGGCCATTCCTGCAGCCACCGGAATATATTTTTTCAGATCAATGGAAAGACCGCCCGGGAGACCAAACTCTTCAAACAGAAGATTTGCGGCCTTATATACCAGATTATTTTCGTTCGCCGGAAGATAGTACAGATTTGTCCGTACCCGGATTCCGTTCTTCTCCTGCTTTATCAGCTGAATCCTGTCAAAAATACGCACCGTCTGCATAATCATCCGAACTTCATGGTAGCCGTCCTCCCGCCGACGGAGCACATCCAGCCCCAGATTGATTTTCGCCAGTGCCTTTAACTGCATCTTATCCATAGTATTGTACTTCCTGTGTTTTTTGTATACATATATAGTGAAGTATAGCAGAGGGCAGGGAAAAATGCAACAGAGGGGAAGGAAATGCCAGTTGAATTAAGAAACTGAATGTTTCCTGTCATTGCCGCAAAAAATCAGGATAAAATCCTCTTGATATACGGATTTTATCCTGATTTTACTGGTTCAGATACAGGAAAACTGTCAGTATTTATCTGACAGTCTGAGGCGCGGAGATGAACTCTCCACGCCCTCTTTTTATTCAGTTCCTCTCCCCATCTCCTTGACCAGTATCAGTTTCTGACCGGGTTTCAATTCTTCAGAAGTCAGCCCGTTCAGCTCGCAGATCCGCTCTGTTGTAGTCCGATAAGTCTTTGCCACATCCCAAAGCGTATCGGCAGGCTGAGCCACATAGAGCAGGAATCCCGGCAGAGCCCGAAGCGCTTCAGGATCCGGCTCATTTTCAGAAACATCTGTAATACAGTTTACAGTGCTGCGGCCAAAAACCAGGGCATTTACCAGAATGACAGCCTTCACCTCCAGTTCCGCGCTGCTCACCATATCTACAGAAATCTGTTCCAGGGATGTGTGGAGATGCCAGACACTGTTTCTGTCAATGCCCGGCGCTTCTATCCGGTGCTCAAAGGGAATATCGCCTTTCAGGCAGAGCATTGGATGGCTGTCATCTGCTGTTACATAAAGAATGCGTACCTGTACGGCTCCTTCCACAAGAATCCCGTTCTCTGTTACTGTGCAGTCATCAACGCGGATTTCCCCGCTTCCGTGACAGAGCTGAAGAATGGAAGGTTCCTGACTGCCCGTCTTCAGCCGATCTGACACACGGCACTTGGACGCATTGCTTACCAGAAGACTTTCGCAGAGTACGGGCAATGATTCTGGTACGAGATCCCGGGTCGGATGATAGAGATCGCAGACCATATCCAGTTTTTCTTCCTGATAAATGCGGATATCCAGTTCCAGAAGCGCATCCAGATTAATCACCCTGAGTTCTCCGTCATAATCCGGCTTGATTTCCAGATCTGCGTTTGCCAGTGTAAGCTTCAGATTTCCCAGCATGCCTTCCTGACAGCCGCTTACATCCAGACGGCTGGAAAAGGGAAGCGTCTGCTCCAGCCAGCTTGCCTTTCCATAATCCTCTTCGCCTTCATAGAGAACGAATACCACAAGTTCGCCTTTTACAGAAATCTCTCCGTCTCCCAGGCGGAGCTCTGTACCCTGCATCGTCACATCCTGCCAGATTACCTGTCTGATATTTGGTTTATTGGCAGGCAGAATAATCTCATCCTTAATCCTGCTGGTGTCCCGTTTCCGGACAGCCAGAGCTGCAGCAGACAGCGGACAGGTTTTTACCTGCAGTCCATCGATTCCTTCTGCTGCCACAGGTACTTCCTCATCCTTCAGTTCCTCCACGGCAAGTTCCAGAGTCACCACTGCTTTGATTCCAAATTTCCGGGAGTTAATCAGCACAGCTGACAAATCCTCCAGCATCCAGTCCAGCTTCAGACTGTCGCCCTCCTGCACGGACTCCGCATTCATGGTTTCTTCAAAGGGGATCTTTCCTTTTACACTATGTAGGCTGTTTTCTTCTGCGTCATCCATGTACAGAATGGAAAAGAGAAGAATTCCCCGGACTGCCACACGTCCATTCTCCGTCTTGATTTCTTCTATTTCCAGCTTTCCTTTTTCCTGAATGACGTTTCCGGCATCCGGCATTGCCTCCGGTATATTATAATCGTCGTCCAGAGTCATCTGACTGACAGCCTTCCCTTTCTGCCGGATCATATGAATTGTTTTGCGGACAAGCTCCACAGCACACACCTGCTTTCCTTATACTTTTCCTTTTCTACCAGTCTATGCACACCTTTACTGAAATACTACCGGTTTATCCAGATACTCCGTCTTCACTGCCAGATACGGGTAGCTTACGGCTTCCGACGTATGCTCCGAAGCTTCAGGACCTATCAGATTGGTGTCAAAATAGACAGCATTTTCAGACAGATACAGTTCATTTACTGAAATACTGTAGCCTCCCGTGGCCTGTTCTCCGTATCCCACGCACAGATACAAAGCGCCCTCTGCTTCATAGGTAAGCTTGAAACTCTCCTTTTTCTTTTCCTCCAGAATGTCACAGAGTTCTTCCGGCAGCTCCTCTTTCTCCACAATCGTATATTCCAGATCCTTCAGCTTTTCTGTCTGGTTAGTCTGAATGCTGCACCCTGACAGAAAAATCAGGACCATACCAATTAAAAACACGCGTTTCCACATCTGTGTTCCGGTATTCTCCTTCCTCCATTTAATCTATATTTATGGATTCTGTTTTCGGAAAATACCCCTCTGATCCTTGTTTTTTGTATCTGACTTTATTATAATAACCTAAGGCGGAAAAAACGGAGTCCTGACGGGCTGCCTTACATAAGAAATCCGCCCTGAGGAGGAGCGTTATGCGTTTAAAGACATCATCTGCCGATGATTCTGTAAACTACAGATACAGCGGCATTCTGGTTCACCCCACTTCCTTTCCGTCTCCCTATGGAATCGGTGACTTCGGAAAAGGGGCTTATGATTTTATAGATTTTCTGGAAGCGGCCGGTCAGCGCCTGTGGCAGATTCTTCCGCTGAATCCCATTACTTCTTATGGAAATTCCCCCTATCAGGGCTTTTCCGTTTTTGCGGGAGAGCCTCTTCTGATCAGTCCGCAGCTTCTGGAAGAGCAGGGTCTTCTGGCCCGTGAGGATCTGCAGAATATTCCTGACTTTGACCCTGTCCGTGTAGACTACGATGCAGTGCGCGAATACAAGTATCCTCTCTACCGCAAAGCCTACAAAACCTTTATGCAGGGAAATGACACGGGGCTTCAGGAAGTGTATGACGCATTCTGCGTTTCCAATGAAGACTGGCTTCCGGACTACTGCCTTTACATGGCTCTGAAAGAAGAGCAGGAAGGGCTTCCCTGGACGAAATGGCCGGAAAGCCTGCGCAGTCTGACAGCTGAAACCCGCGCCTTCTGGACAGAGAAACTGAAGGATGAAATCAGTTATCAGGCCTTTCTTCAGTTCTGCTTCTATTTCCAGTGGGCAAGTCTCAAAGAATATGCAAACGACCGCGGCATTGCCATCATCGGCGACATTCCGATCTTTGTTTCACCCGACGGAGCTGATGTCTGGGCAAACCGCGAGCTTTTCCAGGTAGATGAAAAAGGATACCCGTCTGCAGTAGCAGGAGTGCCGCCTGACTATTTCAGTGCCACCGGCCAGATGTGGGGCAACCCCCTCTATAACTGGAAAGCCCATAAAAAGGACGGCTACCGCTGGTGGATCGCACGTGTCCGCCATCTTCTGGATCAGGCAGATTATGTGCGAATTGACCATTTCCGGGGCTTTGAGTCCTACTGGGAGATTCCTGCAGACGCAGAGAACGCCATATCAGGCGTCTGGAGAAAAGGACCTGGAGAAGAGTTGTTCCGGGCTATCCACAAAGCATTGGGAGAAGATCTTCCGATTTTTGCCGAGGATCTGGGACTGATCACGCCGGAAGTAGTGAAACTGAGAGATGCTCTGGGATTCCCCGGCATGCGCGTACTGCAGTTTGCATTTGATGGCGGCGAGAGCACCTTCCTGCCCCACCAGTTTGACACCCGCAACTGTATCTGTTATACGGGAACTCATGATAATAACACTACTGTGGGCTGGTACAACAGCGCTCCCGAGTATTCCCGCGACAAAGTGCGGCGCTATATGAACACAGATGCTTCCAGCATCAGCTGGGATTTCATCCGTATCTGTCTGGGAAGCATCGCCCGCTATGCTATTTTCCCGGTTCAGGATATCCTGAAGCTTGGAGAAGAAGCCCGCATGAATGTGCCCGGCGTGGCGGACGGCAACTGGGCATGGCGCTACCGGGACGGCGATCTCAATTCCGGTATGGCACAGGGGCTCCGCCAGATGACAGAGCTGTTCGGCAGATAGGAGGCTCTCATGATACGACTGATCATTATTGTTCTTTTTGTACTGATTTATCTGATTGTCGGCATTCCGGTGCTGCTGATCGAAATGCTGATCGGGAAATTCAGCCGGCGCGCCAAAGACTACAGCTGTCTGAGACTGGTACAGGCTGCATTTAAGCTTATTATGTTTGCAACAGGCGTAAAGCTTACTGTAATCGGAGAGGAAAACGTGCCGAAAGACCAGGCGGTTCTGTATGTGGGCAATCACAGAAGTTATTTCGACGTGGTCATGACCTACGCCCGGTGCCCGGGGCTTACCGGATACATTGCCAAGGTGGAAATGCTGCGTTATCCGTTGCTCAGAGACTGGATGAAAGCGCTCTACTGCCTGTTTCTGGACCGGGATAATATAAAAGAAGGATTAAAAACGATTCTTCAGGGCATTGAATATATTAAGAATGGGGTCTCTATCTGTATTTTCCCGGAGGGTACGCGGAATCATTCCGATACCATGCTGCCCTTCAAGGAAGGCAGTATGAAGATGGCAGAAAAAACCGGCTGTCCTATCATTCCCATGGCAATCACCAACTCTGCGGAAATTTTTGAAAACCACATTCCTTTCATCCGTCCCTGTCATGTGATTCTGGAATATGGAAAACCGATTATCCCCGGAGAGCTTTCAAAAGAAGAGAAAAAGTTTCTGGGCGCGTACACACAGCAGAAAATTCAGGAAATGCTGGACAAAAATAAAAGTTTACTGTAAATAATTAGGAGGCTATTATGAAAATTGTAGTACTGGCAGGAGGGACCAGCACGGAGCGTGATGTATCTTTAAGCTCCGGAAGCAAGATTTACCGTGCTCTGAAAAACAGAGGACATCAGGTCATTCTCCTGGACGTCTATCTGGGATATGAAAGTGAAGAACCCGCAGCAGAGACATGGTTTGATGCCGATATTGACTGGGACAGAGATATTCAGGCTGTATCAGCGGAACATCCGGATCTTTCCCGTCTGAAAGATTTGCGGAAAGACGGAGGCAGAAGTATGTTCGGTCCGAACGTACTGGCGCTCTGCAACATGGCGGACGTGGTATTTCTGGGGCTCCATGGAGCCAACGGAGAAGACGGACGTATCCAGGCCGCCTTTGATCTGATGGGAATTCCTTATACAGGAACCGGATACTTGAGCAGCGCTCTGGCTATGGATAAGCATATTACCAAGCAGTTCTTCCGTGCAGCCGGCATTCCTACCCCTGCGGGAATCACTGTAAAATGCGGCGAGAAGCCGGATCCTGCATCGGTTCCCTATCCCTGCATGGTAAAGACGGCATGCGGCGGCTCCAGCGTAGGGGCTTACCGGGTAGAGCGCCCGGAGGACCTTCAGAACGCACTGGAGGATGCCTATGCTTTTGGTGACGATGTAATTGTGGAACAGTACATCTCAGGAAGGGAATTTTCCGTGGGTGTGATTGACGGGAAAGCGCTGCCTGTCATCGAGATTGCCCCCATCCAGGGATTCTATGATTATAAAAACAAATATCAGCCCGGCAGCACCATTGAAACCTGCCCGGCAGAACTTTCTCAGGAACTCACTGAAAAGATGCAGCATTATGCAGAGATGGCCTTTGAAGCGCTGGGCATGCGTTCCTACGCCCGCATGGATTTCATGATGGACTCTGCTGATCATTCCATCTACTGTCTGGAGGCCAACACCCTTCCGGGAATGACGCCTACCAGCCTGCTGCCTCAGGAGGCTGCCGTTCTGGGCATGTCCTTTGAGGATCTCTGCGAGAAATTAATCGAGGTTTCACTGAAATGAAAGGAATGTCTCTGAATCAGATTACCCTGGCTTGTCAGGGTACTTATGTGGGCGATGAAGTCATGAAGGACCGGGAGGCAGAAGGCGTCGTCATTGACAGCCGCCTGGTAGAGCCTGGTTATCTTTTTGTGGCAGTAAAAGGCGCCCGGGTGGATGGGCACAGTTTTATTCCATCCGTATTTGCAAAAGGCGCTGCCGCTGTCCTCTGCGAAGAACTGCCCGAACATCCGGCCGGTCCCTGTATTGTGGTGGACTCCTGCCTGGAAGCAATAAAAAAACTTGCAGCTTATTACAGAAGCACTCTGACAATCCCTATCGTAGGCATCTCCGGCAGCGTGGGTAAAACAAGCACCAAGGAAATGATTGCTTCTATTTTAAGTCAGCGTTTCCGCGTTCTGAAAACAGAGGGAAACTTTAATAACGAAATCGGTCTGCCGCTGACCATCTTCCGTATCAGGGAGGAGCATCAGGCCGCTGTTCTGGAAATGGGAATCAGTGACTTTGGCGAAATGACGCGCCTTGCCCGTATGGCCCGGCCTACCGTCTGCGTCCTGACCAATATCGGACTTTGCCATCTGGAAAATCTGAAAGATCGTGACGGAATTCTCCGTGCCAAGACTGAAATGTTTGATCAGGCTCAGCCGGGAGCACAGATTATTTTAAACGGAGATGACGATAAACTTCTTTCACTGAAAGACAGCCGCTCTCCCAGACCTCTTTTCTTCGGCCTGGATCCCGCCTTTGATCTGTATGCGGAAAACATTGAAAATCTGGGGCTTGAAGGAACCCGCTGCACCTTTGTGACAAAATCCGGTTCTTTCCAGGCACACATTCCGATTCCCGGCCGCCATATGGTCCATAATGCTCTGGCAGGAACAGCCGTAGGGCTTTCACTGGGACTGACCACTGACGAGATACGGAAAGGAATCGAAAGTCTGATGCCTGTCAGCGGACGGAATCACCTGATTCATACGGAGAAATGGACAATTCTGGACGACTGTTATAACGCCAATCCCGTATCCATGGCCGCTTCTCTGGATGTACTTTCCTGCGCCCTTGGCCGGAAGGTTGCCATTCTGGGAGACATGGGCGAACTGGGCGAAAATGAGAAGCTTCTCCACTATAACACTGGATGTCATGCGGCTGACGCCGGCATTGACGCACTTTTCCTGGTAGGAGAACTTTCCCGGGAAACGGCGCGGGGAGCAGCTGCCAAAAATTCTTCTCTTATCTGTCGTCACTTTGATACAAAGGAAGCTCTGGAAGAAGCACTTCCTCTGCTGCTGATGAAAGGAGATTCCATTCTGGTGAAAGCATCTCATTTCATGGAATTTCCGAAGATTGTAGAATGGCTGAAAATTCATGGAAATTCCTGACTCCCATAGAAAACAGGGAACGACTTTCCACAATCCTTATGACTATGTAAAAAGAGGGACCCCTCCAGTCTCCATGACTTTTGGGATCCCTCTTTATTTTCAAACCTCTGTCTCACATTTCGAATGTCTTTTGAACTGCATGTCGCTTAGCTTACAAATCCGTCCTGTACGATATCCTGGATTACCTCTGTAGGAATCTCAAATTCCACGCTTCCCATGTATCCCGGAGATACTTCATACTCATCAAATACGATAACCAGTTTACCACTGTCATTTACGTAGAATGTGGTATCCTCTGTGATAGACTCAAATCCTTCTCCCGGCATATCATCACTTTCCAGGAAGTACATCTTGCCTTCATCCCCGGCCATCTGTTCTTTCATCTGCTCCTTAATATTGTCAGAAATCGGATCGATAAAGTCTACACCATCTTTAAAGATATCCTTCAGGCCAATTATTTCTCCGGTCTGTTTGTCGATGTGGTAAATCTTTACGCTCTGGGCGCCGCTTGCCATAACAACCAGCTTGTCAAAGCGAATGGAAAACAGTCTGTCAGAATCTGTAATCACCTCATATTCCAGGTCCACGGACTGATGTCCTTCCTCTCCGAACTCCGCTACATCTGCCTCATACTGTGCAATGATTTCATTGGTATAATCTTCAATAGTCTTATTAATCTGAGCCGTTGTCTCTTCATTCACTGTTCCGTCATCGTTTGTGACACTGATTTCAGGAATCTTCACGTCCGCGTACATGTTTTTATCCGGCGTGGTATTCTTATACTCGCGGAATGTTACCACCTCTGCTATGGAACCGATTACCGGAATCTTCATCATCGCGTTCGCAATGGATGCTCCGGAATTTGCCATAATCGTAATCGCCAGCATCGCTGCCACAACTGCTCCGCCCGCTGCCTTTACAAATGTTATTACCTTTGATTTTTTTCTCATATTTCTTACTTCCTCTCTTTCTGCTTTTCCTTTTTCTATACCTGCCTCTACTCTCCGGCGAAGGTCTGCCGGAATGGGAATTTCTTCATACTCCTGTTTCATTTTTTCCAGTCTTTCATCCTTCATAAAGCATCTCTCCTTCCGTCAGTCTGATTCGCAGTTTTTTCAAACTTCGATACAGGACTGTTTTCACCGTACTGATATTTTCATTCAGGATTTTTGCGATGTCCTCCAGTTTCTGATCTTCAAAATATCTCAGCACCACGATTGTCCGTTCTCTTTCATCCAGAACTTTCAAAGCTTCCAGCGTATCAAAATCCTGGTAAACATCTTCTTTTCCTGTCTCATATGTCTCGTCAACAGCCACTTCCCGATGATTTTTCCGTATAAAATCTATAGCCGTATTCATCACTATGCGCCATAGCCAGGTGTGGATAAACTCTTCCTGCTTCACTCGTCCGGAATACCGGATTGCTTTATAAACGCTTTCCTGCACAATATCCAGAGCGTCTTCTTCATTTCTGACATAGGTATAAGCCAGACGATACATGCCTTCATAAGAATCCAAAATCTGTTCTTCTACTTTTTTTTGTAGTGCATCCGCATTCATCCTTTCCTCCTCCTTTGCTTTTCTGTCTATTAGACGAGCCGACTTTTGAAAAAGTTTGTGTTTCTGAAAACTTTTTCAAAATTTTTTTCAATCTCGCAGAAAATATAAAACGGCGCGCAGAAAGTACATCTCCTGCTTTCTGCGCGCCGGTAATTTGTCCGTTTTCTGTTTTCTCTTTTTATATGGCAGAACAGACTGTCTCTTCCTGCTTCTTTGCTCCGCTCAGGCCTGTTTGTTCTCAGCTTCGATGTGGTGCTTATCCGCGTATCCCGTAAGAATCAGTGTGAGAGCTCCGTCACCTGTTACATTGCAGGCTGTTCCAAAACTGTCCTGCAAAGCAAAAATAGTAAGCATAAGGCCTGTTCCTGTAGCGTCAAACAGGAGCACTCCTGTAATCAGTCCCAGAGACGCCATAACCGTTCCGCCCGGCACACCCGGTGCTCCGATGGCAAAAATGCCAAGCAGAAGACAGAACAGAATCATTGTACTCAGGGACGGAAGTTTTCCGTAAAGAATCTGAGATACTGTCATAACAAAAAATACTTCTGTCAATACAGAACCGCAAAGATGAATATTAGCGAACAGCGGCACTCCGAAATCCACCATATCCTGTCGCAGCACCTTTGATTTTCCGGCACAGCGAAGGGCAACCGCAAGTGTAGCCGCGGAGGACATGGTTCCCACTGCTGTAATATACGCCGGTCCGTAATGTCTCACAACCTCCACAGGGCTCTTTCCTGAATAGAGTCCGGCCAGCAGATAAAGAAGTGTCATCCAGATGTAATGGCCCACCATTACGATGATAATTACCTGAAGAAATACCGGAAGCTGTTTTGTAATCGTTCCCTCATAAGCCAGTCCGCAGAATGTGGTGGCAATGAAGAAAGGCAGAATCGGAATCACTACTCTGCTCACAATGGCCAGAACAATGGCCTGAAATTCATCCAGCAGTTCTTCTGTCCGTTTTGACTTCGTCCAGGTTACGCCAAGTCCAACCAGCAATGAAAAAGCCAGAGCGCTCATGACTCCCATAATCGCCGGAATCTGCAGATCAAATACAACCTCCGGAAGATCCCGCAGTCCTTCCACCTCTGATACAATGGAGAGATGCGGAATAATCGCGTATCCTGCTCCCATGGACATAAATGCGGCTCCAATAGAAGACACATAAGCTATAATCAGAGCTACCGCCAGCATTCGGGAGGCACTCTTTCCAAGCTTTGTGATGGACGGGGCAATGAATCCGATAACAATCAGCGGCACACAGAAATTGATAATCTCGCCCAGAAGCTGTTTCACTGTGACAACCACGTTCATGACGGCTTCATTTGCCACCAGACCCAGAAGCATGCCTGCAATTACACCTACCAGCAGCTTAAAAGGCAGACTTTTAAAAAGTTTTTTCATAGCACGTTCCCCTCGTTTTCTTAATTTTCTTTCTTTAGTATATCCAATCTCTGTCTCTATTGCAAGCTGTGAGTTTCCTGCTGTACTGACAGATTCTCCCCTGTCAGAGTGGTTTCATTCTGTTCCTGCAGTCTCGCCTCCCTGCGCGCCATTCCAATCCCCACACGAACCATCAGGGCTGTAAACGCCACGCACAGTACAATTATAACTGTAAAAGTTACAGCGCGATTAAGCCCCGGAGAAAATTTTCTTTTCTTCAGAAAAATTTTTATCCATCCGCCCAGATTAAGAATTGCGATAATACCAAAGGCAGTGATAATTCCAACCGTTCGCTGCCAGATTGGACCTGTGGATACCCGGTTGATTATCCAGAACAGGAATGCCAGAAAAACAGCTGCAAGTATCAGTTTCGCCAGCCAGATTCTGCTTTTTGTCTCCAGAAATTCTCCTCTGACAGCTGCTTCTCTTGCCCGAAAATACCAGCTGTAATAATCCGCGAGCTCAGACAGACAGTATATCAGAAGTAATACGTAAGCAAAATCAGTAAACAGCATGGTAGAACTGAGCGCCAGAGTGCCCGGCTCCCGATACAGACTGACCGCAGACAATCCAAGCATTATCACTGCAAATGCGAGTATTATCCACAGTGCCGGCAGAAACCCTCTTCTGGCAGATCGATGCACTGTTTCCAGCTCGAGTCCGGGATCTGTGGCAATAGGCACCGGGTTCCGGTTCTCATTATAGAAAATCTGGAGCTGGGCAGATGCAGCCGCCAGTTTCCATCCGGTATGCTCACAGAAATCATAAAACTGTTTCTGTTCCTCTGAAGGTTCCGGATCCAGCTCCGAGGCTTTGGGAAAGTAAGTCACGGTAACGCTGACCTTTCCCGGTGCTGTACGGCGATAATGCCAGATATTATTTTCTATCTTTTCCAATCTCCATCCCTTCTCCGCCATTTGTCCCAGATGTCTCTCAATTCCGGTACGATCATAAAAAGAGTAAAGCTCCATTCTCCGCTTTTTTTCCTTCATCTGCTTTCCTCCTCCCGAAAAATCCGGCGATAATCCTCCGCCTGAGCACAGAGTCTCTCATATTCTTTTTCCAGCATCTGCCTTCCCGACTCTGTCAGAATGTAACTGCGGCGGCGGCCTTCTACCTTTGTTTCACGAATCATTCCTTCTTCCAGAAACTGCTCCAGCAGAGTATACAGGGTCCCCGAACCTATGCTGACCCTCTGTCCGGTCATGGAGGGAATCCGGTCCAGAATATCCATGCCGCAGCATTCCTCTTTCAGGCAGAGCAGAGTATAAAACATCTGCTCTGTCAGTGTCTGAAATTTTGCGCGGGCCATATTCCACGCTCCTTCCTGCTTCTGAGTTCTTATTTTCTTATCTCGATTATCGAGTTATCTTACCTGTATTATATTCTCGATTATCGAGAATGTCAATTTCAAAATCACAGTTCTCAGGCATAACCATACATAAAACATGTTTTTTCTTTCATATAATAAAACTGATTTTTCTCCGAAACGGAGTCTCTGATATGGAAACAGCCAGCCGTATAGTGGAATCGATTAATAACTGTCTCTGGGGGCTCCCCATGATTCTTCTTCTGTCCGGAACCCATCTTTTCATGACCTGGAAAACAGGTTTTATTCAGAAAAAACTGCCTCTGGCCATCCGTCTCTCCTTTCAGAAGGAAACCGGTTCTGAAGACGGAATCAGTCCTTTTGCCGCCCTCTCCACTACACTTGCCTCCACTCTGGGAACCGGAAACATTATTGGTGTGGGAACAGCCATCGCCCTTGGAGGACCGGGCGCTGTTTTCTGGTGCTGGCTGACAGGCATTTTCGGAATAGCTACTGCCTATGCAGAAGCACTGATTGCCGTCAGATTCCGCATCAGGGAAAAAGACGGGACTTTTCACGGCGGCGCCATGTACGTTCTGGAGCGAGAACTTCGGCTGCGTCCGCTTGCCGTCCTGTTTGCTCTGTTTGGCGTCCTTGCCTCTTTCGGGATCGGCTGCGGCGTCCAGGTAAACGCTATTTCGTCGGCGGCTGCTCCGATAGCGGCCGGAACCGCCGGATATTTTCCCTCTGCCGCCGCGCTGCTGGATCGTTTTCCTCAGCTTCCTGCCCTTCTCATCGGCGTGATCACAGCCCTTATTACCTGCACTGTCATCTTTGGAGGCATCCGGTCTGTCTCAGCCGTCTGTGAGCGATTGGTACCCTTTATGGCCTCCTTATATGTGATCGGCTGTCTTGTCATTCTGTACAGGAACCGTTCCTTTCTGGGAAGCGCTTTTTCACTGATACTGGAAAGCGCCTTTCTCGAATCAGACGCGCTGACCGGCGGGCTTGCCGGATCCGGCATTCTGCTGGCAGCCCGCTATGGGGTATCGCGGGGTCTGTTTTCCAACGAAGCCGGTATGGGATCCGCTCCTCTTGTCACTGCCTCAGCCTCAGGACGCAATCCTGTATTCCAGGCTCTCGCAGCCTCTACAGCCTCTTTCTGGGACACTGTTGTTGTCTGCCTGATTACAGGACTCGTCCTTGTCTCCTCCCTCCTGCAGTCAGGTGCAGACCGGCTGCCCCTCTCCGGAGGAGAACTTGTTTCCCAGGCTTTTGCCCGGATTCCTTACATAGGGCAGCCCTTTCTGCTGTTCGCCATTGTAACTTTCGCATATGCCACTATTCTGGGCTGGTCCTGCTGCGGAGAGCGCTGTCTGGAATATCTTCTGGGGAAACGAGCTCTGTTTCCATACCGGTTTCTTCTGATTCTGGTCATTGTCTTTGCTCCGGTTCTTCAGCTCAATCTGGTATGGAGCATTTCCGACACCTTAAACGCTCTGATGGCTCTCCCCAATATTCTGGCCATTCTTCTGCTGTCAGACACTATAAGCTCGGAAACCCGCCGTTATCTGAGCTGACCGTACAGATTCAGTCTTTCCATTCCTCACCCTTCCGTTTATAATAGGATAAAACAATTATTTCACAATTCGGGAGGTATTTTTCATGTACGATATTACAATCATCGGCGCTGCAATTCTTGACATTCTGGCACGTCCGGTTTCAGGCTCTGATCTTCTGGGACCTTCCTTCCCTGCAGAAAGCATTTCCATGGCAGTAGGAGGAGATGCCGCCAACGAAGCCACCACTCTGGCGCGCTTCGGTAAAAAAGTAAATCTTGTCACGAAATTTGGAAACGATATAGCTGGCCGGCTTCTTCAGTCGCATTTTGCGGAAAACGGCGTGTACACCGGAGATTCCTCCTGTGAAGAAGGACTTGATACCGGAATCAACATTGTTCTGGTAGATCCTCGTGCAGAACGTTCTTTTATTACGAACAGAAACGGCAGCCTGCGCAAACTGTCCCTCGCTGATATTCCGGAGACAGCTCTGAAAAGTTCCCCTCTTGTATCCTTTGCCAGCATCTTTGTATCTCCGCTCTTCGATGTCCCTGCCATGACCTCTCTTTTCCGCGCTGTCAAAGAAAACGGCGGCGTCCTCTGCGCTGATACCACCCGACCCAAAAACGGTGAATCACTGACTGATTTACGGCCTGCCCTCGCTTATGTAGACTATCTCTTTCCCAATTATGAAGAAGCCCGGGCTATTTCAGGAAAAGAAACCCCGGAAGAGATTTCTGAGGCTTTTCTGGATGCAGGCGTTGGCTGTGTGGTAATCAAACTGGGATCAAAAGGCTGCTTTCTCAGATCAAAGGACGAAGCTGTTCTGATTCCTGCTTTTCCGGATACAAACTGTATCGATACCACAGGAGCCGGCGATAATTTTGCCGCCGGATTTCTTTATGCCCTTTCCGAAGGCATGAAACCTGTGGAATGTGCCCGCTTTGCCTGTGCCACTGCTTCCATTGCCGTAGAGTTCGTGGGCGCCTGCACAGGAATGCATTCCCTGGAACAGGTGTTGGAACGATATCGGAACATGCCGCGGTAACATAAAAGGGTATCCTGAAAACGACTTTGATAATATGCCGTTTCCGGGATACCCCTGTTTTAAATAATAATTTTCAGTTTCGTTTTATGCTGTCGGTCCTACATAGGTAATGTGCGGATTCACGCCCTCATACCAGTACAGATAACCCTGCATATCGATTACATCGCCTACCTGAAGCTCTTTTACAGCACTGTACACATCCGTGGTATTGTCGCACAGATAGGATTCGATTGTAAAGGTATAGGTCTGTCCGTTATAAGATGCGTTGAAATACAGGTCATCTCCGTCTGTGCCGGAACCATCATAGCTGTAAAGGAATGCCGCATCGCTTCCCTCCTGCGCCGGCTCTACCGTCATACCTGTGAAAGATACAAATTCATTCTGATGATTAATCAGCTCATCTGTTCCCAGCATCTCTGTTACATCCACAGGTTCTGCGATGAACTCTTCTCCGTCCTCTACGAACTCAAAGGTTCCGTCCATCACTTCAACCTCGCCGGACCACTCAGCCTTGTATCCGGTTACGCGGATCTTTGTTCCCGGTACCAGCTTTGCTGCGTCTTCTTCTGTGCAGGCAAGCTCATAGAAGAAATAAGCTCCGTCTTCGCTCTGAGCATAAACGGTAATCTTGCCCTGTCCCTCGTCTTCCCACCAGGACTGTGTGGCCTGTACATAAGACTCTACTGTAACCTGGCTGTCAATTTCAGCCGCCATATACTCCTCATGAGTCATCACTTCCGCGGGAGCAGCCTCCTCCGCAGTTTCTTCAGCTGCAGTCTCCTCTGTTTCCACAGCAGCGCTCTCTTCCGTCGTCTCTGCTTCCGTCGTTGTGTCAGCCTGTCCTCCGGCACAGCCTGCAAGGGCCAGCGTCATAGAGAGAACAAGCGCAGCGCATAAACACTTTTTCATAATAATTCTCCTTTTCACATTACGTGTTTTATAAGTGTCCCATTTCCCTGCAGCCGGAATGAATCTTTTCCCGCTCCCGGCCTGTCCGGGAAATGTCCACTTACATTATAATCAAAAAAACAGGAATGTCAAATATTCCGTTTTTCTTTCTTCTTGCTTTTCTGTACTGATACAGCCAGATACAGAAGAATACACACCCAGGCAAAGGTAAGTGCCGCCAGCAGAATCTTTGCTGTTCCGGGCAGCGGACCCAAATCCACTTTGCCTTCAGAAGGACCGCCAAACTCATTGAGGTGATACAGAGCCTGTATCTCTGCGTACAGATTCCCCATGTACGCATCATCCACTGTTTCCTTGCGCCGGGTAGACTTGGTAACTTCCTCAATAAGCTGTCCCGCCGCATTCCGGAGAGAAACAGAACCATTGAATACCGGCGTGGTAAACGTATCGTCCATATGATCCAGAAGAAGCTTTGAAGCTTTAATCTTCACATCATAATACGTATTGTCATCTTCGCCTTCTCTGGAAAGATAATCCTGATATTCCTCTGAATTCTGAGCCTTCAGCGTCACCGGCACATACCCCTCTGTCTGAGCATAGGCAATCTGTACCTCATTGGTGAGAAGATACTGTGTAAAGAGCCAGGAAGCCAGAACTTCCTGAGGATCCTCTTTATTGAACACACATACAGACGGACCCTGAGAAATCATCTGAGGATGTTCCGGATCAAACTGGGGAACCGGCCGGACTTCTGTCTCAAAATCTGCCAGAGATACCTCTGCAATGTCTACCAGCGGCGCGTCACTGCCCATCCAGGTGGCTCCGGCAGTGGAATCAATGGCAAACACACACTGGCCTGCATTCAGGAAATTGGCCGGATAACCGGAAATACTGAATGTTGAAAAGGCTCCGCTTTTTGTATGAGCCGCCACCGTATACAGAATTTCTTCCGTAGTATCATTGAAAATCTGTATATCGCCTTTCTCCGTGGAATAGCCTGCTCCCAGCTGCTGAAGCATCTGAATCATCATGTTATCCGTGGACTTGTAGATAAAAGGAAGCAAAACTTCCCCGCCGTTCAGCTTAAATGTTCCGTCCGCGTTTTTTTCCGCAGCAGCCTCAGACACTTCCCAGATAAACTCCCAGGTAAGTATATCAGGAATCGTATATCCCAGTGCTTCTACATAATCTTTATTTATATAACAGGCCTCCGTAGACCGCATGTAAGGAACTGCGTAATAATGGCCTGCCATATAACACTCCTCCAGAAATTCAGGAACAATTTCATTCTGAGACGGAGAATCAAACAGTACTTCGCTTCCTGCAAGCCCGTATTTTTCGTCTGTAAAAAGTTCATCCAGAGGAACCACCACATTATCACCTGTCATATAGGTAGCAATGTGATCCGGATAGGTGATGCAGACGTTGGGCGTCGTTCCTGTGGAAATGTTCGTAATTACATCGTTATAGATATCTCCATAATTTGTATACAGCCGCAGATTCACCGTGATATTCGGATACAGCTCCTGAAAATCAGCAATCGCCTGCTTATAAATTTCGGTCTGGTTGATATTTGTGTCGTTTTTTGCCCAGAAAGTCAGCTCATACTGTCTGGATGTATCAGACTCTTCCGGCACCGTAAAGGCTGCCTGCTCCTTGCTTCCGTGACAGCCGGAAAGCAGTATCAGACACAGCACCCCAAGCGCAGCGGCCGCCAGTTTTTTCCCGTGCCTTTTCATCCTTTCATTCCTCCTCTTGATACGCCTTCCATGATCTTTCTGCGGAATACCAGAAACAGTATAATCAGCGGCACAGAAATAACAACGACTGCAGCCATCATGGCAGGAACATTCTCCCGTCCGAATCCGTTTTCCCGGATTTCCTGAATCCCATTGGATACCAGATAGTATGCAGGGTCGTCTGTAACCAGTCTCGGCCACACATAAGAATTCCAGCATTCAATAATCTTCAGAATTGTGACTGTAATAATCGTAGGCCTGCAGATAGGAACCATCACTTTCCAGAGATATTTCAAATCCGAAGTACCGTCTACTTTGGCTGCGCGATAAAGTTCATCCGGCACCTGCTCAAAGTTTTCTTTCAGCAGATAAATATAAAAGACCGAGGTGACGGAAGGCAGGACCAGACCTGTAAAGGTGTTCCGCAGATCGAGATTTGTCACAGTTACAAAGTTCGTGATCACCACCAGTTCGCTTGGAATCATCATCATGGAAAGAAACAGAGTAAATACAAGATTCTTTCCCCGGAACTCCAGTCGCGCGAAAGCATAGGCCGCCAGTACACTCACAGCCACCATGAGAACTGTCGTGATAACTGAAAAAATCAGTGTATTCAGAAGATAGTCTACCAGCGGTACCTGGGTAAAGGCATCTGTATAGTTCTGCAGCGTCGGCGCCATTGTAAAAAAGGCCGGGATGTGCTCGGCATTATATGCGCCGTAGCTTTTTACAGACGTAAGAAGCATCCAGTAAAAAGGAAAGAGAACAATAACCGCCCAGATTGCCAGTCCTGCATAGGTAAGAATTCTGCAGACCTTATTCCGCCGCGCCGCGGCCTTTTCTGTTTTTTTATACTCAGCTTGTGATACCATATTCCATTCCTCTCAATATTCAATCTTTTTCCTGCTCACCAGAAGATTGATACAGGTGATCGTAAGCACAATGGCAAAGAGAATCACAGCTGCCGCGGAGGCATAGGATGGGTATCCGCCGCTGTCACCGTAAAGCATGTCATACACATAACCTACGATTGTATTCATACCGGCTGCGTTCAGATCCGTCCCGAACAGAGCCACTGCGTCACTGTATGCCTTGAAGGCCCCGATAAAGCCTGTGATCACAAGATAAAAAATCATCGGAGAAATCATGGGCAGGGTGATTTTCGTAAAAACTCGAAACCGCGGCGTACCGTCCACCCTGGCCGCCCGGTAATAATCCTGATTCACAGAAGCGAGAGCGCTGGTAAGAACCAGAATCTTAAACGGCATGACAATCCAGATTGTATAAAAGCAGAGAACAAACATCTTCGCCCAGTAAGGGCCGTCAATAAAATCCACAGGTCCCGCTCCAAACCAGCTCAGCATCAGGTTTACCAGTCCGTCTGTATACTCTGTCTTCTGAAACAGAATCATAAAGACCAGTCCTACTGCCAGTGTATTGGTCACATAAGGAAGGAAATACACGGTCTGAAACAGATCTCTCAGAGGTCTGACAGAACTTAGGCCTGCGGAAATCAACAGCGCCAGCCCTGTGGATAAAGGTACTGTAATAATTACAAGAATAAACGTATTTTTCACAGCCTGCAGAAAAAAAGGATCATGCAGTACATAGGAAAAATTATAGAGACCCGTTCCAAAATACGTCTGAGACGCAAAATTATAGCCTTCCTCCACTGAATACACAAATACGTCAATCAGCGGGTAAACCAGAAACAGCGCCAGGAACAGTACAGCCGGAAGAAGATAAATCCAGGCTTTTTTCTTATTCATATTCATAGCACACTTCCCCTTTTAAAATGAAATCCGTTCCTCGGTTTCCCTGTGAAACAGAAATACTTTCCCTGGCTTCAGCGCGAAATGCACCTGAGAAGAAGAGGTATCCACCTTCATTTCCGCATCAATAATGGAACGAAGTGTCTGACCTGTGCAGGCTTTATTGGCAGATATAATGCTGATATCGCGTCCCATAACTTCCACACGCTTCAGTTCGCAGGTCATAGGTCCGTCTTCTTTCAGAATAAATCCTTCCGGACGAATTCCTACCCATACATCCTGATCTGTCGTTCCTGCCACAGAAAGTACAGCTTCTTCTCCAATATAAAGAAGCCCCTCTCTTACCCGTCCTTCAAACACATTGATAGGAGGAGTACCCAAAAATTTCGCTACAAACAGATTGGAAGGATTGTCATAAACCTCCTGGGGTTTTCCCATCTGCATCAGAACACCGGAACGCATAACTGCAATGCGATCTGAAATACTCATGGCTTCATCCTGATCATGGGTGACAAAGACTGTGGTAATACCCGTTTCCTTCTGAATTTTCCGGATTTCTTCCCGGGTCTGAAGGCGCAGCCTCGCGTCCAGATTGGAAAGGGGCTCGTCCAGAAGCAGAACCCTGGGCATCTTCACCAGAGCACGGGCAATGGCCACCCGCTGCTGCTGGCCGCCGGATAATTCCCTGGGCTTTCGTTCCATCAGTTCTTCAATCTGAACCAGACGCGCCGTTTCCATAGCCCGTTTCATCATTTCCTCTCTGGAAGGTCTGTCTTTTCTTTTCAGATTTTCCAGTGGAAACAGAATATTCTGTTTTACCGTCAGATGGGGGTAAAGAGCATAATTCTGAAATACCATGCCCACGCCTCGAAGTTCAGGCGGCAGATCGGTGATGTCCTCATCGCCAAAAAATATCTTACCGGAAGTAGGCTGCTCCAGGCCGCAAAGCAGATTAAGTGTCGTACTCTTTCCGCAGCCGGATGGCCCCAACAGGGCAATCAGCTCTCCGTCCGGAATCTCGCAGCTGAAATTATCCACTGCAGTTACATCATTTCGGGCTTTCCTACCTCGTCCCGGAAAAGTTTTTGTAAGTTTTTCCAATACTATCTTCATTTTATTTACTCCATAATAGTGATATACGTCTCACTTCTGCATTTTACATGGTACAGGCACAAACTTTTCTTTATGATTATAGACGATTTTGGGGGTATTCTCAAGGAAATTCTCTTTAGTTTCCAACTTCATAAACAGTATATATGTCATTAAAAATAAATCAAGGGCTGAACGCTTTTTTAAGTTTTCAGCCCTATCTATTATAAAAACTATGTAATTTTAAAGAATTCCTCACGCACTCATCTTTTGCGATGCTCCAGAATTCATTTTTCACCGTCAACATATGTCCCTTGTACCTTGATATTTTCTTTCTTGTTTTCCAAGTCGTTATTTTGAATCAGTTCTACGATGCGTGTTATGTATTCTTCTTCTTTTTCAGGGAACACATACTTTGTTATTATTTGTAATAATCCTATAATCAATCCCAAAAAAGTCGCACAAATTGAAATTAGTTGTACTGCTTGTTCTATATTTGTCGTTTCACTTTTTAAATCTACTTTACAAACAAAAGAAATGAAACAGATGCAAAAAGCAAATAAAATAATCACACAAACAGCAACCAAAATTCCTTTGTATACCTTATTGCTCTTCGTTTTGTACCTATATCCATCTACGTAAAGACTTAGCAACTCTGTTATCTTTTTATCTCTAACCTGTTGTTGCTTTGTCGTGTATACATCTAAATATGCTTTATTGATCTCTTCATTATCGTCTACTTGTCTAATATAGCTTAAAGAATTTAATATAGAGTCAAATTCTTTCGAATAGTCAGTTGTACGTCTCAATCTAACCCTAACTCCTTAATTCTTCTTTCTGCCATTCTTTTCGTCACAATAAAATAACTAGCCAACTCATCTATTATATCCTGAGTACTCAGCTTTAATGCTTTCATCTCAGTAAACTTTTTTTCAAACCTTTGTCTTGGCATTAAAAGATTTGCAGCAAAAAAGTCTACTTCATTTTCCGAATCATCATGTCCTCTTTTATGATCCCGATGCGCATACAAACCTTCTATTCCTTCTTCTTTAAAATGCAGGATATAATGACCAATTTCATGTGCTATAATAAAACGTTTCCATTCAAGCGACCTATCTGAATTAACACCAATGAGTTTATCCGTCTTTAGACCCATTATCTCTTCACGGCCTTCCTCGACTATGATAAATCCGTCATCTTCTTCATTGAGAACTGCATTACCTACTAGAAATCCAAGACGTTTTGCAACATCAATCACATCAATGGCGGAGTCATTTTCTGGATATTCTGCTTTTTTCAAAGTATCCAAAGCACTTTTTTCAATTTTTTTTATATCCATACTTGCACCTCAATATTTTATTGACATAATCTTTATTAGTATATCGAAAAGTTTTTTTATTATCACATTATATGTGATTCTAAAAAAATTGTAACACAAAAATTTTTTTATTCAACTCATTTTTCTAAACATGTTCAAATCCTCATATTATCGTATTTACATGAGTTGAAAAGGCTCTCGTGATTCCTCACGAGAGCCTTTAATAAACAACATTCTGTATATACAGTGCGGATTACTCAACGATAGTAGCTACACGTCCAGATCCTACAGTACGTCCGCCCTCACGAATAGCGAAGGTAAGACCCTGCTCCATAGCGATCGGATGGATCAGCTCGATGGTCATCTCTACGTTGTCACCAGGCAT
>CALWGE010000019.1 GCA_944378225.1 uncultured Merdimonas sp.
AAGAATCGAATTTCAGCCCCAGAAACCCGGGGCTAATCTTTCATTTTTTTCGGGACATTTTCAAAAATGGTTGACAGTGTTTTTCTGTCTATTATAGTAAAACAGTAGACACAACAAGAATTCCGGCCGGCTCTGTTCTGTACAGTATATCCCGGTCTGAATTACATAGCTATGAGGGAGATTTTACAATGATTATCTGTTTGAAAAATTGGTTTCGGAAACATTCTGCCACCGACCGCCTCTGTCTGATCATGGGAACCGTATTTATTATCAGCCTGCTTCCCCTGATAACGCTTTCCTTTTACTCTCACCCGGCAGGAGACGATTATGTCTTTGGCGCTTCCGCTCATCTGGTCTGGAGCGAGACACATTCCCTGTTTCAAACTTTGAAAGCTGCCGTACAGACAGTTGTGGACTATTACTATTCCTGGCAGGGTACTTATGCATCTATTTTCTTTATGGCCCTGCAGCCTGCCGTTTTCAGTCAGCGTCTCTATTTTCTTACAACTTTTTTAATGCTTGGAATGCTGACAGGCGGAACTCTGTTTCTGATAAAAATCATTTTTACCCGCTATCTGCATTTTCCGCTAAGCCTGCGGCTTAGCCTTTCCTTTGCTGTATTGATTCTGTGTATTCAGACTCCGGAAGAAGGCAAATCTGCTTTTTTCTGGTACAACGGCGCTCTGCACTATGTTTTTATGCATAGCTGTATGTTATTTCTTTTCGCCTTTCTGTTAATGTTTCCAAAAACTTCATACAAATCGGCAAAAATCGGCTGTCTTTTGGCTTCCTGTATCCTTTCCTTCATTACCGGCGGCTCTAATTTTGTAACAGCTCTCATTACCCCTGTTCTGATCCTGATACTTCTGTTTTTCTGTCTGCTGGCCAGAAAAAAATACGCTATTTTTTATTTTCTCCCTCTGACTATCCACCTGACCGGCTTTGTGATAAGCGTAACTGCGCCAGGGAATACGGTCCGTATGGCCATGCAGGCAGCGCCCATGAACGCTATTGAAGCCATTTACTATTCTTTCATATATGCTGTCAAAGGCATTGGAGAATGGACAAGCCTTTATCTGTTCTTTTTTGCCTTCCTTCTCCTTCCTTTCCTTCTGCCCGCGCTTTTTAAAACAGATTTTGATTTCCCGATGCCGGGAGTTGCGGCCGCATTGTCTTTCTGTGTTATTTCCGCTACCTATACTCCATCTCTCTATTCTATGGGACATGTGTATATTTTTGAGCGGACATTGAATATTATGCGTATGCTGTTTTATCTTCTGTTTTTTCTCAATCTTGTGTACACAACCGGATGGCTCACAGCTAAATGTAAAAAATACGGCTGTGAAAAAACAATTTTCAATTTCCTTATGGAACTGCGAAGGCACTGCGCCGCAAGCTTTGCCATCGGAATGACCGCTTTCTTTTTAGGGCTTCTTGTTTTCTCTGACAAAGATAAAATTCCTGCTCTGTCAGCTACAGATTCTCTTGTCAAAGGATATGCCAAAAGCTATCATGAAGAAAGCCTGTATCGTATTACTCTTCTTACCATGGAAGGCGTAGATGAAGTATGGGTTCCCAATCTATCTGTTGTACCTCCTCTTCTTGACGAACAGTATCTTTCGTCTGATACAACCGACTATCGCAACCAGGCTGTCGCAAAATGGTTCGGCATCTCCATCCTGCATATGTCAGAAATTTACTAGTGTTTTCATAAACGTAAGCCAGAACACCGTAAAATTTTCTCCTATAAGAGTGCTTTTGCGGCGTTCCGGCTTATTCTTCCATTACTTCCCATATAAATTTATAATTCCAGATAATATAATGTCACAGATTCTTCCGGAAGCATAGCTTCCTGACGGAATACTTCTTTCATCACCGGTATATATTCCTCAAGCCCTGCTATATAATTGGAAGTTGTTCCACAGATTAAATATATACCTGCAGCTTCCGGATACTTTTCTTTCACACGTTCCAGCATTTCTTCATAATCTATTGCTTCCAGTCGTTCTTCATTCCATACGGAAAAACTTACCTGTTCTTCCGTCACCGGATACCATATTTCCCGTTCCGGAAGATAGGCTGCTGCAGAAAAAGCCGCCAGATCACTGGCTGTAACCACAATCTCCTCTTCCGGCACTGAATTTATGATATAATCCGCCGCAGCTTTTCCTGCCGAATAAGGCTCTCTGACATCACGAACAATCTTCTGAAAATGGCCATTTATGGCAATCACACTCAGGAATGTCAATATTATCTGCCAGGCTATCCTCTGCATCCGCCATTTTTTCCACTCTGTTTTTCTGTTCTTATCCAGAATCAGCCACAAAACAAAAACAAGTTCGTGAATGAGAATCATTGCTTTCTGCTCAGAAGACAAATAAACATAAGTAAACATCAATACCTGCGTCAGAAAAGTTCCTGCCAGAATCAAAGCTTCTTTCCAGGAATACCAAAACAGAAACACCACACAAATACAGATCCCTACAAGTGTCAGTTTCCATGCCTGCTCACTAAGTCCTATACCCAAAGCATTATCCACCGCCCACTGAGCCCCTACGCTGTTTCTATACAGGTTATACGAAAATGAAGATGAAATATGAATATCAATGGAAGTATTCATCTCTGTACTTCCTGCCAATTCCCACAGAAGAAATACTCCGCTTGCAAATGATAAGCCAAGACCTGCCAGAGCGTGATATAAAGAACTGCTTTTGCCCTTATCAGACTTATCTCTCCAAACCGCGCAGACAGTCTCACCCAACCAGAAACACGATAACAAAAAGGACAATCCTATCATATAGACATGAGTCTGCGTCAGAAACGCAAGCGCCATTCCATACCAGATTCCCAGCTCCCGTCTCCTGGGATAAAGAATCGCAAGTACTGACAAAAGAAGCGGGATCATACAGTAGCTTCTGGATATCACAGGATAATAATACACATAAAAACTACTGAATATGAGAATAAGCTTTACCGACCAGAAAAACGGAGCCTTTTTCAAAAGCAGCCAGACTGCTGCCGTCATGAAGACCAGACTGATATAATTCATAATGCCAAAAGGCACCCCCAGTTTGGCAAAAGGCATCAGAATCAAATACCAGAGGAAAGGATGTCCTTCATATTTAAGCTGTGCAAATAATCCTGCAAAATCAACATTTTTTGCAATTTGCCAGGCCTGCGCCTCATCCCTCCAGTTTTCATGATGCATGATCAAAAAAACATTAAGCACCACATACAGAATAACGAACGGTACCGGCCAGTACTTTTGAAGTTTTTTCAGCATTTCATTTCTGTACATCATTTACTTGTCTCTCCCATCCATTCTCCGTGGGAAAATTTCTCTGAATCGCCTTGCTGCATCAGCAGACCCGGACGTAAAACCGGATATTCCGTCTGCTCCCAGCAGCAAAAAGACAGGGACAAAATTCACCAGATACCTGGAACGCGTCTCCCAGATGAGAAGGAATAAGAACAGGCCGAACACGGCAAGCTGCATCGCCTGAATCTCCCCAATCTCTCCTTTACGCAGAAAATTACAGAGTACGGACAAAAGAATTCCTGCCAGCAGCAGAATCTGAACTGCACTGCAGTAGAGATACGTCTTCTGATAGTCTGCACCATCATACAGAACCCAGGAATGAAGAGCGCTCTGCTTTACAGGATCCCTCTTCAGCTTTTCGGGAGCAAAATATACGCCGTCCCCCCAGGTAAACTCAATTTTCTTTTTCAGATGGTCCAGCATTCCTGATACTCCATATTCCTCCAGCGTTTCACGTATAAACTGCCGATCCACTTCCTTTTTCGCCTCTTTTCCCTCTGTGGAGGCGGTCATCCAGTATACGTCGGCATTATATCCGCCGCTGTCGACCAGTCCCATGGCCAGCCAATGCTCCACGGGGAATTCGTTTTTCTCCCTTTCAGATGCGTCAAAAAAAGGCATTTTCTGTGGTACAACCGTCAGAAATCCTGTCAGAAGCAGGAAGGGGACCAGAAGAAACAGGCTTTTTTTCAGACGCTCTGCCGCTGTCTCCCGATGAAGCCAGATGTGAATGAGCAATGCTATAAGAATCACGCCAAGACTTCCCTTTACCTTATATCCCACCGCAAGAACTGCTGCAGTCAGCAAAAGCCATCTGCTGTCCTTCCCGCGATACTGATAGGCCAGAAATGTTCCGGTCACAAAGGGAAGCGCGAAGGTATCTGTATAAAAAATAGGCGCATGCATATAAAACGGCAGAAACAGCACGGCGCAAAGCAGTACAAGGAAAGCTGTCCTGCTGCCGTACAGCTTCTCTGCCAGAATATACAGAAAAGTAATTCCAAGCAGAATCAGAAAAATGTTCAGCAAAACGCCAAGCGTAATATAAGATCCCAGACCGCCGAACACTTTGAAAAGAACCGCCAGGAACAGACATACCGCTACGTTATTGGGGTATGTGGTAAAATACCAGTTACTGTTTTCAGAAAAAACTCCGTTGTCCGCGATTTCTGCCGCTCCCTGGTATACAGCTCCAAAATCCCAGCCGGGATATACCTTAAGTTCCATTCCTGCAAACAGAAGTCCTGATGCCATAACGACCAGCAGAGCTCCTGACAGCAGCCGGAAAAAACGCCTGCTGTTCTGCAGGGTTCCGGAGATTTTTCCGGTTATCCAGGCAGCAGCCAAAACTGCTGCCAGCAAAATCGCCGCCAGCATGCATATTTTCCTGGTCTGGTTCATATAAACGGCGCATAGCAGCCAGACTCCCGCCCAAATCACGGAAAAAAACGCAGAAAACAGCAGAAGGCATCCTTTTTGTATCTTATATTCCATCTTACGTTCCTTTTACTTTCTTTTCAGCCTTCTCTTTTTTTCTTTTCCTATCTGATAATCGTTCCGGCCTTTTCACAATAGGCTTCTCTGGCCTTCGTAAGCTCTGCGATTACAGCCACACGGCCTTCCCGTCCTGCCACAAAGGAAGCTCCTGCCGCCATCTTCGGAAGAATAGATGCACGGGGGAACTGTCCTGCCGCAGCATACTCCTCTACCTCCTCCGGGCTTACCACATCCAGCTGTTTTTCCCTGTCTGTTCCATAATTAATGGACATTTTCTCCTGTCCGGTAAGAATCATCAGCATATCTGCATCCAGAAGCTCTGCCAGTTTTCCGGCCGCATAATCCTTTTCCACAATGGCGCTGGCTCCCTTCAGACGGTTTCTCTGGCGCAGAACAGGAATTCCGCCGCCTCCGCAGGCGATTACAATCTGATCCGCATCCAGAAGCGTACGAATCGCTTCAATTTCCACAATGTCCTTTGGTTTGGGAGCTGCGACAATCCGGCGGAAGCCTTTTCCCTTCTCTTCCACCACAAAATTACCCTTTTCTTCTTCCGCGGCTGCTTCCTCGGCAGTCATATAACGTCCAATGACTTTCAGCGGTTCCGCAAAAGCATCGTCGTAAGGATCTACAACGACCTGTGTAATAATCGTGCTCACTGCCTTCGTAATTCCCCGGGACAGAAGCTCTTCCCGGATGGCATTCTGCAGATCGTATCCGATATAGCCCTGGCTCATGGCAGAGCACACGGACATCGGCGCAAAGGTATAGTCCTGATGTGCTTTTCCAAATTCATTCAACGCTGTATGAATCATTCCTACCTGGGGCGCATTACTGTGGCAGATAGCAATCTGGCATCCTTCTTCCACCAGATCGGCTACAGCCTTTGCGGCTCCTTTAACCGCTGTCATCTGCTCAGGCAGCGTGGTTCCCAAAGCCTTATGTCCCAGAGCGAGTACTACTTTTTTCTTTTCCATATCCTCTTACCTCGTTCTTTCCTGATATCACAACAGAAACAGCCAGACGGCCGGCATTATACTGCCTCCGTATGGCTGAACTGTTATACACTCTGTTCTTATTATACCGGTTCACTGTTAAAAAATCAAAGCTTTTTCACCGGACTCACCGGTAATTCTCTGTGCATTTTACACATTTGCTGTCTCTATTACAATGAAAATCCTCTACCGTATCATCCACCCTGGTACAGGTCGCTTTCCGGAACTGTACTGTGTGAATAACCTTTGAAGAATCCACCGGACACCGGGAATCAAACTTCTGTGTATAATACCCCGCTTCTTCCTGTCCGTCAGCAGTTTCTGAAGCCTGCGCATATTTTCTGGATGCAGCCCAGAAATCCTGACTAGAACCTGAAATCTCTCTTCCCATGCTCAATTTCCTCCAGATTGCGGGCCGCTATAGCGCGGATCTTATCACTGGACACCTTTTTCAGCTCTTCCGCAATCACCTTTTCACCTTTTCTTCTTGTATCTTCAGACGCATAGTCCACCAGATATTCCTTCAGAGTCATCAACGCATTGGGCTGACAGCAATTGGCGATCTGTCCGGACTTCACTAAAGTCATAAACCTGTCGCCTGTCCGCCCTTCCCGATAGCAGGCTGTGCAGAAACTTGGAATATATCCCAGATCCAGAAGCCAGTTCACTACCTCGTCCAGGGTACGGGTATCACTTACATCAAACTGAGCGGAATTCTCTTCCTCACTTTCCGGCTCTACATAACCGCCCACGCTGGTACGGGAACCGCCGCTAATCTGGGAAACACCCAGATCCAGCACTTTTTCTCTGGTAATCCTGGACTCCCGTGTAGAGATAATCATACCTGTATATGGAACTGCAATACGGATTACAGCCACTATTTTGGCAAACAGCTCGTCGGAAATACCATTTTCAAAGGTCGATGCGTCAATGTCATCAGCGTTTCGGACACGCGGCACACTGATGGTATGCGGGCCTACGCCGCAGGCTGCCTCCAGATGCTCTGCATGCATCAGAAGACCCACAAAATCATAACGATACATATTCAGACCAAACAGCACGCCGATGCCTACATCATCAATGCCGCCTTCCATAGCGCGGTCCATGGCCTCCGTATGCCATGCATAATCATGCTTCGGTCCGGTGGGATGAAGCTTTTCATAATTTTCCTTATGATAGGTCTCCTGGAACAGGATATAAGTGCCGATTCCGGCCTCTTTCAGCTTCCGGTAATTTTCCACGGTGGTAGCTGCAATATTTACATTTACCCGGCGGATAGCCCCGTTTTTATGCTGAATGCTGTAAATCGTCTTAATACTTTCCAACACATATTCGATAGGATTATTTACCGGATCCTCTCCTGTCTCCAGCGCCAGCCGCTTATGTCCCATATCCTGAAGAGCGATGACCTCACGGCGAATTTCATCCTGAGTCAGTTTCTTTCTTGCGATATGTTTGTTTTTTGCATGATATGGACAGTAAGTACATCCATTAATGCAATAATTGGAAAGATAAAGCGGTGCAAACATTACAATCCGATTTCCGTAGAATTTCTGCTTGATTTCTCTTGCCAGATGAAACATTCTCTCTACCAGATCCGGCTCCTCACATTCCAGAAGCACCATGGCTTCCCTGTGATTCAGGCCCCTGCAGTCTGCCGCCCGCTCAATCAGCGATTCAATATACGGACGATTATTCTTATTTTCCCTGGCGTACTGAATGGACGCCAGGATCTCTTCATGGTTAATAAACTCTTCTGCGCGCTTCGATGATGCATTGTACATGACGAAAATCCCTTCTTTCTTTCTGGCACAGCCGCGCCTGCACTCAGGACGCTTTCTGTATATTCATTGTAATACTTTTTTCAGTCTACCGCGTTCCATTCCGCCTGTCAAACCAACATTTTGTATCATTCGTATATTGCAAACATACGTTTGCCCATGCTATACTTTCTGTAAGATATCGGGGAGGAACTGCTGATGACCGAAGAAAAGCGAATTATCTTTCATATCGATGTAAATTCCGCCTATTTAAGCTGGACTGCTCTGGAAAGACTGAAGAACGGGCTTGCTCCCGATCTGCGAACCGTTCCCTCTATCATCGGCGGTGACGAAAAAAGCCGCCATGGCGTCGTTCTGGCCAAATCTATTCCCGCAAAAAAATATGGCATACAGACCGGAGAACCTGTAGCTGCCGCCCTGCGCAAATGTCCCGGTCTTATCATGGCCCCTCCCAATCATAAACTGTACCGGGAATACAGCCGCGCCATGATAAAGCTTCTGTCAGAAGAATTTTCTCCCCACCTGGAACAGGTATCCATCGACGAATGTTATCTGGATTTTTCCTCCTGCGCCAACCGCTTCCCTTCTCCGGAAGAAGCCGCCATGCTCATTCGGGACCGCATTTTCGAGCGCTTCGGTTTCACGGTTAATGTGGGGATCTCTACTGTAAAAGTACTGGCAAAGATGGCCAGCGATTTTGAAAAACCCGGGAAAGTACACACCCTGTATCCGGAAGAAATCGAAAAAAAGATGTGGTCTTTGCCTGTATCAGATCTGTTTATGGTCGGCGGAAGAAGCGCATCAAAGCTTAAAAGTCTTGGAATTCTTACCATAGGAGACCTGGCCCGGTCTGACCCGGCCTTTCTGAACGCCCAGTTCAAAAGCCACGGAAAACTGATGTGGGAATATGCCAACGGCATCGATCCCTCTCCCGTGGTCACCAAAAAGCCGGAAGCAAAAGGTATCGGAAATTCCACCACTCTTTCCCAGGACATTACAGAAGCAGCCCGGGCAAAGGAAATCCTGTTTACTCTGTCCGAAAGCGTCGCCGGACGCCTGCAGAAGGCCGGTCAGCTGGCCGGTACAATTACTGTGGAAATCAAATACTTTGATTTCACCAAAGCTTCCCATCAGACGCAGACTCTCTCCCCTGTAAACAGTGTGGACGACATCTGCCGGCTGGCCTGCTCCCTTTTTGACGAGCTCTGGGACGGTCGCCCTGTCCGGCTTCTGGGTATCCGTTCCTCAAGACTGATTTCAGAAGACGAACCCGTACAGCTGTCCATTTTCGATCTGCCTGCTCCTGCGGCATCCGACCCTGTCAGCAAAATATTCCATCCCGGCAGACAAAAGGAAGAGGCTCATACAGCCCCTTCCTCTGAAAAATTCAGACAGCTTGACGCCGCCATGGAAAAAACACGCCGTAAATACGGCGAGCACGCCGTGCGCAGAGGGAGCCTGAACCTGACTTCTACGAATTTTTCCGATAGATCAGCTTCAGCCCCTTCAGTAGCAGAGCGTCATCCAGACGGATAGGTGTACGGCAGTAGGGCACAATGTATTTGGCCATTCCGCCAGTCGCAACGGCCGTCACCTTCTGTCCCAGTTCCTCTTCCACTCTGGCAATCATACCGTCCAGGCAGACTGCATTTCCATAGAGAACACCGCTTTTCATACATTCCACTGTATTGCTTCCGATAAACTTTTTAGGCGGATCCAGGCTGATCTTGGGCAGCTGAGAGGTTCTGCTTATCATCGCGTCCAGGGACACTCCTGCTCCCGGCATAATCATGCCTCCCATGACCTGTTTCTTTTCATTGACTACTGTAAATGTGGTAGCCGTTCCCATATCGATGATAACCAGAGGGCAGCTGTATTCTTCTACGCCTGCCACGGCGCCTACTACCAGACCTGTTCCCAGCTGCGCCGGGTTGTCAATGCGGATATCCAGCCCCGTTTTCACTCCCGGGCCTACTACCAGAATATCTCTTCCCGTTACCTTGGCTGCCGCCCGGCGGATAACGCCGGTAAGAGGCG
The DNA here is from genome assembly GCA_944378225.1 of uncultured Merdimonas sp. Lineage (GTDB taxonomy): Bacteria > Bacillota > Clostridia > Lachnospirales > Lachnospiraceae > Laedolimicola. The sequence goes on from CALWGE010000019.1 coordinate 9,630, forward strand.
GCACCACAGAAGAAATAATTCCGCCGTCCAGTTCTTTCCTGTCAATATGGTACAGTTCCAGTACCGTCTTAATACTGATAGCATACTCGAGCTCAGATTTTGTTCCATCCGTATGAAGACGTTCCACAAAAATAATTTCTTCGCCGCGGATACATCCGATTTCTATATTTGTATTTCCCACGTCAATTGCCAGTATCATATTCTTTTTCTCCTTCCGCTGCCTATACCTCATCCTCCGGCTCTGTCTGGAATTCAGGCGCTTTTCCCAGCACCCAGGCATCAAAACCTGCAGCCACTTTCGGTATTACATAATGACTGCCTCCGCGCCCTTTCACATCCTCTATCATCATCGTAATCAGAAGCGGCTTATCCGTATTTTCTGTACAGAGTCCTACAAACCAGCCAAGTTCTGTGCCTGTGGTGTCATCCTGGGAAGCCTTGATTTCAGCCGTTCCTGTCTTTCCTGCCAGGCGGTATTCCGTCCGGTAAGCCTCGTGGGCAGTACCTTCTTCCGATTCCACCACCTGATACAGATCCTGCAGAACTGTTTCTGCAGCCTCTTGTGAAAATACTCCTTCTTTCCAGCAGACCGCTTCCTGCCCCTCTGTCAGATAAGGCTGAATCATATCGCCTCCATTTACAAAAGCTGAGTAGACAGAAGCAAGGTGAAGAGGATTTACCAGAACCTTTCCCTGTCCATATCCGGAATCTGCCAGTTCTATTTCTGATGTGATTTTTCCGTCTGTACCGAAGCTGGAAACTGCAAGTTCAAAGTCGAATGGCATGGTCTCTCCAAAGCCCAGAGATTTCAGACCCTCTCCAAAGCCGTCCGCTCCCATACCCACGGCAGCCTTTGCAAAATAGATATTATCTGAATGAATGAGTGCATTTTCCAGATTCTTAACCGGATAATCCTCCAGTGTAGTCACAAAATAACTGCCCCAGCTTTCATCCTGCTGCCATTTAAGTCCGTCGTTAGGCACTTCTTCTTCCGGATCAAGGGTTCCCTGCGTCAGAGCGAGGGCCGCTGTTACAGGTTTGAAAGCTGAGCCCGGAACCCAGGAAGCCAGCCAGCGGTTATACAGAGGCTGTGCCTCATCTGCATTGACAGCCTCCCATGCACTGGCAGTATAGCCCATTACAAAATCGTTTGGATCATAAGCCGGCGTACTGACCAGAGCCAGTACGGCTCCGCTCTTCGGATCCATGGCCGCGGCACAGCCCTCATCGCCTTCCATTTCCTGATAAAGATACTGCTGAAGCGTAATATCAATGGTCAGAACCACATCTTCCCCGTCCTGCGGCGCTTTTTCCAGTATCGTCTGTTTCACATCTCCCAGCTCATTCAGAATCTGAATCGAATATCCGTCTCTGGGACGCAGCTGATCCTCATAAATTCTTTCCGCGCCGGCCTTCCCGATAATACTGTTCTGGTTATAGCCCTGCCCGGCTCTCTCCTCAAGCTCCTCAGCTGTAATATTCTGCACATAGCCTGTCAGCTGAGCCGCTTTTTCCCCAAAAGGATAGAAGCGCACAACAGTATCAGTAATCATCACGCCTGGTATTTCCAGAAGCTGCTCCTTCAGATCTGTGGCGTCTTTTGCCACTGTGCGCAGAGGAACAAAGGTATCATCACGCACCCAGCCGGCGCTCAGAGCCTTTTCTATCTTTTCCACGCTGATCTCCAGCAGCGCGGCCAGCTGCTCCAGAGCCGCCTCCCGATCCTCCGGAAGCTTTCCGGGCACCAGACCTACAGAAGAAGCTACGCCTTCCCGCGCCAGCTCCACATGATTCCTGTCATAAATATTCCCCCGCTTTGCCTCCGTCGTCACAACGCGGACTTTATCTGTGTTCTGAAGATTCGGGAAAATATCCTGGCTGTCCCATTCCATTTTATAGGCGCCCTCTTCATCCTTTTTGAAAATCGCCGTCATATCATCAAAAGCCAGCTCTCCCGCCAGAGTCTGCATGGAAATACTGTACTTGACCCGACGTGTATCTGCGTCCTTTTCCTGTTCTTCACCTTCCGCGATTTCCACGGTAATATCGGAAGCTTCAATTCCTCCATAAATATTCCGGTTACGATTCACAAAAGTTTCTTTATCCGTCTCTGCCATGGCATCTTCTGACAGATATGCATACATTTCTTCATAGTTTTCTTCATTCAAAAGCTGAAAATATTCCGTCAGAAGCTGTTCCGGCTGCGGCTTTTTCTTCCCGCAGCCTGCCAGAAGGCCAAGACCAATCAAAAGCAGAACTGCTGCGCCCTTTTTCATTCTTTCTCCCCCTTTTTCATAACAGATATTTATTTATGAAAAGCTTTGTTTTTTTAGTGTACCACGCAATCTCTACGTATTACAAGCACTCTTTCAGAGCAGAATGTTGTACCGGTTACCAAAATCTGAGCATACTCGTACTCCTGACCACTTTATGATATAATACTGTCATTCTTTTAAGAAAGGAAGCTATTATGAAATATATCGACCTGCATACTCATTCCACCTGTTCCGACGGTACTCTTTCCCCTGCAGAACTGGCAGCACATGCCGCAGGAAAAGGTCTGGCAGCCTTTGCGCTGACCGACCACGACACCACCGAAGGCCTTGCAGAAGCAGCTGCAGCCGCCGCAAAATACGGTGTGGAATTCGTGCCAGGCATAGAATTCTCCACAAGCTGGCAGGGACATGATATTCATATTGTAGGGCTGGACATCCTGCCGGAAAGTGCAGAACTGACAGAAAAGCTGCAAAGTTTTCGAAAAAACCGGGACGTCCGCAACGAGGAAATGATTTCGCTTCTTCAGACAATCGGCGGCTTTGACATTACGCTGGATTCTCTGAAGGCGGATTATGGTCAGGATACTGTCATCACCCGGGCCCATTTTGGCCGGTGGCTCTTTGAGCACGGCTGCGTGAAATCTATCTCCGAAGCTTTTGACTTATACCTGGGCGACGGCTGTTCCTGTTTTGTGGCAAAAAAGAAAACACACCCTGAAACGGCCATACGCCTGATTCTCGAATCCGGAGGGATTCCTGTACTGGCACATCCTCTTCTCTATCATCTTTCCATGCCGGAGCTTGAAAAACTGACCGGAGAACTGAAGGACTGCGGACTTGCAGCCATTGAGGCTGTCTATTCAGCCAATCATGGAATGGAAGAAAACCAGATGCGCCGGTTCGCCCGAAAAATGGGGCTCAAAATTTCCGGCGGCTCTGATTTTCACGGAAAGAACAAACCGCTGATTGAAATCGGCTGTGGACGCGGAAACCTGAAAATTCCCTACGAAATCCTGGAAAATCTACGGAAATAGCTTACGCTGCTTCTTCTGAAAATGAATGCCTGCTCAAAGCAGACACAGGCCCCGGCGCGCTGCGGATTCTGCAGCATGCCGGAGCCTGTATTTTATTGTATTTCTCTCCGAAAAATTCTATCTGGGATTTCCCACGAAAAACAGAGCCAGGGTACCCGGACCGGAATGAGCGCCGATAGTGGGACCCACATGGTTAATAATAAACTTTTCAATGCCAAAACGTTCCTGTACCAGCTTCTTTACATACTCTGCATCTTCTTCGCAGTCGCCATGGCTGATGAAAACCATATCATTCTGGTCTTCGAACCCTTTGATCTGTTCTGCCATGCGATCCACAAGGGATGAAAGGGATTTCTTACGCCCCCTTACTTTTCCAACAGCAATCAGATGTCCTTCGTCATCCACATGAAGGACCGGCTTGATATTGATCATGGTTCCCAGGATCGCCGTCGCCTTGGAAACACGCCCTCCCCGGTGCAGATGGAACAAATCATCCACCGTAAAATTGTGACAAAGGTGAAGCTTGTTTTTCTCCACCCAGTCCGCCACCTCATCCAGAGTTTTTCCGGCTTCTTTCATCATCACTGCCTTATGTACCAGAAGCCCTTCTCCCAGGGACGCGCTCAGGGAATCCAGTACCACGACTCTGCGATCCGGATATTCTCCGTCCTCCTCAATCTCACGGGCTGCAATCACAGCGCTTCCATAAGTGCCGCTTAATCCTGAAGAAAAGGCCAGATACAGCACATCTTTCCCCTGATCCAGGCAGACTTTGAAGGCTTCTTTGGCCTGCTCCGGATTCACCTGCGCAGTCGTCGGCATAGAGCCGGCGCGCATCTTGGCATAAAATTCTCTTACATCCAGAGGATTCTCCCTGTCATAAGTGGTTCCGTCAATGGTATAGCTTAAAGAAAGGACTGAGAGCTGATGTTCCTGAATGTAACTCTCTGGAAGATCCGCTGTGGTGTCTGTCATAATTACATATGGATTCATACTGATTCCTCCTTTAATAATTTCCTAATATCTTTAAATTCAACGCTTCCTCCCGGATTCCCCGGAGTGCGTTTTTGACTGCGCTGTCATTCAGATTGCCTTCAAAATCTACAAAGAAATGGTATTCCCAGTTCCGATCCGCGATAGGCCGTGACTCTATTCTGCACATATTCAGATTGTTATAAATGAAATGAGAAAGCACATTATACAGGCAGCCGCTTTCATGAGTAACTTCAAAGCAGATGCTGACCTTCTTTGCATCCCTGCAGAAAATCGGCTGATTCGTCACAATCAGAAACCGTGTACTGTTCTGTCCGCTCTGATTGATTCCTTCCTCAAGCACCTTCAGTCCCCGTTGTTTTGCAGCCAGAGAACTTGCAATAGCCGCCTGGGACTTATCTGCGTCCTCCGCCACTTTTTCTGCCGCCAGCGCTGTATTCAACAGGCTGACCTGTCTCCAGTCCCGGTGATTATCCAGGTATTTTGCGCACTGCATCAGCCCCTGCGGGTGGGAATAAACCGTTCTGATATCGGAAATCTCCGCGTCAGGCGTCCCAATCAGAGCGTGCCGGATCGGAATAATCTGTTCTCCTACAATATAATTATTATACTCTTCCAGGAGATCATAGTTATCATTTACAATACCTGCAGTGGAATTTTCGATAGGCAGTACCGCGTAATCAGCCATTCCCTCTGCGATAGCGTCCATGGCATCCCGCCAGCGCTCCACATGAAAATGATTGACATCCTCTCCGAAAAAAGCAAACATTGCCTGCTGAGCATAGGCTCCTTCCACGCCCTGGTAAACCACGCGGACATTTTCCTTTTCCAGCTTTTCCACCATGACGAAAGGCAGGCGCCCCAGTGCCTGCTGTTCCATAAGCTGATACTGCAGTTTCCGGCTCATAGCCATAAGCTGTTTATACAGTTCTTCAACTCCGCAGCTGTTAAATTCATTATGAGTCATAGACTTCACTGCGGCAATTTTCTGATTTTCCCTCTCTCTGTCAAGAATGCGCTTCCCCGTGGCCACCTTGTATTGCGCTACCTCTTTCGACACATTCATGCGCTGCTCAAACAGCTCTACCATCTGTCTGTCTATCTTATCAATCTCAAGCCGAAGCTCCGCCAAATCTCTCATATTCGTTCCTTTCTCACTTCATCATCCGGACCTGACGAATCAGCTCCCCCAGGTAGGAAAGCGATCCAAAAGCCAGAATCAGATCATCCTCCCCTGCGTAGGCACGTGCTCTGCGCACTGCATCGGAAAGACTTTCTGCCGCCTCAACATTTTCATTATAATTCCGTATATCTTCCGCCAGCTCCTCTGCAGGCAAGGCGCGCGGATTATCCGGCGTCATAACGGTAATGACTCTGGCCGCAAGAGGCGTCAGGAGGCTCATGACATAATCATATTCCTTGTCCGCCAGCACACCGGCAATCATAATTTTGCGTTTATCGGGGAAATAGAGCCTCACGGTTTCCAGCAGTCTGTCTGCCGCATCCCGGTTATGTGCTCCATCCACCACAAACAAAGGTCTTCTGTCAACCACCATAAAACGTCCCGGCCAGACTGTCTTTGCCAGCCCTTTTCTTATCTGCTCCTCCGATACCGCGAAACCGCAGTCTGCAAGAGCGAGGACCGTTTCCACTGCCAGAGCGGCATTTTCGATCTGCCAGCTTCCTGCCAGAACAGGTTTCAGATCCTTCATCGTACGATAGGAAAATTTCTGATTTTCAAATCCGTATCGGATATCCTTCAGTTCTTCCTTCCGCACCTCCCGAAACTCTGTATGCTGTGCCAGACAGATATCCTCCAGGACTTTGCGTACCTCCGGTCTCTGGACCGTACTCACTGCCAGAGTCTCCGGCTTAATAATCCCGCCTTTTATGCGGGCAATTTCCTGAACCGTATTTCCCAGAAATCCCATATGGTCCATCCCGATCTCCGCAAATACTGACACCAGTGTGGTTTTCACCACATTCGTCGCATCCGTAAGCCCTCCCATACCGCATTCCAGTACGACAATATCACAGTTCATCTCCCGGAACCACAGAAAAGCAAGCGCCGTCTCCACCTCAAAGGTAGTGGGATGAGAGAATCCGTCCTGCACCATCTGCCTGCAGGCCTCCTGCACCTGTGCAGTCAGACGTGCAAGTCCCTCCTTTGTAATATACTCCTCATTAACCTGGATACGCTCCCGGTAATCAAAAATCGTCGGAGAAATATAACGCCCTACCCGGTATCCGGCCTCTTTCAGTATCGTGGAGATATATGCCAGGGTCGATCCCTTTCCATTTGTACCTGCAATATGTACAAACTTCAGCTTATCCTGAGGATTTCCAAGTCTCCTTACCAGTTCCGTTACAGAGGTAAGACCCAGCACAGCTCCATATCGGGCCGTATCATCTATAAACGCTCTTGCTTCTTCATATGTCATCATTTCCCCGCCTCTTTTTTCAAAATCTGTATTTCATTATAGTATACCGTAAAAATGATTGCAACCCTGGATACAATCCGCAGCGCCGTGTTTCCCGGCCCCTCATACGAACACATACCGAAAGACCGGACTGAATCCATTTTTCAATCCGGCCTTTCTTTTAAAATCTGTTTCACATTCCTTTCATGGTCAGAGCAATCCGTTTTTTCTGCAAATCTACGCTCAGCACCTTCACATCCACCACATCTCCCACACTTAAAACTTCCAGCGGATGTTTGATATATCGATCGGTAATCTGGGAAATATGTACCAGTCCGTCCTGATGAACGCCGATATCCACAAATACGCCGAAGTCAATGACATTGCGGACCGTACCTTTCAGTACCATACCCGGTGTCAAATCTTTCATTTCCAGCACATCGGTGCGCAGAATCGGTCTGGGCATCTCATCGCGGGGATCCCTCCCCGGCTTCTCCAGCTCTTTTACAATATCTCTGAGAGTAGGCTCTCCGATATCAAGCTGCTGCGCAAGCTTTGCATAATCCCTTATCTTTCTGGAAAGTCCCTGAATACCGCCCTTTTCCAGTTCTGCTCTGGACAGACCCATGGAATCCAGAAGTTTCTCTGCAACCTCATAGGATTCGGGATGAACACTGGTGGCATCCAGCGGATTATCTCCTCCGGTAATGCGCAGGAAGCCCGCACACTGCTCAAAAGCCTTGGGTCCCAGCTTCGCCACCTTTAAAAGCTGTCGCCGATTCCGGAATCGTCCGTTTTCTTCCCGGTAGGCTACAATATTTTTTGCAAGCGTTTTGCTGATTCCCGATACGTACTCCAGCAGAGAAGCAGAAGCCGTGTTCAAATCTACACCCACCTTATTCACACAGTCCTCTACTACGCCTGAGAGGGCTTCGCTGAGTTTTTTCTGGTTCATATCATGCTGATACTGACCGACTCCAATGGATTTGGGATCGATTTTCACCAGCTCTGCCAGCGGATCCTGAAGCCGTCTGGCTATGGAAGCCGCACTTCTCTGACCTACGTCAAAATTCGGGAATTCCTCTGTGGCCAGCTTACTGGCCGAATAAACCGATGCTCCAGCCTCGCTTACAATCACATATTTTACCGGAACAGGAAGCTCCTTGATTAATTCCACTATAACACGCTCGGATTCTCTGGATGCTGTTCCGTTTCCAAGAGAAATCAGCGTAATCCCATACTTCTGGATCAGCTTTTTCAGTACCGCCTTGGACTCTGTCACCTTATTCTGCGGCGCCGTGGGATAGATGACGGTAGTATCCAGGACCTTGCCCGTAGCATCCACCACAGCCAGCTTGCAGCCCGTCCGAAATGCCGGATCCCAGCCCAGAACCACCTGTCCGGCAATGGGCGGCTGCATCAGCAGCTGCTCCAGATTCTTTCCAAAGACACGAATAGCTCCGTCCTCTGCCTTTTCTGTCAGCTCGCTGCGGATTTCCCGCTCAATGGACGGCTCAATCAGGCGGTGATAGCTGTCCGTCATAACTTCCCGGAGTACCGGCGTCGTATAAGGATTATCCCGGGTCACAATCTTTTTCTCCAGGTAACGCAGAATCCGCTCCTCCGGAGCCTCCACGCGCACCGTCAGAACTTTTTCAGCTTCTCCCCGGTTCAGCGCCAGAATTCTGTGCCCTGCCGCTTTCTTTACAGGCTCTTCATAATGATAATACATCTCGTAGACGCTTTCTGTCTTCTCATCTTTTGCCTCGGAACAAAGCTGTCCTTCCTCCAGGGTCGCCTTTCGGATATACGTCCTGTAATCTGCCTCATCCGAAATGGCTTCCGCCAGAATATCTCCGGCTCCCGCAATGGCTTCCTGTACCGTCAGCACTCCCTTTTCTTCCGAAAGATAGGCCTGTGCCTCCTCTTCCAGCGGCTTCTTCGTCATCTGAAGCCGGATTACATCCGCAAGACCCTCCAGCCCTTTTTCCTTCGCCATAGTAGCTCTCGTACGCCGTTTCGGCCGATAGGGACGGTACAGATCCTCCACTGCCACCAGAGTCTCCGCCGCCAGAATCTGCGCCCGCAGTTCCTCTGTAAGTTTTCCCTGTTCCTCAATGCTTCCCAGCACCTGTGTTTTTTTATCCTCCAGACCGCGCAGATATGTCAGGCGTTCATTCAGATTGCGCAGCACTTCGTCATTCAGAGAACCCGTAGCCTCTTTCCGGTAACGGGAAATAAAAGGGATCGTATTTCCCTCATCGATCAGCTTTACGGCTGCTTCTGTCTGCCAGAGCCTGATATCCAGCTCTTCTGTCAGTTTCTTTAAAATATCCATAGATTATACTCTCCTTCAGCCAGACTGCCCTTTGCTTCCATTCTGAATCAGTCTGCTTTTTTCAGCCTGTTCTTTTCATTATAGGCAAAAACCGTCCTGACCGCAAGAAGCATTTGTCTTTCCCCCTGCCCTGTGTTAGTATAGGAAAAGAATATGGACAAGTTTATTACTAATTTTAAGGAGGTATTCCATGCCGGAACAAAACACTGTCTTTCCCAATGGAAATGATTTTAATAGAAGGCAACCGGATATTAACCGCATGGCAGCTGCTTCTCAGTTTCTGGGAATCTTTTCCGTGATCTCCATCGGTTTCTTCTTTCTCCCAGGCATAATTTCAGCCATTCCCTTAGGCCTGATTTGCTGCAACATGGGCATCCTGTTTGCGCATCTGTCCAAAGGAAACGGATATCGTTTCTCTCCCCAGGCAATGGTTGGACTGGGCACATCCATCTTTTCTCTTGTGATTTATATGATGCTCATTCTCATAAGCCTCATGGCTTTTTATATGGCTGTTCAGATGTTTGGTATCGAAACAGTCCTCGATCCGGATGCGCTTCAGAAGGCGCTTTCTGATTTTGTAAATCAGTACATGAATTCTCTGACCACAGGAGGCGGAACATTATGAAACTTATACCAAAAGAAATAAAACGACGGGCACGCGCCTCCCTCACCGGATATTATACTCCGGCAGTCAGTCTGACTATCAGCCTTACTCTGTTCACTACGGCACTGTCACTGCTGGTTACCGCCAGTGATCTGTACGCCTCTTCTGTTCTGCTGAATCAGATTCTGTACTGGGTTCTGTACGGTATTACCCTGCTGCTGAGCGCTCTTCTGGAGGCCGGATTAATCCGTTTTCTTTATTCCCTGTCCAGAAAACAGCCTCTGCGGGAGCGGGGCGCTCTGTTTTTTGCCTTTCGCAGCCAGGCGGATACCTATATTCTGACCTATGCATTCCGTTACCTGATCACACTTATCTGGTTTGTGCCTGCACTTTATTTCTACATGCATATTCCGCTGGTGATTGATCCGGCAGACCTGCCTGCTGATTTATTCTTCAATATCAGAATGACCATTCTGCTCGCGCTTGCAGCTCTGGTTCCGGCTGTCTTCCTGGCTCTCCCCTACTGTCTGGCCACCTATGTACTGCTTGACAAGCCAGGCTGTACTGCCCGGGAAGCACTGCAGACCAGTCGGCGGCTTACGCGCGGACAGCGCGGCCGAATTTTCCGGCTCTGGATCGGTTTTCTGCCTCTGTGCATTCTGGGGCTTGGCTCCTTTGGACTGGGATTCTTATGGATTCAACCCTATTTCCATACGGCTATGGGAGAAGTGTATCTGGAACTGAGCGGAAGTATCCGGGAGCCGGAAATAAAGGACGTTGCATTCATACAGTGAGAACGGAATCCTGCATCCTGTGCCCGGCGTCCACTGATTGCCGGTATAAAATATCATAATTTACAGCATGATAGAAATTTTCACGTACCGCCTCATTATCTCCGGGATACAGCGCCATAAGATGCATCATTTTCGTCACGGCCGCTTCCAGCGTCATGTCATAGGTCTCCAGCAGGTGAAAATCTTTTTTTACCTGCTGGCCCACTTCATAGACTTCCATATCGCTGCCTTCATTCATTACCTGGGTGGCAATGACTACTGCTTTTCCCCTGGATTCCCAATACCGCATCTGTGCGTAAAATTCTTCTCTAATAGACTCTGGAATTCCGCCCAAGCCAAAACTCTCTATAACCAGACAATCATAATGTTCAAATAAATATTCTAATAATCCCGGCCTGCTTCCCGGAATCAGTTTTAAAACAGCGATACTGTCATTCATGGCTTCCTGAAACCGGACAGCTCCCGACAGGTTCCCCTGTGGAATAAAACGAATGAGATGCCCGTCATGAACAGAAGCAAGAATAGGAAAATTCACACTGGTAAATGCGTCATAACTATGCGCTCTTATTTTTTTTGCTCTGGTGCCCGCTATAACAATTCCATTAAAGACCACCGTCACCCCGCAGGATTGATCATCACAGGCATAGAAAACACTGTCAATAAGATTTTTCCTTGCATCTGTAATATCCTGAGAAATTGGCTTCTGAGAACCGGTAAAGACAATGGGCTTCCGGGAATTCTGTATCATATAGGAAAGAGCCGCTACCGTATAGGCCATGGTATCCGTTCCGTGCAGAATCACAAAACCATCATATTTTTCATAATTATCTTTTACAGCATTCATGATGATACGCCAGTGAGCAGGGGTCATATTCGTACTGTCTATCTTACAGATTTCAAGGACTTCTATGTGGCAAAAATCTTCTGCTGAAGGAATATATCCGAGAATATCTTCACCGTCAAGTCCAGGAGCCAGCCCGCAGGATCCGTTCGATGATGCAATGGTTCCGCCAGTGCAAAGCAGCAGTATGTTCTTTTTCATATTCATCACTCCAGTGGTTTTTGATAAAATCCTCCCCAAAAGTTTTCGGTAGGGAGAACATTAATAATACAGTCAGGGTCTGCGTTACGGATAACCGCTACAAGATCTTGAACTTCATAGGCCGATACCACCGTATGAAGAAGACTAAACTTTTTCCTGCTGAAACCGCCATATCCATCCACAACTGAAATCCCATGGCGGCAGAAATTAACATAAGCCTCCGTTATATTTTCTGCATGTTCCGAGGTGATTTGTAATGTTACCCGCTTATAACGATGGTAAAAAGAATCTATCATCCTGGTGGATATAAACTGAAACAAGATCGAATATCCGGCATTCTCCCACCCAGTCATATAACCGAATAGACACAGCATTACCGTATTAAAGATAAAAACATATTTCCATATGGATTTTCCCAGCCGATTTGAAATATACAACGCTATAAAATCCGTTCCTCCCGTTGATGCATTGCCCCGTAAAGCTATAACTGCTGACAACCCATAAACAGTTCCTCCGAAACAAATATTCAGCAGAATATCTTCAAAGGGATTCAACGACGGGATGATATTCAAAAATATACTCATCAGGAAAATCTGCATCAGTGAAAAAAGTACAAACTTTTTTCCCACATGTTTCCAGCACAAAACAGCCACAGGAACATTCAAAGCCACAACACCTGCGGAAACAGGAAAGTTTAATCCTATTCCCTTTGCCGCATATTCCAGAAGTGTCGCGACGCCAGTAAATCCACTGGGCAGCAAAGATGCCGGCATCAGAAAAAAACGCATTGCAAACGCCTGCAGCAAAGCAGAAGCAAAAACAGCACTGCACATGGAATAATATTTATTATTATGACTGCCTCTACACACGCTTGAATTCTCCTTCGCTCTATCTTCGTTTTCTTTGTGAAAAATTCTCTGCCGGCCCCATAAGAATGCCGACAGAGAATTTCTAGGTTCTTTAATTATATAAGGAGTCAAACACAAAAAATTCTAATTACTGTTCCAGTTTGTAATGATCCCGGACGCCATCCAGCACTTTACTTCCCACTTTGGTATGGAACAGGGGATCTTTGGGAATATCCGGATTAATACCAAGATCCTGTGGAGCAAGGCATGCCACCACCTGCAGCGGAATAATATATTCCCAGGCAGAAAAAAGAGGATCTTCTGTAAAACTGCATATTAAGTTTTTACTGCTGTTCTCTTTAATTCCTTCCGGTGAGCCAATCAGATAATTATGAGGAGTCCATTCTTTCAACACATCAATCAGGCGAATCGTTCTTGCCTTATAGTCTCCTTTGGATGCTAAATAGAAAATATGCGCGTCTTCATTCACAGAGTTGTAAATACCATGAAAGAACTCTTCAATATCATACCCTGTGACTCCCTGGCGGACCGTTTCCAGTATCTTTAACGCTCCCTCAAGTACATCCGCATAGAGCCCGTCATATCCCACCACAATAATTCTTTTCGCAGGAAGAAACTCTTCCCGTATTCTTCCATACCACTCAGTGGAAGCTTTGACAACAGCCCCCAGGTTATCAATAACATGGTTCATTCTTGCAAAGTAGGCTTCTGCTCTTTCCGGACTCACAATTCCTTTTGCTAACGCCATCTCTGTCAGCATCATCATCAGGGTTACTGTAGTTCCGGCATATCCTTTTGTTTTAGCCCCACATTGCTCATTGCCTACTTCAATACGCGTTCTTACATCCGCATGTTCAAATATCAATGCTGTTGGATTCTCGGAAACTGCCGCTGTATAGAGCCCCTGTCTGGCTGCCGCATCCAGCCCCGCCACCGTGGAAAGGCTCTGACCGCCTTGAGACATGCCAATCACCAGGGTTTTTTTGTTAAACACCTTTTCTCCACGTTCAAATTGTGTCGGATACATCACAAATACTTTCATTCCGAGAAGCTCTTCCAGATAATTTTTGGCGGAAAGTCCTGCATGATAGCTGGTGCCAGATCCCAGTACATAGATTTGCTCAATTTCTTTTTCAGTTATGTACGTAACAAATTCGTCCGTAATTTTTTTTCGATTGTTTATAATACTGCGAAGCACCTCCGGTGTTTCACAGATATAACTGTACATTTTTGATTCGCTCATTAGAAAATACCGATGACAGATCCAAGAATACCCAGGAGAATAATTCCCCACAGGACAGTGGTTGTCTTAATTCCTTTCTGTAATAATTTATAGATTGCAAAAGTAAGGCCAAGCGGAAGAATGTTGGGAAGAATACTGTCAAACACATCCTGAAGCACAACGCTTGCTCCGTCAATAGTAATGACAAGCGGCGTGGACAAAGCCACCATAGACGCGCACATGGATCCTACCACAACAAGTCCCAAAATTTTCGCTACATCCGTCAGCAATGCAATAACTCCACCCTGAGCCATATTCTCCAGAAAACTGACTCCGCTTTTATACCCCAATTTAAGTCCCTGATACCGCACCAGCAAATGTGGTATATTATAAAGCAGAAAGAATACCAGCGGTCCGAGAATCGTTCCCTGAGCGGCCAGGCTCGCTCCGATACCTGCTGCGATAATTCTCAATGTCCCCCAGAAAAACGAATCTCCGATACCTGCCAGAGGCCCCATTAAAGCAGTTTTTACCGCGTTGATAGATTCTTCATCACACTCTTCGCCGTTTTCTCTGGCCTTTTTAAATTTTTCTTCCATGGCAATTGCCGCGCCTGTAATAAAGGAGACCACACAGGGAGTTGTATTAAAAATTGCCAGATGGCGCTTTAAAGCCTGAGAAGCATCTTTTTTATCTGGATATAATTTTTTCAGCGCAGGAATCATCTGATAAGCAAATCCCACATTCTGCATACGCTCATAACAGAAACATGCCTGAAGCGGAAAGGTTCTCCAAAATGTCTTTTTAAATATTTCTTTTGTCATAACAGAATCTTCAGCCGTTCCGTTTATCTGATTTAAATTTCCCATTACAGTTCACCTCCCAGATCATCCGATAATTCCCCCTGCTCTGCAGAAACAGCTGCAGCTGGTTTTCCATCTTTCGCATACTGAAAAATAATATACGCTATTGTAGTTCCTACAACTGCCGCGCCCACAGTGTCCACACCGATTAAAGCGGTAAGAACCCAGCCCACAAAAAAGAACGCCACATTTTTTTTGTTGAAAAGCAGCTGCATCAAAATTGCAATACCAAGGGCCGGAAGCATACCGCTGGCCACAGACAATCCATTTGATACGCTTTCAGGAATCATATCCACAAATTGTCCGATGACTGCGGAACCCAGAAGCGCTCCCGTAAAGACCAAAAGGAAATAGCTTACGAAAAACAATGCCGCACCACCCCACAAAGCGCGATCTATTCCTGAATAATCTCCTCTCTCAGCGGCTTTATCAGCCTTACTGACAAAGAAAGCATTTCCTGTACGCACGAGAATTCCTACCAGCTGTCCCAAAGTGGCAATGGGAAGTGCCAGCGCCACTGCCGCGCTTACATCCAGATTGGATGTAATAGCAAAGGCTGTTGCCAGAATACTGCCAGATACGGTATCAGGTGGAGTTGCCGAACCGATTCCTACCACTCCCATCATAACCAGTTCCAAGGAAGCTCCAAGAATAATTCCTGTCTGTAAATCTCCCAGTATCAAACCAGCCAAAGGTCCCAGAAGAAGCGGCCGTTCAAACATCCACAACCCCATCACACGGCTGTCCCAGATTCCAAGACCTCCAAGAAGCCCCAGCAATACTGCCTGTATTACACTCATGTTGATTCCCTCCTGATTTATTTATTATAATTTTTCCTTATTTCACTGCTGTCAAGACGCCTGGAAGTAGGGTCCGCCTGCATAAAAACTGTAATTCCTTTTTGTTCCATACGTTCAAGCACCGCCATGTCGTCTTCACTCATATAAGAATTCATGTCGATCTGTTTTTTTCCTTCTCCGCTCTTAAGGCCGCCCAGCAGCATCTCTCTGACGGCTTCGCCTGTTTTTCCGCATACATATTCCGCATCTTGCATTGTTCTTGTAATTAACATGATTCTGCGAGAAGCATGTTTCGGATTATTAATAACCGCAATTGCACCATCCAGCGATTTCATGGAAAGAGTAATTCCTGGCGGAGTGGCCAGCCGGAAAGCTGTCTGCATAGTCTTGTCTGTAATCATTTTGTCATTTGCCAAAAGAATAACATCCACCTTATAATAATTTGTCCAGGCAACAGCCACCTGTCCGTGCAAAAGCCGATCATCTACTCTGAGTATTGTAATCATAATCTTTCTCCTTTACAGTTCGCCGTCCTCTTCAGACAGTTCTGCCTCAGGCTCTCCATCCGCAAGATCGTTTACAAGTGTAATCGTTTCTCTGGCCTGCTGTACAATTTCCCTGAGTATCTTCAGACACTCCTCTCGATTATCCGGTAGTTCTGTCAACAAAAGTTCAGTCAGAAGACCCAGGTTCAGTCCACTGACCAGATAAACGTTTTTATAACGCGTAAGTACCTGTAATCCCGCCTGTGTAGTACTCCCTGCCGCAATATCCGTAATAATAATAACCGGCGCTTCTCCATATGAACAAATCGTCTCTTGCAGCATCTTTTCCGCCTGGATCATACTCGTATCCATGGAAATACTGAGGGCTTTCAGACTGTCCACTTTTCCGAGAATAAATTCGCAGGACTGCGCAATTCCTTTTGAAAATTCTCCATGAGTAAGTAAAACTACGTTATTCATAAAACCTCCTTACACATTTCTTTAATGTATATACATTTAATTATAAAATAATATACATTTTCCGTTTTGTCAATAGGTTTTTGTATGGTTTTTAAGAAATTTGCACAAGCATTTTGGAAAAGGCAAGCAATAATTCTTGACATTTCCAAGTCAATTGTCTTAATATATGTATAGATAATATGTTAATTTGTATAGGAAAGGGATAACTTCCATGGCTGTTTATTTGCAGATTGCGCAGGATATTATAGAAATGATTCAAAATGGAATTCTCCGTCCCGGAGATCAGCTGATGACAGAATCTCAATTATGCGAAAAATATCACGTAAGCAGAATGACAGTAAATAAAGCACTCTCAACATTGGTGGCGCAGAATTACATAAGCAGAACTCCCGGAAAGGGCAGCTTTGTCTTAGATATCAATATATTAAAAGATATTAGCAAAAAAATACCTACCAGTTTTACAAAAGATATTCTTTCTATTAACAAAAAACCCGGAGCAATTCTTGTAGACTACCGGGTTCTGCGTGCAGAAGACACAGGTGAGGCAGCCAGGCTTCTGAAACTTGAGGATGATGAGCTGGTACATTTCATACATCGGATACGTACAATAGACAATATCCGTACTGCCTTGAGTTATACCTATATTCCATGTAAATATCTTCCAGCGCTAGATGTAACTTGTCTGGAACATTCTCTCTATCAGTATTTGGAAGAAACATATCAAATTGTTCCTATGGCTACAGACTACACCTTTAACGCACTGCTTCCTACAAAAAAGCAGCAGGAACTTCTTCAAATGGAAAACTGCGCCCTTCTCAAAGCCAGTCATATCAGCATTATCGGAACAGGGTCTCTGTTCGAATATACAGAAACCTATTATGCGGGGAATCGATATACTTATCATTTCTCTACCACCGGACCAAGATAGAAAAATTATTTTATCAAGACAGCAAAAACCTTCAAATCCATGGCCTTTCTCATGGATTTGAAGGTTTCTCTGTTTTTTCTGTTTTCTCTGTTTTTTTCTGTTCTGTCCTGCTCTGCTTACTCTTCCAGGCCAAAAGCATCATGCACAGCGTTCACCGCACGCTCTGCATCACGCTCGTCAATCAGAACTGTCACACGGATCTCGGAAGTGGAGATCATGTTGATGTTGATGTTGTTGTTGAACAAAGCCTCAAACATCTTTGCAGCCACGCCCGGGTTGGACATCATGCCGGCGCCTACGATAGATACCTTCGCCACATCTTTGCGGCAGGAGATACCCTTACCGCCCAGGCGGCTCATATTTTCCTCAATCAGCTTCACTGCCATATCTGCGTCGTCGCGGGATACAGTAAAGGAAATGTCCTTGCTGTTCTCACGGCCGATAGACTGCAGAATCACATCTACATTGATATTTTCCTTTGCCAGCAGATTAAACAGTCTGAAAGCCATCCCCGGCTCATCCTTCAGTCCGATCACTGAGATTCTGGCTGTATTTCTGTCCAGCGCCACTCCGCTGATTAACATTCTTTCCACACTTGTTTCCTCCTTAACGATTGTTCCTTCATGATCATTTAAGCTTGAGCGTACTACCAGCTGTACGCCGTATTTTTTCGCCATCTCCACTGAACGGTTGTGAAGTACGCCGGCTCCCAGAGTAGCCAGATCGAGCATCTCATCATAGGTGATCTCATCCAGCTTGCGGGCCTTGGGCACTACTCTCGGGTCTGCCGTGTATACGCCGTCCACATCAGTATAAATCTCACACTCGTCTGCGTGAAGAGCCGCTGCCAGAGCTACTGCTGTGGTATCGGAACCGCCGCGTCCCAAAGTTGTGTAGTTATCATATTTGTTGACGCCCTGGAAACCGGTAACGATGACAATACGCCGGTGCTCCAGCTCATGCATGATACGATCTGTATCAATACGCTTCAGTCTCGCGTTGCCATGTACCCGGGTGGTATGCATCGCTACCTGAAATGCGTTCAGGGATACTGCCGGAATATCCATCGTATCAAAGGCCATGGCCATCAGCGCTACGGATACCTGCTCACCTGTGGTTACCAGCATATCCAGTTCCCGCTTAGGCGGATTCGGATTAATTTCCTTCGCCTTCGCGATCAGTTCATCTGTGGTTTTTCCCATTGCGGAAAGGACTACAATTACGTCGTGGCCCTTCTTAAAATCCTCCGCACATCTTCTTGCTACATTGAAAATGCGCTCCTTGTCGCCTACGGAGGTTCCGCCAAACTTTTTCACAATCAGCATAGATTTATTCTCCTCATTTTTCTGTTACATGATGTTCTTCTCAAAAAGCCGGTCTATAAGTACGCAGCCCCGGGATATCAGTAAACCGCTCTCCCGGCCCGACTTCTCACTGTACGCGGACGGTCCGCTGCAGGTCTTCCTGCTGTCATAAATCAGGAAAGGTACCGGTTCGCCTGTATGTGTCCTTACCCGTACGGGTGTGGGATGATCCGGAAGCACCATCATCCGGTAAGGCTCTCCGGAATCGTCCAGATCCTGCTTCAGCGGCCCTATCAGGCGCTGATCCAGGTACTCGATAGCCTGAACCTTCCTCTCCCAGCTTCCCTGATGGCCCATCTCGTCAGGAGCTTCCACATGGACATAGACAAAATCATATCCCTCTTTCAGAAGGGCATCGGCGGCCGCCTGAGCCTTCCCTTCGTAATTGGTATGAAGCTGCCCGTTGGCACCCTCCACCTGGATATTTTTCATGCCGGCTCCCACTGCAATTCCTTTCAGCAGATCCACCGCTGAAATCATGGCGCCCCTTTTCCGGTTCTTCTCCTCAAAAGAGGTAAGAGCCGGCCGGGTACCTGCTCCCCAGAACCAGCAGGAATTCGCCGGATTCAGTCCCTTCTTCTTCCGCTCCAGATTAATGGGATGCCGGGAAAGAATTTCGTAGCTTCTCTTCTGCATCCGGCGCAGAGTTTCATCTGCCGGCAGATGGTCTCCCACCTTCTGTCCCAGTACATCATGAGGCGGAGTGAGGGGTACCACGCTTCCTTTCTCCCAGATCAGCAGATGCCGGTAGCTGGTTCCCACATAAAAATGATAAATTTCATCCTCCAGCTCCGCCCGGACCGCATCCAGCAGGACTGCCGCATCCTCTGTACTGATTTCACTGGAACTGTGATCAAGAATCAACTTCTCCTCATAGGGCTCATCTCCGTCAGACACCGTAATCAGATTCGTCCGCAGAGCCACATCGTCAGATTTCATATCCACACCGATACTCAGAGCCTCCAGAGGCGAACGTCCCGTGTAATACTGCTTCGGATCGTAACCCAGCACGGAGAGATTCGCCGTATCGCTTCCCGGACTCATTCCCTCCGGAATGGTCTGTGCCAGACCGGTTTCAGAAACCGGCGCCATAGCATCCAGCGCCGGCGTCTTTGCATATTCCAGCGGCGTAAGGCCTCCCAGAGCCTCGATGGGCTCATCCGCCATGCCGTCCCCAAGTACAATCACATATTTCATACTGCGCCTAGCCTTCCACGCGGATCATATGAATAATCGCGTCTGTCTTTGCCGCCCGCTCCTTATACTCGGCTTCCGTAAGTTTTCCGGTAATAAATCCATACTCGCCTTCCAGATCCACATTCACCAGCTCAATCGGCCCGAACAGCTCTGCCATGGCAATGGCATCTGTCTGGCTGTCGCCTTTGGCCCGCACAAAGAAACGTCTCCTCGCATTGCTGATGTCTGTCAGCTCCAGCTTCTTGGTGCTCCAGAAAGTCATTATGCTGCGGTGCAGATGCTTGGCCGCATCCACCACGTCGGCCACTACGGCGCTTGCGGTGGGCAGCTTACCTGCTCCGCTACCATAAAACATCACGTCGCCCAGCACATTGCCCTTAGCGAAAATAGCGTTAAATACGCCGTTCACGCTGTAAAGCGGATGCATTTCGTTAATCAGGAAGGGGGCCACCATGGCAAAGAACTTGCCATCTTCCTTCTTGCTCATGGCCAGCAGCTTCACAGCCCGTCCCATCTTTTTGGCATACTTGATATCTTCTGCCGTAATCTTCGTAATACCTTCTGTATAAATATCTTCAAAATCCACCTGACGGCCGCTGACCAGCGAAGTCAGAATCGCAATCTTGCGGCAGGCGTCATAGCCCTCTACGTCCGCTTCCGGATTACGTTCTGCATAGCCCTTTTCCTGAGCTGTCTTAAGAGCCGTATCAAAATCCGTTCCGCCGTAGCTCATTTTCGTCAGGATGTAGTTTGTCGTTCCATTCAGAATACCGGTAATCTCTGTAATCTCATCTGCTGTCAGAGAAGAATTCAAAGGCCGGATAATCGGAATTCCGCCTCCTACGCTTGCCTCAAAGAGATAATTCAGGTTTCTCTCTCTGGCAATCTCCAGAAGCTCCGCCCCGTGACGGGCCACCAGCTCCTTATTGGAGGTACATACGCTCTTGCCTGCTTCCAGACAGCGCTTCGTAAAAGTATAGGCCGGCTCTACGCCTCCCATCACCTCAACCACAATCTTGATTTCCGGATCATTTACAATCGTCTCGAAATCATGAATGAGCTTTGATTCCACCGGATCTCCCGGAAATTCCCGCAGATCCAGCACATATTTAATGTGAATCTCGTCGCCCGCACGCTTATTGATGCTGGCCTGGTTGGTATTAAGCACTTCTACCACCCCGGAACCTACGGTTCCGTAGCCCATCACTGCAATCTGAACCATCTCACCCTCGCTCCTTTATCTTTCTCATTCCTGCGCCAGTATTTTCAGATAATGAATACCCTGCTGGCTTTCGATCTGTTCAATCATGGAAGATACATCCTTCGTGATCGGAAGCAGATCCACGGTCAGCGTCAGCGACGCCACGCCGTTAATGGGGATCGTCTGATGAATTGTCAGGACATTTCCCTTATACTCCGCAATTGTCTGCAGTACCATGGAAAGCAGACCCGGCTGATCGTCCATCTGCAAAATAAAAGTGATACTTTTCCCTTTGGAGTTGTCATGAAAAGGAAAAATATCATCTTTATATTTGTAAAAGGAACTCCGGCTGATTCCCACCTGCTCCGCAGCTTCCTGAACCGTCATAACCTTTGACGATTCCAGCAGACGCTTGGCTTCCACTACTTTCAGAAGCACTTCCGGCACAGCCTTTTGCTTTACCACAAAATACTTGCTTTTTTCTGACATTTCACTCCTCCGTGTTCGTCCTTCAAAAACATTTGTGCTCCCTGTGTGGATTCACACGAAAGATAGTAGCACATTTAAAGCGACTTTGCAAGTATAAAATGCGATTTCAAACGGACAATTGAGCTTTTCTTCTCCCCGGCGTCTGAACCATTCACGAACAGCTGCAGGCTTCCGGCCAGACTGAAGTCTGCCAGAATCCTGCAGCTGTTCGCAGATAGCCGGACATCCGGATATAAAGAAAACCCAAATTCATCTCATTCAAATCCGATTTTCATGCGGTCTTCTGAAATCTGAAATTATGCATCTTCCTCCGTTTTAACGGTAATCCATTTCAGATATGCGTTAATGAAAGGATCGAGATTGCCGTCGAGAACGCCGTTTACATTGCTGATTTCCTGACCGGTACGATGATCCTTTACCAGCGTATAGGGCTGCATAACATAGGAACGGATCTGATTTCCCCAGCCGATTTCCTTAACCTCTCCGCGGATATCCGAAAGCTTCTCGGAATTCTTCTGCTGCTGCAGAAGATACAGCTTCGCTTTCAGCATCTGCATAGCCTTGTCCTTATTCTGGAACTGGGAGCGTTCATTCTGGCACTGCACCACGATTCCTGTGGGCAGATGGGTGATTCGAATAGCTGACGAAGTCTTATTGATGTGCTGACCGCCGGCACCGCTGGAACGGTAGGTGTCAATACGCAAATCCTCATCGCGGATCTCAATGTCAATGTTATCGTTAATCTCCGGCATAACATCCAGAGATACAAAGGAAGTCTGCCGCTTACCCTGGGCATTGAACGGGGAAATGCGGACCAGACGGTGTACGCCTTTCTCTGATTTCAGATAGCCATAGGCATTCTCTCCATTGACCTGGAAAGTTACAGACTTGATGCCTGCCTCGTCGCCATCCAGATAGTCCAGAACTTCCACGGAAAATCCTTTGTGCTCAGCCCATCGTGTGTACATCCGGTACAGCATGCCTGCCCAGTCGCAGCTCTCCGTACCGCCGGCGCCTGCGTTCAGCTTGAGGATTGCATTATTTCTGTCATACTCTCCGGAAAGCAGAGTCTTGATCGTCATAGCATCCAGCTTTTCTGCAAAGCTTTCCAGCTCCTGCTGCACTTCCGGCACCAGAGACGGATCATTCTCCTCGTTGCCCATCTCAATCAGCGTCTCGATGTCCTCGTACTGCTGCTGCAGGGCTGCGTAATCTTCCGCTTCATCCTTCAGATTTTTAAGCTCTTTCATGCCCTCCTGGGATTTTTCCGGGTCATCCCAGTAGCCTGGAGCTTCCATTTCTCTTTCTAATTCTTCGATTCTCCTTGCCTTGTTAGCCAGGTCAAAGTGAATCCCTCAATTCCACCAATGGTCCCTGATAGCCGTTCAGCGTATATTTAAACTGATCCAGTTCTACCATTTTCCCACCTCTTTCTTTTCAAAATTAGCTGCAGCGCCGGTATGCAAGGCTTATCACGCCTCAAACCACGCAATTTTGCTGCTTTTCAGTATAGCAAAGTTCCCCTGCAGGCGCAACCGCTTTCTTATCTGCAACAGCGATATGTGTTCTCTTTTTAAATTGTTAAACTTTACTCTGTTGAGACCTTCTCAGAGCAGTGCTAATTTATACTTACCATTAATAAGTAAGGAGGATTCTGGTATGAATAAGATTTATCTTAATGAAGAAGAAATGAATGTTCTTACAGGCAGAATGGAAGATCTTGCTTCTCAGGGTGTGACTGTATCAGAAGAACATTCAGGAGAAATGAATTTCAGCGGCTGCGCTACAGGACACTGCCAGGCATGGGATTAAAATATCCCTCTCTGGAATCGCTGAAATTTCACGGGTAATCTTCAAAAAGCGCCGGCCGGCAGCGGCCGGCGTTTCCTGACTGCTTCAGCAAACCATACTTACATTCTGTAAATCTTATCCCCACAGAATCAATAATCATCATGATCGGAGAAAAAACATTATGAGAAAAAATCTGGACAGATTTATGGGAAAACCCGGCACAAAAATCATTATACTGACCCTGACTAATCAGTGCAATCTCCGCTGCACCTACTGCTATGAACACAACAAGGAAACCAAAGAAATGTCTCTTCAGACGGCTCTTGATATTGTAGAACGGGAAATGACAGCCGATGACGGCTCTGATTTTGTCTGCGTTTATTATTTCGGCGGAGAACCTTACCTGGAATTTGAAAAGATAAAAGCAATCCATGCTTTTTTGAACAGCCGGAGCTGGGAGAAGGGCTGGCACGGATTCACAACCACAAACGGCACACTGGTTCATGATGAAATTCAGGACTGGCTGATTGAGAATTATGACACGATGGAAGTCTATCTGAGTATGGATGGCACGCCCGAAATGCATAATAAAAACCGTTCTGACTCTTATGACAGGATTGATAAAGACTTCTTCCTGAAGTATTTTCCTTTTGCCAAAATGACCGCCACCAGCCAGACTCTTCCCCATCTGGCAGAAGGTGTCATGTTTCTTCACCAGCAAGGCTTTGAGGTGTCCTGCAATCTGGGAGAGGGCATTCCCTGGCCGGAAGAATGTGCAGATATTCTGGCAGAACAGCTTGGCGTCCTTTCCGAGTATTATCTGAGTCATCCGGAAATCCCTGTTTCCACCATACTCCGGGCCGGTATCGAAGATCTCACCCCGGGGACCAATCATCCGAAACGCTTTTGCGGCGTGGGGCCTATGATGCGTTCCTACGACACGGACGGTATCGCCTATCCCTGTCATGCCTTTGCCCCTCTGTGCATTGGAAAAGAAAAGGCTGAAGCCTCCCGGAAGCTTGATTTTTCCTGTCCGCTCCGCCTGGAGGAAAATGACGAGAAATGCCGGAATTGTCCGCTGATCGGCAACTGTCCCACCTGCTACGGCATCAATTTCGGGAATTCAGGAAACGTCTATCACATTTCCGAGGATTACTGTCGTATGATGAAAGTGCATTTTCTGGCAAACGCCATGTTTCAGTATCGTCTGTACCGGTGCGGCAGAAAAACTTTTAAAGATGAGGGAGCTGAACTGAAGTTTCTGCGGAATGTAAAAGCTGTTCAGACGCTGCGGCCATGATGTCGGAATTTACAGCTTCCTGTTTTCCTCTCTGGGATGAATGGTTTCCGGAAGAGCCCATCGGGCAGGGCTCTGCGGGAACCGTAAGCCGTATCCGCCGCAGCACCCCGGAAGGAGTGGAATACGCCGCGCTGAAACAGATTACCATCTCTGCTGATACCGGCAACTTCCGCTACGCCCGGGCCCAGGGTATGGATGCCGGTTGTATCCGCTACTTTTTCCGGGCAGTTCTTGATGAGACCATGCAGGAAATAGATATGATGAAACAGCTGTCCGGCTGCCCCAATATTGTACATCTGGAAGATTCGCTGAGCCGGGAAATTTCCGGGCAAGGTCAGGATGCCACTTCAGATTCTGTCTCCGGCTGGATGGTTTTCATCCGCATGGAACTGCTGACGCCCTTCATTGACCGGATGACAGAAGACCTTTTTTCTCCGGCAGAAATCTGCCGGGTGGGAATGGATCTGTGTTCCGCCCTCGATGCCTGCAGGCAGGCCCGGATCGTACACCGCGATGTAAAACCGGAAAATATTTTCTGGCAAAAAGAAACCGGCGCTTTCAAACTGGGAGATTTCGGATTCGCGCACTATATGGAACGTCCCACAGAAGAAAAGGGGCGGGCAGGAACCCTGACGCACATGTCACCGGAAATTTATGCCGGAAGCCCTGCTGATTATGCAGGAGATTTATATGCCCTGGGCATCATACTGTACCGGCTGCTGAATGATAACAGAATTCCATTTCTCCCACAATATCCGGGATTATTTACACCGCAGGATCGCAATCTTGCTCTGCTTCGCCGCCTCCGGGGCGAAAATCCGCCCCTGCCTGCGGCGGCCGTTTATGCAGCCGATCTTTCATGCGCCGCTACCGGACTGGGTATGTCCTTTTCTGACCGTCAGCGTCCGGCCATTGCTGAACTGGCGCAAATCGCCCGCAAAGCAGTCCTGGCTGATCCTGCCGCCAGATTCCGTTCCGCAAAAGAAATGCGCGCCGCATTAAAAGCAGTGGCGGAAAGTCATCTGCTCTGAATATGAATCAAAACATGTAAAAGGGGAACTTAGATGAAAGAAATTGAAGCGTCTTATCAGAAATTCCTTGCCGGGCTTTCCCACTCTTTCGAATTTCATAACATAGACTACATCGGTGTGTGTCTGGATGCAGACAGCCAGGAGCCCTGCCGCTTTAAAATATACTGGAGCGATCACTGCAGGCCGCCTTTTGAACACAAATCTGTTTCCTGGCTGAAGGAAACAGGACTGGCCGAATATATAGAAACCGTAGAACATGCGGGTCGCGCGCGGAAGTATCAGTCTGATATTCGAATCCGAAACAGGACAGACGGAAATATGGAACAGCTGTTTTCATTTCTGTCCGGAAATGAATCTGCTTTTCATGAAAATGAAACTCTTATCCGCAGTCTTTCCCGCATGCCCATCACAGAACTGTCCGGCTATCTGTATGCGTCTCTGTATTTTATCGGCTTTCTCTATGAAGGGGCTCATGACTCTGAGATGTTGAAATTTCACTGGATTAACCGATTCTGTAAAAACCCGGATATCCTGACTTCAGATATCTGGTATGACGACAGTTATTATCTGGAATATCTAAGCAGCCTGTCCGGGACTCCGTACAGGCTGCTGGCTGAGCAGACAGGTTTTCTCCTGAAAAACTGTTCCTGCCATCTGTGGATGACAGGGCTGGATATCATGAAAAGCGGCTGGAAGAAATACAAGCTATATACCAAACGTCCTTCAGATATCTGTCAGGCTATGTACACTCTGTTTTCACAGACGCCTCAGTATCATCCTCTGGCAGAAAAAATACAAGAGTTGGAGCAGTGGATGAAGATACATCCCGAACTGGAGCCGGAGGGCTCTGCCTTTTGTCTGGACACAGATAACAAGTATTCTGTAAATTTATACTACGGTATCCGGGAAAGTTACTTCCAGAATAAGCGAACATCCTGAAAAGCGGCACAGCATACCGTGTCTGTCAGATAACGGTCCGCCCGGCCATCTTTCCGGCTGCCCGAAGTATCCGGAACAGACGTCTGGCCGCTCCCAGATACAGCTCCTCCGCCCGGTCAAGAGCTTCTTCCAGCGGCATGATTCCGTTTACCGTAGTAAGCATGGATTCTATACCGCAGTCAAAAATCTGTTCCGCCCCGTCTCCCATGCTGCCCACGATGGCCACGGCCGGAACTCCTCTGCTGCGGCAGTGCCGGCCCACTCCCTGCATTACCTTGCCGAAGGCAGACTGCCAGTCCGCCCGGCCCTCTCCCGTAACCACCAGGGAGACTCCTTCCAGCTTTCTGTCAAATTCAAGAAGATCCAGCACCGTCTCAATGCCCGATTTCGGTTCCGCGTTCAGAAAGGCCATCAGAGCCGCTCCCAGTCCGCCGGCCGCACCTGCGCCCGGAATCTGGTCCATATCCATTCCAGATTCTTTCCGGAGCAGCTCCCGGTAATTCTGCATCCCCGCCTCCAGCTCCGCAAGAATCTCCGGCGTTCCGCCTTTCTGTTTCCCGAAGGTATACGTAGCTCCGTTCTCCCCGCACAGGGGATTGGTTACATCACACATCACCGTAAAACGGGCCTCGCGGATTCTGGGATCCAGGCCGGAGCAGTCCATGGCGCGTATTTTTATCAGATCCCCGCCGCATCCGGACAGCTCTTCTCCGTTTTCATCCAGGAACCGTACTCCCAGAGCACGCATGCAGCCAATCCCGCCGTCATTTGTAGCCGAACCCCCGATGGCGATGGAAATATCCCGGAATCCCCGTTCCAGAGCATCTCGAATCATTTCTCCCGTTCCGTAGGTCGTAGTGTTCCGCGGGTCCCGAAACGCTTCCGGTACAAGGGGAAGACCTGACGCCTCAGCCATCTCCATCACCGCTCTGTATTCGTCAAGCGCTCCATAGCAGGCCGTATGCTGCTCCCATAAGGGTCCGCAGACGCTGACGTTTATCCGGCGTCCGTTCAGCGCCGAAAGCAGAGCCTTCACCGTTCCCTCTCCGCCGTCAGCCACCTCCAGGCTTTCACATTCGCAGCCCGGAAAAATTTCTTCGGCAGCCTGTGTCAGAAGCTCTGCTGTCCGCCCGGAAGACAGGCTTCCTTTAAAAGAATCCGAAGCAAATAAAAACTTCATCTCCGGTCCTCCTTATCTCCCCGGCTGTTCCGGCATCACAACCGCCGCAATGATATATACCAGAAGGGCCGTTCCACAGCTTGGAAGGGCTGCCAGAATCCAGATCAGGCGAATCACTGTCGGATCTATATTCAGATACTCTCCGATTCCGCCGCAGACGCCGCAGATAGTTCTGTTTACCGCTGAACGGTACAGCTTTTTCGTTTCCATAAAAACATCTCCTTTTAACCGTTAATTTTTCATTTCTGTACAAAATCCAGAGAAATCATACCAATTCCACAATCTGCCGTCACAGTCTTATCTGCCCCATGATCCACAGACGCGCTGCGAGCCAGTCCTGAATAACTCCGGTCACCCAGACGTATTGTACCAATTCCGCAGTCTACTGTGTAATTATAGTCAGTCTCATTTCCCAGCACAGTGACTGTCAGAGAGCCCACTCCACAGTCCAGATTCATATTGCCTCCCGTGAGCTGTGACACAATGAGCTTTCCTGTCCCCACGTCCAGTCCCGCCGTTTCGTCAGCCTCCAGTCTCTCCACTGTACCGCTTCCCACTCCGCAGTCCAGCTCCAGTTCATCCGCGGCCAACCGGCCGGCCGTAAGCATTCCGGCTCCCACGTCAATGCTGATCCTGTCTGCCAGAAGCTGATCTACAGATGCGTCCGAGGCTCCCAGATCCAGCTCCACCTCCTGAAACCGTCTTGCAGGAATCACCACTTCCAGTTCCAAAGCCTGGTCTTTCTGACATTGGGCATGTGTCCGGGTATCTTTGAGGCACAGGGTATCACCGTCCAGAAAGCTTGTGAAATAGCTGCGGGCATTGCGTCCCTTCACCAGGATATCACTGTTCTCTTCCCCGGAAGTAATGTGGAGAATGGTATAATGCAGATCCATCTCGATCTGCTTCACATTTTCAGCTGCAAAGCTGTCTTCAAAAGAATCTATGTCATCTCCGGACGGAACCGCCAGCTGTCCGGCAGCCACTCCGCCCCAGCCGTGATGCGCACCGCCCTGCTCCCAGTCATCCTCCCAGTGATGACCCCAGCCGCTGCTCCAGTCATCCAGATCATCTTCCAGATCTTCCGACCACTGCTCCACATTGTCTTCCACATTGTCTGACCAGCTTTCCATCCGATCTTCCAGATGCTCATTTCCATTCTTCATCCACCAGAAAATACTTCCGTCATAGTGAGCCAGATTCAGAAACTGGGCAGGCCTCGCTCCCATCGCCATGCCGATCCCGATACCTGCCACACCAATGACTCCCAGAGCCGCTGCCAGCAGCAGACAGAATTTCATAAATCTTTTCATTATTTTGCACCTGCCTTTCTGAAGGGATAGCTGATAATCCGCACAATTCCCCTTATCAGCCAGGGCACGGCCTTTATGCAGCACCACAGAATCACGGCGGAAAGCACAATGCCGAGCGCCGCCAGGATACATCCTGTGCCTGTAAGGGCAATTCCTATGGCAGGTGCTGCAAATATCTGCGCAATTCCTATTCCAATAACAAAAATACCGGATATCAGAACAGCCAGACCCGATACCAGAATTCCTGCCAGGAATACCACCAGTGCCAGAGCAACGCCAATTACTACCAGGAAGATTCCCAGAAAAATGGGAAGAATCACAGGCGCCACCAGAATGCAGATCAGGATAATCGCCAGTACTTTCCAGAAATTCGTCTCTTTCTTTCGTGCCTTGGGCTGTTTTCCGCCTGCGGATGAATCTGCAGATGCCCCTGCGGACAGCTCTCCGTCCTTACGTTCAAACCGTACATCCCGGTATCCCTGCTCGGAATATTCCGAATCCGTATCCGAAAGACCCGCCTTGATTTTCTGCGCCACCTGCTCGGGACTTACCAGCTCTTTGAGAACCTCTGCCTCGTTTTCTGCTCCTGCATCATCAAAATAATCATTATAATACTGTAAGGCCTCTTCACGCTCGCTGTCGGAAATATCACGCAGCAGCTTTTCCAGCCTTTCCATAAATTCTTTTCTGCTCATTGTTTCTCACTCCCCTCGAACAGCCTCGATATTTTTTCAGAATAAATTTTCCACTCACCCGTGTACAAATTGAGCTGGGCCGTTCCCGCCTCGGTAATCCGGTAATATCTGCGGTTTCTTCCCGCGTATTCCATATCATAGGTCTCCAGACATCCATCTTTCTGAAGCCTTCGCAGAACAGGATACAGTGTAGACTCTGATATTTCTATCGCCTGTCTCACATCCTGGGTAATCTTATACCCGTAGGTCCCTTCCGCGTCATGAGATACGACAGCCAGCACGATTGCATCCAGGAGCGCGGCTCCGGTGTTGAATACCATGCAATCCTCTCCTTATTCTCAGCGCGGTCCCCTGGAAATCTTATCCCTGTTTCCCTCCGGACCGGTTCATGCTGTTTCTTTATATAATATTATATATCATATAGTATTATAAGATATTTATACTATATGTCATATAATATCATTTTGTCAACAACATTCATCAAATCTTAAGAATCGTACCAAAACAGGCAGCAAAGATGGAAACCGCCGTCTCACTGTGATAAAATAAAGTATCCTGATATTCTGAAGAATGACTTCCGGAGGAATCATCCTATGAAAAAATTTACCCTGATGTTTTCCGCCTGCCTTATTCCGGTCGCCTGCGCCGGACTGTCCGGCTGTCTGACAGCAGACGCTGATATCTACGGGCAGGAAAAAGTTCTGGAATATGTGGATTCTGTCTGCTCCGAGCCCTACGAGCTGGTGGGAAAAGAACTCATCCAGGAAACGCCTGACAATATGGAGTATGAATTCCGGACCCTGAATCGGGATCTGACCTTTCACGCCAACAGCTATCTGTCTCCCATTCAGATAGACGCTTCCGTAACCTCCTTCTACAGCCGGAGCCTTTCCTGCGACTATGTAAATACCGTTTTGAATCAGTATCGGGATCAGGTAGGCGCGGTGCTGGAGCAGGACAGCCATTATCTGTCTGATTACGGCTGGTACTACCTGAGTGAATTTCAGGACATCCAAGACGCCGTGGACACCCTGCTTGCCGCGGACCAGATATACCGTCCGGAACTTGCATACAACAATGCTGATTTTCTTCGGGAGAATCCTGTCTCTTCCATCCATGTAGTCTGGCAGGCCTCGGAAGAAGCAGCCGCTGCCCATGAAGACTGGGTCAATCTGACCGATATGGCGGTAACCGGGCAGAATGAAGAGGCAGAGACCTTTGACCGGCTGGCAGACGTCTACGCCCAGATGAGCGTGGACGGAAAGATCCCGTCTGACGGAATCCCGGAAGAATATCTGAAAGGAAAACATGTCTCCCGTCTGGATACCATTCTCCTGGACGGGCGGGAACTTTTTTACGACAGCGAAGATAATCCCTATGGTCCCTACGGCCTGACGACAGATGATTACCGGTTCTGCTGGTACAGCAGCGAACTGGATTCCTATATGCTGATTATGGACATCGGCTTTCTCTCAGACTCCACCAGCTTTCCCTTAATTATCCGGGAATATGTAAGAGCTCTGGGCGGCTCCTACAGGGCTTCCTCCGAGAATTCCTGCTATACAAGCTCCTGGACCATTGATGACAGCAGCTGGAGCCTGGAAGCCGTCTACGAAGACGGCGCCATCGAAAGCCTCCGGATCGAAAAAAACGGGAAGGAGCTTCCCGTTTCCTGGGTCACCTGCGAGGAGGATTCCCATGTGAACGCCACCTTCTGCGTGGGCGTAACCGCCGAGGATTTCTGCAGACTGTTCGACCTGGAATACCGGGTAAATGAACAGGCAGGTATTCTTGCCTTTGAAAGTTCCCGGAAACCATAGTTCATCCATTCTCTGAGCAAAGTGAAAGAGCGTACCCCGGGCAGTATCTTTCTCCCCGGAGAACGCTCTTTCTTTCTATTTCTTCAGTATTTCATTTTCTGATATCCATCCGCTTATCCAAACAGTGAAAAGGCTGCGAACAGAGAGGACAAAAGCGAGGCTACCAGAGACACCACCGTAATCTGAGTATTGATGGAAGGACCGGCCGTATCCTTGAAGGGATCACCTACCGTATCACCTGTGACCGCCGCCTTATGGGCCTCGGATCCCTTTCCGCCTTCATTTCCCGCCTCGATATATTTCTTCGCGTTATCCCAGAGACCGCCTGCGTTGGACATAAACAGGGCAAGCAGAAGTCCGCTGACGATATTGCCAAGCAGGAAACCGCCCACAGCCAGAGGACCGCCGATAAAGCCTACAAGAACTGTGGCAAGGATGGCCAGAAGCCCCGCAGGGATCAGCTCCTGCAGAGCGCCTTCCGTCGCGATATTGATGCAGGTATCGTAATCTGCTTTCACGCCTTCCTTTCCTTCCTTCAGTCCGGCGATTTCCCTGAACTGGCGGCGGATTTCCTGAACCATCTTCTGAGCGTTCTTATCCACGCCCAGCATCAGCATGGCCGAGAACACGGCGGGAACGGAGGCTCCGATGAGAATTCCGAAAAACACCGTGGGATCCATAATATCAAATCCCGTAATCAGTTCCTTCCCCTGGACTGCCAGGGATACATTGACCTCCGACATATAGGCGCCCAGAAGGGAAATCACCGTCAGGCCGGCCGCTCCGATGGAAAAGCCCTTGGTTACAGCCTTCACCGTATTTCCGGCGCTGTCCAGCTCGTCCGCTACCCGGATAGTCTCTTCTCCCAGGCCTCCCATCTCCGCCAGACCTCTTGCATTGTCCACAATGGGACCATAAGCGTCGTTGCTGATAATCATGCCCACGATGGAGAGCATACCCACCGCCGCCATGGCAATTCCAAAGAGGGCATAACCCTCTCCCAGAGGTTCGCACAGCTTATAAGCCGTCAGCGCGGAAACAGCGATGCCTACCATGGCAGGAAGCGAGGAAATGAAACCATAGGAAATACCGGACAACACAGTGAACGCCGGGCCGGACTGAGACGCATGGGCCACCTTGCGTACAACAGGTTTGGTGTCATCCGTAAAATAGTCCGTCGTAATGCCGATGACCACGCCCACCAGAAGGCCTACCGAGGAAGCGCCCCAGATCCGCCACTCAAAACCGTCCAGGAACGCGGTGGCAGCCGCAGTCAGCAGAATAAAAAGAATCGTAGTAGAATAGGTAGAAGAATTCAGAGCACGGGTGGGATTGCCGTTCTTTCCCACACGGGCGCAGGCAATTCCGATGATGGAAGCCAGCAGACCAATGGCTGCATAGCAGAATACCATCGCCGCATTGGCACCCACGCCGCCGTCCAGAGCCTGCGCCATTACAAGCGCCGAAGCCATGGCCGCCACATTGGAATCGAAGAGATCTGCGCCCATGCCGGCTACATCGCCCACATTGTCACCCACGTTGTCCGCGATGACAGCCGGATTGCGCGGGTCATCCTCCGGAATTCCAAGCTCCACCTTACCCGTCAGGTCCGCAGCCACGTCCGCTGTCTTGGTGAAAATACCGCCGCCTGCCTTGGCAAAGAGGGCCAGAGAACTGGCGCCAAAGGAAAAGCCCAGAAGAACCGAGGCATCCGCCGTAATCATCAGCACTGCCATGACACCCAGCAGACAGAACCCCACTACCGAAAGGCCCATGACAGCGCCGCCCCGGAAACCAATCAGGAAGGCCGGCTTCAGCCCCCTCTGCGCGCCTTCTGCCGCCCGGGAATTGGCATGGGTCGCTACCAGGATACCGATTTTTCCCGCAATGGCGGACAGAACCGTTCCTGCCAGATAGGCCGCCGCCATGGAAATATTCTCAAGGGCATTCCCGTTCCAGATGGGACCGGGCAGAAAAATCAGAATCAGAATCGCCGCAATTCCGGCGAATCTGGCCAGAACAAAATATTCTTTGCGCATAAAGGTATTGGCGCCCGCATGAATCAACCCGGAAACCTCCCGGATCCTCGCGTTTTCCGCAGGCTGCCGCTTCACCCAGAAATGCAGATAGACCGCATACGCAAAAGCAATTACTACTGTAAGAAACGAGACTGTGTACACCAGCTTCAAAAGATCCATACATTTCCCCCATTTCCTTAAAATATGTCTGAAAATATCGAGCTTTGGTTTCATTATAGATCTTTTTATTTGGATGTTCAATTCTATTTTCAGTGAATTTATATGAAAATAGTGCTTTTTACAAATAATTTTTATTCATTATTCATAATACTTTCCCGGTTTCAGCCTGCCCGCGTCAGCATTCAGAATATGGTCCAGAAGACCCTCGCAGCCCTCCTTCACATCCTCATAGGTCACATCAAAATTCCCCGTGTACCAGGGGTCCGCAATGTCTCCGGGGCGCTCCGTAAAATCCAGCAGCAGCGACACCTTCCCTTCCGGGTCTGCCCCCAGAATCCGCATCATATTCCGCCGGTTCCAGCCGTCCATGCCAATGATATAGTCATATTTGTCATAATCCGCCTTCGTCATCTGCACGGCTGTTTATGAGCGAGGTCAATTCCTCATAATTGGCGCGGCACTTCCTTAAAATCATCATTGTCAGACAATTATAATT